>NZ_JACHVQ010000003.1:300000-487126 GCF_014190805.1 Flexivirga oryzae | reverse complement strand
TGCAAGGACCTGCCGGGTGTGAAGCTGAAGGTCTCCAGCAACGGTGAACGCCAGCCGATCGCCGCCAACACCACGAAGGACGGGTCCGACAACCCGGCAGGGCGTGCGAAGAACCGTCGCGTCACGATCTCCTGGGCCAACCACTGACCCGAGCCATCGGGCTTCAGTCGGGCGTCTTACGCTGCGGGACATGGCTCTTCGCAACGCGACGCACGTCCAGACCGCACCGATCGCAGCCCTCGGGCTGGTCGGCGGTTACCTCACGGCTCGGGAGACCGGCATCCGTCCGCTCGGCGGTGTGCTGCTCGGCGCCGCGGGCATCTTCGCCGGTCGCACCTGGCTGGCCAAGCGCGGGCCGGTCGGTGCCGCGGCATTGAGCGCGATCTACCTCGGCTCGTTCGGCGCCTCGCACCCGCTGGCGAAGAAGATCGGCGCGTGGCCCTCGGTCGCGGTTGCGGCGGCGGTCAGCGGCGGGGCGGCATACCTCGTGGCCGACCGGGCCTGACCACATTTGCGGGTGCGCGAGCGGACTGCCTCGGGGTACCCTGACCGTCATGTATGACGCGCAGCGCACGACGACGCCGGACAACTCCGGCCCCGCTGTGTTGCGCTGAACCACCCGCCCACATCGCCCCGGAGTCATCTCCGGGGCGTTTCGTCGTCGCGGGAGATGGCACCGGAGCCCTCCGATCCGAGGTATCCGTGAAAGCACCTGCCAAACAGTCCGATCCGAAACCGGACCACCACGCGCTCGGGCGCGCGCTCGGGATCTACGCGACCGATCCCCTCGTCGGCGCCGGCCTGCCGCTCTGGCTGCCGGCCGGCTCGGTGATCCGTGACGAGCTGGAGCGGCTGGCCCGCGACATCGCCCGCGGGGACGGTTGCGTCGGCGTGCACACCCCCGTGCTCGGCAAACGTGGCCTCTTCGAAAGGTCCGGCCACTGGGCCAAATTCGCGGACGACATGTTTCCACCAATGGCGCTCGGCGACGAACCGCCCGAGGACCAGCTGGTGCTCCGCCCGGCCAACTGCCCGCACCATGCGATGGTCTACGCGTCGCGGGCGCATTCCTACCGCGAGCTACCCATCCGGCTCAACGAACTGGCGCCGATGTTCCGCGCCGAACGCTCGGGGGTCGTGTCCGGCCTGACCCGGGTGCGGCAGATCAGCCTGGACGACACCCACGTGTTCTGTCGGCCGGACCAGGTGGCGGACGAGGCGGCGAGTGCGCTGCGGTCCGCGCTGCACGCCCAGGAGGTGCTCGGCATGCCGGTGGACTACGTCCGGCTGTCCCTGCGGGACGACGGCCGGGGCTATCTCGGCAATCCCGGGCTGTGGGCCGACGCGACCGACGCGCTGCGGCAGGCCGCGGAAGCCGTCGACCTGGCGGCACACGGCCTCTCGCTGGTCGAGGCAGCGGGCGAGGCGGCGTTCTACGGCCCGAAACTCGACCTGCAGGTGCTGGACGGCAACGGCCATGAGGAGACGATCGCGACCGTGCAGCTGGACTTCGTGCAGCCCGAGCGTTTCGACCTGCGGTATGACGGGGCGGACGGCGGGAGTCACCTGGTGGTGATGATCCACCGCGGCACCGTGGGGTCGATGGAGCGGGTCGTTGCGGCGTTGCTCGAGCGGTATGACGGTCGGATGCCGTTGTGGCTCAATCCGATCCAGCTGCGGGTCCTGCCGGTGTCGGAGAAGGCCGACGCGGTCGCGCGCCGATTCGTCGACGAGCTGGTCGCCGCAGGGTTGCGTGCCGAACTGGACGTCGAGGGATCTCTGGGTGCCCGCATCCGGTCCAGCAGGGAGCGCCGCGACTACGCCTTCGCGGTGATCGGCGAGGCCGAGGTCGCCGACGGGTCGGTGCAGGTGACCGACGCGCTGAGCGGGTGGCGCGGGGCGCTGCCCCGCGAGCGGGCGGTCGCCATACTCGCCGAGGCGTATGCCGGCCGGGCCGATCCCGCCTGGCCGGTGCCCACCGCCGCGGCCTCCGACTCTGACGGCGTAATTCACGACTGACGGCCGAATTCGGCCGTCACTCGTGAATCCGAGCGTCAGGGTGACCATCCGGGGACGGGTTGGGGCTCCGGGATGCGGCCGTCGACGAGACGCACGACCTCATCCCGCTCGGCGAGCGTCGCCAGGTCGTGGGTGACCAGCAGGGTGCCGAGGCGGCGTTCGGTGGTGAGGGTGCGCAGCAGGTCGACGATCGCGAGACCGCGCTCGAGATCCAGCGCGGACGTCGGCTCGTCCACCAGCAGCAGTTTCGGGTCGCCCATCAACGCGCGGGCGATCCCGACCCGTTGCCGCTGACCACCGGACAGCGCCGATGGGCGCTTGTGCATGACGTGGCCGAGACCGACCTGGTCCAGCAGTTCCTTCGCGTGCTCGGTCGTGGCCGCCGAACGGTCACCGTCCAAGCGCGCCACCAGCTGCAGCTGCTCCAATGCCGTGAGCGACCCGAGCAGATGCGGCTGCTGGAAGACGAAGCCGATGTCTGCACGGCGCAGGTCGGTGCGGGCCGTCGCGCTCGCCTCCGATACATCCTTGCCGCCAATCCGCACCGTCCCGTACGTCGGTGTCAACAGCAGACCGGCCACTGCCAGCAACGTCGACTTGCCGGAGCCGGACGGCCCTGTGACCGCACGGAACTCCCCGGCCGACACTGTCAGCGACACGTCGCGGAGTGCGTAGGTCCAGCCCTCCCCGTCTCGGAATCGCACACTCACGTCGTCGAGTTCGAGCGCACACATCGCATCCTCCGTCATGGTCACCTCACCCGTCGTCATCGTGCACCGGCCAATGCGGTCATCGGGTCGACGGTCACCACGCGTCGCAGCGCCGCCACCGCTCCGACCAGGCCAACGGCGACCATGAGGCCGAACGGCACTGCCACCGTTGCGAAATCGATCACCACCGGCACGTTCCCGCGCGCTGCGAGGCCCAGGCCGAGTGCCGCCGCGGTGCCGATGCCGCCGCCGATCAGCAGGGTCAGCAGTGCTTGGCCGAGCGCGTCGCGCAGCAGGTAGCCGGTGCGGGCGCCGATCGCCTTCAGCACTGCGAGGTCGCCCTCGCGCTGCACCGTCCAGACGGTGAAGAAGGCGCCGATCACCAGTGCGGAGATCGCGATCAGCAGCACCCGGATCAGGGTGAGCGAGCCGTTCTCGGCGGAGTAGGAACCGATCGCCGACAGTGAGTCACCCTTGGACTTTGCGACCAACCCGGTGGCGGAGTCGAAGGCGGCTGCGTCATACCCCTTGGTGGTCCGCAGAGCGAGCACGCTGCACTCCCCTGCCGCCGCCCCACTGGTATGGCGCCACAGCGATCGCGGCACCCACACGACGGGGACGTGACTGAACGACGCGTCGTCCACGATCCGGGCGACCCGCAGTTTCGTGCCGGCCACGTCGACGATGTCACCGACGTGCACCGCGTGATCGCTGGCCAGGTCGCTGCTGACCACCGTGCTGGTGGCGCTGACCCCACGGGGCGCGACGGCAGCTCCGGGGTCGACCCCGAAGAGGGTCGCAGGCACCGGCATGTGGTCGATGCTGACGCGCGTCGCGGTGATGCCGATCGGGTCGGCCGCTCGAACACCGGGCTGGGTCCGTGCCTGCAGCAGCGCAGCCGGGGTGATCCGGCTGGTCGACATCGACAGTGCCTCACCGGATGCCGGTCGCTCCATCGCGATCTGGTCCGCGCGCAGCGAGGTGATCGCCGAGGTGCTCTGCCGGCCCAGCCCCTCCGTGAGCCCGGACAGCATCACCACCAACAAGGTGATCAGCGCGATCGCCGCCGTCATCAGCAGGAACCGGCCACGCGCCCACCACAGGTCCCGGATTGCCAGGAACACTTCCGTTCCTCCTCGCTTTCACAATGGATTTCGCTGTGCCATCGAGTCTTCGGCAGATCGAGACGGAGGACATCGGACAGACGGTCGAAACCGGCGATCCCCTTCGATGGAGCCTGGGGTCAACCGTTCGATGGATGCACCGAGGGAGCGCCGGGCGGCGTCGATCCGTTAGCGTCGGGCCGATGCTCGAAAATCACGCTCCAACGGCCGGCACGTCGGTAATGCGTGCCCTGCAGCTGGCCATGCACGGGCTCTTCGTGCTGTTGCTCGCCATCGGGACGATCCGCGGTGCGCAGGTGTCGAGCCGCCCGGGAATGCTCGTCGCGGGCTGCGTGCTGCTGTTCGCCTGGTATGCCGTCGGATTGCTTCTCACGCCAAGCCGTTTCGGGGAGCACCGGCAGCTCGCGGGGTGGTGCTGGTTCGTCATCCTTTTCGCCGGCTGGACGGCACTGGTTGCCGCATCGGCGGAGCTGAGCTGGGTCGCGTTCGCGCTCTTCTTCCTGGCGCTGCACCTGCTGCCGCGCTGGTTCGCGCTGCTGGCAGTGGTGGCGGGTGTGATCGTGGTGGTCGTCGCACAACTGCACCAACCGGACACCGCTGTCGTGCCGTCGATCGTGGGTCCGACACTCGGTGCGATCGTCGCGGTCGGTATTTCCTGGATCTACTCGGCGCTCCGGCAGGAGAGTGAGCAGCGCAGGTTGCTCAACACCGAACTCGTTGCGGCACAGGAGGATCTGGTCGCCACGAGCGAAGCGCTTGCCGGTGCCCAGCGCGAGTCCGGGATGCTTGCCGAACGCGCGCGTCTCGCGCGGGACGTCCACGACACGGTCGCGCAGGGCTTCTCCAGCATCCTGCTGCTGTCACGCGCCGGGTTGGCCGGCGAGCCGGACACGACGACGCTGGTGGACATGCTGCGGCAGATCGAGGAGACGGCGGCGGTCGGGCTCGATGACGTGCGCACGGTGGTTCACGCCCTCACACCCACCGACCTCGAGCGCTCACCGCTGTCCGCCGCTCTGCAGCGGCTGGTGGACCGCCAGGGCACGGGCCTGGACGTGCGGCTGGTCGTCGAGGGCGACAAACGCCCGCTGCCCACGACCATCGAGGCCGCGCTGCTGCGGATCGCGCAGGGAGCGCTGTCCAACGTCCGCCAGCACGCGCGGGCCCGGCATACAGTCATCACCCTGGCCTTCGGCGACGACATGGTGCTCGACATCACCGACGACGGCATCGGTTTCGACACGGCCACCGAGGTCGTGCCCAGTGCGGCGGGCGGGTTCGGGCTGCGCGCCATCCGAGAACGTGCCCGGGATGCCGGCGGGCACGCGACCATCGAGTCGGCGCCCGGCGACGGCACCAGTGTGCACGTGGAGGTCCCGGCGGGAGGCCCGCGGTGACTCGCGTGCTGCTCGTCGACGACCACCCGGTGGTGCGGACCGGGTTGCGGATGCTGCTCACGACCGCGGGCATCGAGGTGGTCGCCGAGGCCGGCAACGGCCAGGACGGGGTGCGGTTGGCCGCCGAACACGAGGTCGATGTGGTGCTGATGGACCTGCAGATGGGCGCCGGCATGGACGGGGTCGCCGCGACCGAGCGCGTGCTGGCCGCGCCGGACGCGCCACGGGTGCTGATCCTCACGACCTACGACACCGACCAGGACATCCTGCGCGCGGTGGAGGCCGGGGCGTCGGGCTACCTGCTGAAGGATGCACCGCCCGACGAGCTGGGCGCCGACTCACGCACCGGTGCCGTCGCGCGCGCGAGGGAGCTGGGCCTACTCCGGGACTGACCCGGGGGGTGCGGCGGGCGCCGCGTCTCGCCCGTTGACGGTCGAAATAGCAGCTGACGGCGCAATTGGGGGGTCAGCGGCGAGTTCGAGCGTCAATCGGCGGGTATGGCGAGCCGCTGCCGCAGGCCGGTCGCGCGACGGATCTGGGCGGCAACCGCGGCACGGACCGTGGCCTCGCTGCCGACGACTGTCACGCGGCGTTGCGCTCGGGTGATCGCGGTGTAGAGGAGCTCTCGCGTGAGCAGAGGGGATGCACCATCCGGCAGGAGGACGGTGATCTCTTCCGCCTCGCTGCCCTGACTCTTGTGGATCGTCATCGCGTGCATCGTCTCGATGTCGGACAACCGGCTCGCCGCGATCGGGACCGGGCCGGCCGCGGTCCCGATCTGCGCGGTGACGGGCCCGGGCCCGCCCATCACGACGCCGCTGTCACCGTTGTGCACCCCGAGCGCGTAGTCGTTGCGGGTCACCAGGACGGGACGGCCGGGATACATCGGCTCCCACAGTGGGTCGCCGGTCGCCTCGGACAACCATTCGTCGACCAGGATGTTCCAGGTGCGGACCCCGCGCGGGCCGGAGCGGCGGGCGCACAACAGCCGGTGCTCGGCGAGCGCGGCCAGGGCACCGGCGACATCGCCGGCCACCGCGCGCTCTCGCAACCGCAGCGCATGCCGCAGCAGTCCACCGCGCAACGCGGGAGCCGGGTCGTCGTCCTCGATCCAGCCGACGGCGTCGCCGCCGTGCCGAAGCAGCCGCACCACGGCATCGGCGTCCCCGTCCCGCACTGCCGAGGCCAACTCGCCGATCCCGGCGTCGAACCGGTGCGAGGTCATGAGTCGGCAGACCGTCTCGGGCGCAAGTCCCGCATATCCGTCGACGAGATCGGCCATCACGGCACCGGCATCGACCGAGGCGAGCTGGTCTGCGTCTCCGACGAGCACCAGCCGGCTCGTCGGGCGCACCGCCTGCAGCAGTCGCGACATCATCGTCAGCGCCACCATCGAGGTCTCATCGACGACGATCACGTCGTGCGGCAACCGGTTGGCGGCGTTGAAACGGTAGGTGTCCCCGCCTCGTGGCCGCCAGCCGAGCAGGCGGTGCAGCGTCATCGCGTCGAGGTCCCGGATGCGATCGGCATCCGCGGGCGCGAGCAGGCGAGCCGCGTCACCGACCGATTCCTTCAGCCGCGCGGCCGCCTTGCCGGTCGGCGCGGCCAGCGCGATCCGCATCGGCCGGTCGTGTCCCGCATGTGCCCACTGCTCGCCCAGCAGCACGAGCAGCCGGGCGACGGTCGACGTCTTGCCGGTGCCCGGCCCTCCGGTCAACACCGTCGTCCACTGCTGCACGGCACGCGCCGCCGCGACACGCTGCTCGCCGAAGGCCTCGTCCGGGAACAGCCGGCCGAGCCCGGCGTCGAGGACGTCGGCGTCCACCGGTGGCGGAGGTTCCGCGGCACGGTCGCGGAGGATCTGGGCGACGCGCACCTCCTCGCGGTGGTAGCGGTCGAGGTAGACCAGGCCGAATTCGACGCGCAACACACCGGATCGCGCAAGGTTGCTGTTCTCTATCGCCTGCCGCCAGGCGTCGGCGTCGGTCGGCCAGCAGTCCTTGAGCTGATCCCGATCGGCCGCCCCGCTCCGCTCCTCAGCTTCCGGGTCTGCGCTCTCGGTCACCTCGGCGGGGAGGTGCAGGGCATCGGCGAGGTCCAGACACACCGAGCCACGGCGCACCGCGCGCACGGCGAGTGCGAGCGCCAACTGGACGCTCGGATCCTGCTCTGCGACAACGGTGCTGAGGGTCTGCGCGACGTGCACGTCTGCGGCTTCGAGCAGACCGCTGCGGTTCGCGACGGCGAGCGATCCCCGTGCTCGCCGTGCCTGCCGCGGGTCCTCGGTGTCAACGTCCATCACTGGCCTCCCGCGCCGTCGAGCAGGTCGGACAGCTCCAGCACCAGCTGGGTCGGCGGTCGCCACGAGAACACCCCGGTCGGATTCCCTTCCACAACAGGGGTGTCCGGCCCCGCCATACCGCGCAGGTAGAGGTAGAGGACGCCACCGAGATGCCGGTCGGGGGCGTAGTCGGGCAGCCGCCACCGCAGGTAGCGGTGCAACGTCGCGGCATACAGCAGCGCCTGCAACGGGTAGTCGGAGTGCCCCATCGCGGCCGCGAGCGGCTCGGGCCCGTATGCGTCGAGCATCAACGGCTGGTCCGCGGGACCCAGCCAGTTGGTCTTGTAGTCGGCGACCAGATAGCGCTCCCCCACCCGCAGCACCACGTCGATCGAGCCGGTCAGGTAGCCGCGCAGCACCTGCCCCCCGAGCAGGTCGGTGTCGAGCAGGTCGGCATACGGCAGCAACGGATCGCCCTGCGGCAGATGCCGCCGGAGTATGGCGGCAAGCTGACCCAACCGCACCCGTTCCTCGCTGTCCCGCGCGCCGAGTGGCAGCTCGAAATCCAGCTCTGCCAACTTGTTCCGGCCGACGGACCGCAGCGTGACACCGGGTGCGAGCGGACCGAGCGGGGTGTCGTAAACGGCGACCAGGGCCTGCGCCAGCACGTCGCTGTCGAGGTCGACCGGCCACCGCACCTGCTGCTCGCGGATGCGCGCGCGCAGCTCCTCCAGCAGATCGGGCGCGGTGGGGTCGGCGGTCTCCAGCACGGCGTGGACCAGGGAGCCGAAGGTCGCACCGACCGGCAGGGAGGCCATGGGTGACTCAGGGCTACTCGGGGCGGCGCTCGACCCCGCAGCTTTCGACCCCGTGAGGTCGGGGACGACGATGTCCGGCTCGTCGTCGCGGACGTCGGCCTCAGCCTCGGTGCTCACCCCGTCGGCGGGCAGTTGTTCGAGCACCCGGCTGAGCGCCGAGTAGGAGGTGCGCCGCCAGTCGTCGTCGATGACCCGGGTGAACTCGCGTACGGCGAGAGCTGCTGTCCTGGGGCGGGTTTCGAGGGAGGACCCGGCGGCCTTGGTGACCTTCTCCCAATGCGGTCCGCCGGCGTCCGCCCAGCGCCGCAACAGGGCCATCGCCTCGTCGTCGCTGCACTGCCCGCGCGAGTCCGCGACCGTCCCGTCCGTGCTCGCGGCCGCAGGATCGCGATCGAGGAGCAGGCGGTGGATCGCCGAATCCGGCGCGTTGTTGCACCTCCCCCACCAGGCGACCACCTGCGACTTGGCGCGGGTGAGCGCGACGTAACACAGGCGTAGTGACTCCCCCGCGGCCTCCTGGCGTGCCAGCCGCAGCACGTCAGCGCCGGGCTTGCCGATGTAGATCGACCGGACTTCCGGCTCCCCGTCGGCGCCCGGTGCGTGGAACAGCGGGTTCTCGTCGTCGCGGACGAACCGATTGGCGACGAACGGCAAATAAACGATGGGGAATTCGAGCCCTTTGCTGCCGTGCATGGTCAGTAGCTGGACAGCGTCGTCATCGCTGTCCAGGCGTCGTGCCCGGGCGTCACCGGACGCGGGCCGGTCCACCTCCGCCTGATCGTGCAGCCACGCGATCAGCGCCGGCAGTCCGCTGACCCGGTCGGTTGCGACCGCGTGCAACGCCTCGGCGATGTGCCGCAGATCGGTGAGCTCGCGCTCACCGCCGACCTCACGCAGCACCCGCTCGGACAGACTACCGATCGAGCAGATCTCGAAAACTGCTGCGATCCCGCGGCGTTCGTATGTCGCTGCCAGGTAGCGGATGCGATCGGTGACAGCCGCGGTCACCGCGTCGCTGTCGGCGTCCAACTCGGTCACCGTGCGTCCGATGAAGGGGGTCAGCGCGGCCGCGCGCACGCGTGGCGAGCGGTGCGGCTGGTCCATCGCCTCGAGCAGCGTGCGCCAGTGCGCAGCCGCTGGTGTGCGGAACACACTTCCTGCACCGCTGAGCACTGCGGGCACGCCGACCCCGCGCAGGTGCCGCTGCATGAGGGCGAGCTGGTCGTTGCTGGACGCCAGCACCGCAACATCGCTGGGCTCGAGTGGACGTGTCCCGCGCGGATCGTCATACGTGGCACCGGAGTCCAGCAGTGCGGCGATGTCCTGGGCCGCGTCGGCCGCTGCACGCTCCCGGAAGTCCCCGGCACGGATCGTGTCGTCCTGCGTCAGCTGGGATGCCTTGAACTGGTCGACGCCGAGGTAGCGGATCCGGAACGGTGCGTCGTCCGGCGCACCGTGTAGTCGGCTGCTCGGGTGGTTCGCACGCACCTGGTGCACCCGGATGTCCGGGTCGCCGAGCGCGGCACCGCCGAGGAAGCGGCCGAGCGCATCGACCAGCGGTGCGTCGGACCGCCAGTTGGTGCCGAGGGTGCGGCGTTCGCCGGCGGTGTGCGCGGCCCGCAAGTAGGTCGTGACATCACCTCCCCGGAAGGCGTAGATGGCCTGTTTCGGGTCACCGATGAGCACCATGGCGGCGTGGCCGTGGAACGCCTGGTCGAACACCTCCCACTGCACCGGATCGGTGTCCTGGAACTCGTCGATCAACACCACCTGCCATTGGCGACGCAGGCGCTCACGGGCCGCGCCGTCGGGATCGCGGAGGGCGGCCGCGACCTGGGACAGCAGGTCGTCGTAGGTCAGGATGCCGAGCCGGCGCTTGCGGCGGGCCAGCTCGGCGCGGACCGCGTGCGCGAACCGCACCTTCCGCTCCTCGACCGATCCCGGTGACGGCTCGGTGGGTGCGATCGCCGCGCTCGGGTCCTCGGCGACGGTCCGGGCGATCCGTCGTGCTTCACCCAGATCGAACACGGGTTTGTCCTGTTGCCAGGCAAATCCACGCAGGAACAGGTCGTCGACGACCTCCATGAGCAGGTCGTCGACGTCTTCCACCAGGGTCGCGTTGGGGTCGCTGTCGCCGGCGATGCCGAGCCCACGCAGCACCTGGTGGCAGAACTGATGGATCGTCGCGATCGTTGCCTCGTCGAAGGTCGTGAGAGCCTCCCGGACCCGTCGGGCGCGCGCGGACCGTTCGGCGGGATCGGTGTCGGCGAGCATCGCGAACACCGGGTCGGAGAGTGCCGTTGCGGTGTCGTCGAGCGCCTCGGCGCAGGCGACCAGATGCTCGCGGACGCGCTCGCGCAGCTCCCGCGACGCGGCCCGCCCGAACGTCACGACCAGCAGTTCGTCGAGCGTGTGCACGCCCTCGGCGACATACCGGGTGACCAACGCCGCGATCGTCCAGGTCTTACCGGTGCCGGCACTGGCCTCCAGCACGGTGGTGCCCTGCGGCAGCGGGCCGAGGATGTCGAAGGATTCGTCGGAGAGGGCCGTGGTGGCGTTCATGTCTGTGCGCCTTGGTTCTCGAGGAGCGGGCCCCAGACCCGCAGGGCGTACTGGCCGAGCCGGCTGCTGGCTCCGTTCCACGCTTCGTCCCCCTCGGGGCGCTCGGCGAGCAGTTCGGTCAGCGGGAGCGCCTCGCCATACACCAGGCAGGGTGCGGCGGCCTCGCCCTCACCGGCGAAGTGCTCCTGTCCGTAACCGCGGCCCTCCCACTCCTGTTTCGCCGCGAAGAACGCGGATGTCTCGTGACCCGGCCGCTGCCGCAGCCTGTCGGCATACGCCAGAGAAGTCTTGAGCGGCAACGGGATCGGCCCCCGCATACCGCGGTCGTAGACGTCGACCAGGTCGCTGAGGTGCCGCAGCGCGGTCTGCTGATCGAGCCCGCCGGCGAGGTAGTAGCCGGCCTGCCGACGCTTGCCGCCGCGCAACCATCCGGCCGCGGCGCCCTGCCAGGGTCGGCCGGGGTGCCCGGCGATGAGCGCGAGCAGGGCCAGCCAGGACTGCAGCCGTTGCTTGGCGCCCAGCGCGGAGTAGGTGAGCAGCAGGTGCACGTCACCGCGCAGGTCGCCGATCGTGCCGGTCAGCCGGCGCCCGTCCAGCAGCTGCACGTCGACGTCGACACTGCCGGTCTCACGTCGCAGCAGCTCGACGATCGGCGCGCGCAACATCCCGACGTGCTTGATCGTGTCCTGCAGCACTTCGTCACCCAGCGTGCCAGGAGGTATGCCGCCGCGCAGCCGCTCCATGCGAGTGATGTCGTCGGGACCGGTGCCGACCAGGGACGCGCTCAGCGCGCGATCACCGATCTTCCACTTCTGCAGGCCGTCGAGCTCGATCGGGATCGCGTCTCCCGGCTCGTCCTCGTCGAACGGCAATGCGACGTCCAGCCGGTCACGCACGAATGCCTTGACGGGATCCTCGAAGAAGCGGGCGAGGTCGGCGAAGCTCACGTCACCTCGGGGCAGCGGTGGCAACGGTGCTGTCACGACACGAGAGCGGCGCGGCACGCGATGTCGCGCCGCACGTGCCCCGACGAGTGCGGTCCGATCGAAGCTGAACGGCTCCGGTGTGTCCAGCTCGCGCGGCACGAGATTGCGGGCGTCGAAGGGTTGCAGCGGATGGCGCACGACGACGTCGCGGTCCTCCGGCCAGCAAGCCGTGCGCCGGACGGCGTCGATCAACTCACCCAGCGGCGCGGCGGGCGGACGCTCGGCACCGGTGTGCTCACCCGCCCCGGTGTAGGTGACGACCAGCCGGTCCGTCGCCGCCAACACGGCATCGAGCAGCAGCTGACGATCCTCACTGCGGGCATCACGTTCACCGGTCAGCGGGGCGCGGGCGAGCACGTCGTCGCCGTCAACGCCACTGGTGCGTGGGAAGACACCGTCGTCCAGGCCGAGCAGGCAGATCACCCGGTGCGGCACGGACCGCATCGGCATCATGGTGCAGACGGTCAGGGTGCCGGTGCGGAAGTTGGCGCGGGTCGCCCTTCCCTCGAGGCGGGCGCGCAGGAGTTCCCGCACGTCGGCCACCCGCAGGGTGGTGTCCTGCGCCGCCATCGTCCGCACCGACTCCAGCTCGCGGTCGAATTGTGCTTGCTGCCAGAGATTTTCGCGAGTGACCTCAGAGACGCCGCCGACTCCGTCGAGCAGACCGGACATCCAGTCGGCGCTGGACGTGGCGTCGCGGAGCGCGCTCATGGCCGCATCGACCCGGTCGAGCAACTCGGCGAATCGGCCGACGAGATCGACCCCGGCGCTCTCCACGCCGTCGACCGGCAGCACGTCCCCGACGCTCGCGCCGCCGGCCGGGCTCATGGTCACGCCGAGCAGCAGCCGGCGCAACCCGAAGCGCCAGGTGTTCTGCGCCAGACCCTGCAGACCGAAGAGGCTCCGCTGTGCACCGTCCATGCCCCAGCGGATCTCGGCATCGTCGATCCAGGTGGCGATGCGCTCCAGGTCCTCCTCGTCGAACCGGAAGCGCCGGCGCACCGGCTCACGTCCGAGGAACGCCCGCAGGTCGCTTGCCCGGAGGCGGCCTGCGCTGAAATCGACGAGGTCCGAGGCGATTTCGAAGAGTGGGTTGGTGCGCGCGAGGGAGCGGTCGGCGAGTTTGACTCGCAGGCGGTGCGCCGGGTGACCGCCGACGGCGGCGCCGCCGTCCCCACCGTCGCTGAGCCCGAATGCCGCCTGGATGAGCGGGACGTAGCTCTCGATGTCGGGGCACATCACCAGCATGTCGCGCGGCTCCAGCGTCGGGTCGTCCTGCAACATCCCGGTGAGCACCTCGCGCAGCACCTCGACCTGTCGTGCGGCTCCGTGACAGGCGTGTACCTGGACGGAGCGATCACCGGCACCGACCAGGCGCTGGGACCGAACCTCGTTGTCGGGCAGCGAATTCAGATGTATGTCGTGCTGCAACCAGCCCAGCACGGAGCTGGGTTCCGGCGCGACCGATCGCAGGGGCGCGTCCTCGTCCCCACGCGGGAGCGCCCGCTGCAGCTCACGCGCATCACGCCCGAGGGAGGCCAGCAACGGGTGGTGCACCAGCTCGGCACTGGCGTCGTCGGTGCGGCGCACGACGCGCTGATCCAGGACTGCCGCCAGTTGCGTCCACAGGACGTCCGACGGCTGCGGCAACCAGAGGTGGACCTCGCGATGTGCTGCGAGTGCCTCGATCAGCTCGAGCTCGGTGACCGGCATCCGGGTGTGCCCGAAGAACGAGATGCGCGGTGGCAGAGCGGCGTCCGGCGCCGGATCGTCCCCCGCACGCAGTGCTGCCACGGTGCGTGCGTGACGCTGCGCCGGTGGCGGGTCGCCCACCCGCTCCACGAGCAGCCGCCACAGCTGCGCCTGCCAGGCCAGATCGTCCTTCAAACGGGCACCCGTCCCGTCGGTCAACTCTCCGGCGCTCCAGGCGGTGAGCACGGTCGGGCGCTGCACGGCATACGAGGCGAACAGGCGCGCCACCCGGTGCGCCACGGCATAACGCCGGCCGGCACGATGCCGGCCCAGCTCGTCGGTCTCCCCGTGACCCAGGTGGTGGGCGAGGGTCCGGCACCACGGCTCGTCGAGGTGCGCGTCGATCTCCGCCAGCAGCGGCCAGACGAGCCGGTCGGGCTGCCAGGGGTCGTCGCGTTCGCGGCCGGTGAGCAGCGCGACCAGCGAGCGCGGCGCGACGAACCGCACCCCGGCACAGATGCCGTCGCCACCGCGCGGGCCGACGCCCAGCCGGTGCGACAGGGACTGGGCCAGCCACCGCTCGACACCGCGGGTCGGAACGATGACCAGCTCCTGCACGAACGGGTCGTCGAGCGGGTCGCTCAGCAACCGCGCCAGCCCGTCGGCGAGCGCGTCGGTGCGCTCGGCACGGTGCAGGATCAACGTCACGCCCCGACCCTATGACGACGCTCCGACGCCCACAGCCGATGGCCGTCACCTTGCATCTGGCTCGACGGCCATCAATAGTTGAAGACCTAGGGAAGGTCCATCCACCAGAGGAGATCGACCGTGGCGAACAGTGAACAGTTCAAGAAGAACGCCGGGGATGCCGCCCAGCAGGCCAAGGACGCCGCTCAGCAGGCGAAGGAGAGGGCCGGGCAGTTGGCGCACGACAACCGCGACAAGTTCGCCGGGGCGCTCGGCAAGCTGGCGTCGAAGATCGACGAGAAGACCCAGGGCAAGTATCACGACAAGCTCGAGAAGGCGCAGGACGCGGCCCTGAAGGGCGCCGACAAGCTGGCCGAGCAGCGTCCGCACGACACCGACGGCGGCGAGGCCCCGGGAAGCACCGGCGAGGTGCCGCCGACCGATCCGCAGTAGGGAGCACCGCCAAGAGCTGGTTGATCCGCCAAGAGCTGGTTGATCCGCCAAGAGCTGGTTGAGCTTGTCGAAACCACACCTGGTGACCTCGACAAGCTCGGCCACCTCGACGAGCTCGGCCACCGCCTGCCCCGCAACCGGGCACACATAGCTGCCCTATCAGGGCGAGGACCTACAGTTGGGAGGTTCACCGGGACATCCTGACCGGTGCTTCCCTCTCCGTCAGAAGGATCCCCGCCCTTGGAGCTGCAACAGGTGAACCCGTGGCGCGCGCTGATCGCGCTGTGCATCGGGTTCTTCATGATCCTGGTCGACTCGACGATCGTGTCGGTCGCCACGCCCGCCATCCAGGAGGGTCTGCACACCGACATCAACAGTGTCGTCTGGGTCACCAGCGCCTACCTGCTCGCGTATGCCGTGCCGCTGCTGTTCACCGGGAGGCTCGGTGACCGGTTCGGTCCGCGCCGGCTCTACCTGACCGGTCTCGCGCTCTTCACGCTGTCGTCCCTGTGGTGCGGCCTCACGAACACCATCGGGATGCTCATCGCGGCACGCGTCGTGCAGGGTGTCGGCGCGGCGATGATGACGCCGCAGACCATGGCGGTGATCACCCGGACCTTCCCCGGCGAGCGCCGCGGCCAGGCGATGAGCCTGTGGGGCGCGGTCGCGGGCGTGGCGACCCTGGTCGGTCCGGTGGTCGGCGGGCTGATCACCGAGAACTGGGGCTGGGAGTGGATCTTCTACGTCAACGTCCCGGTCGGCGTCATCGGGTTCGTGCTCGCGTGGTGGCTGGTGCCGACGCTACCGGTGCACTCGCACACCTTCGACTGGGTCGGTGTGTCGCTCAGCGGCGCCGGGCTGTTCTGCCTGGTGTTCGGCATCCAGGAGGGTGAGTCCTACGACTGGGGCACCATGTGGGGGATTATCTCTGTGCCGTTGCTGATCGTGCTCGGTGTCGTCCTGATGGTGTTGTTCGTGTGGTGGCAGGCGCGCACGAAGGTCGACGCGCTGGTGCCGCTCGCGCTCTTCCGGGACCGCAACTTCAGCCTGGCCAACGTGGCGATCTGCATCGTCGGTTTCGTGATCACCTCGTTCGCGTTGCCGATGATGATCTACGCACAGGTGGTGCGGGGACTGTCGCCGATCGAGTCCGGCCTGCTCTTCGTGCCGATGGCCGTCCTGGCTGCGATCCTCTCCCCCGCCGTGGGGCACCTGGTCGACCGCTACCACCCGCGGGTGGTAGCCGGTTTCGGATTGACCTGTCTGGCGGTCGGGGCCTTCTGGCTGGGTGCCGTGATCGGTCCGGACACCCCGACCTGGAAACTCGTGCTGCCGATGCTGGTGCTGGGTATGGCGAACGGCTTCATGTGGTCCCCGATCTCGGTGACCGCCACCAGGACCCTGCCGCCGCAGCGTGCCGGCGCCGGCTCGGGCGTCTACAACATGACCCGCCAGATGGGTGCCGTCATCGGCAGCGCCGCCATCGCCGCCGTCATGCAGGCCCGCCTGACGCACCATCTCGGCAGCGGCGCCGGCGACTACGCCGCAAGGCAGAGCAACACCCCCGTGCACCTGCCGCCGTTCGTGGCACACGGTTTCGCCCGCTCGATGGGTGAGTCGATCTACCTCCCGGCCGCGATCGCGATCATCGCGATCATCGCGGTGCTGTTCTTCCGCAACCCGCACGGCGAGCGCACCGTCATCGACGCACCGCCGCAGAAGGAGACCGCGGCCGGCTGAGCGGTTTGCCGATCCGGCAAGTCCGTTCGCCGCGCGCCATACAACCTTGGGATGCTGGTGGCATGCACACCGACGGGACGCACGCACACGACGAAGACCCCAACTACTTCGAGGTCGCCGGGTGGGAGGAGAGGTATGCCGGGGCCGACTCCGTCTGGAGCGGGAAGCCGAATCCGCAGCTCGTGGCGGAGGCGAGCGGGTTGCGGCCCGGCACCGCGTTGGACGTCGGGTGCGGCGAGGGCGGGGACGTCATCTGGCTGGCGCAGCAGGGCTGGCAGGTGACCGGTGCGGACTTCGCCGCGGGCGGCCTGGCGCGCGCCGCCCGGCACGCGGAGCAGGCCGGCGTCGCGGACCGCACGCAGTGGTGGCAGGTGGACGTTCGTCAGTTCGACGCGGGCGGACGCTCCTACGACCTGGTGACGTCGCACTTCCTGCACCTGCCCGACGGCGGGATGGTGGACGCCGTGGGCCGGTTGGCCGGTGCCGTTGCTCCCGGCGGGCACCTGCTGGTCGTCGGCCACTCGCCGGCGGCGCACTTCGCCGAGCTGTCCGAGGCGAAGCGGAGGGCGATGTTCCTGGCGGCTGACCTGGTGCCCGGATTGCCCTCGGGCTTCGAGGTGTTGGTGGCCGAGCAGCGTCCGCGCACCGTGGTCCGCGACGGGGTCAGCATCGACATCGACGACTCGACGCTGCTCGCGCGGCGCCTTCTCGCGTGAGGCTCAGGGCTGCTTCGGCAGCGGCGCGGGTGTCGTCTTCGCGGTGAGCCAGTGCAGGATGTACGGCCCGGCCTTCGATTCGAGCGCCTTGCTCATGTAGGCCGCGAACTTCGTCCGATCACTGTTGCCGTACTTCGCGGTCGCCGGCCATCCCTTCAAGGCCGCATCGAGCTTGGCTCTGCCATAGGCTTTTTCGAGATTGTGCAGCAGCAGCGCGCCACAGTCATAGATGTTCATGTCGCCGAAGTCGTCGTGCCGATAGGCACCGGGTGGGCCGCCCATGACGCGCCACACCTCGTCCTGACCGCGCTGCAACCTGCCGTAGACCTTCGACTCGGTGGTGTAACCGCGGTCGATCAGGTAGCGGTATTCGAGGTACATGGTCAGGCTCTCGTTGAGCCAGACGTCCTTCCAGTCGGTCGGGGTGATCTCGTCGCCGAACCACTGGTGGATGAGCTCGTGCACCACGTCACCCTCGGTCTCATACAGGTCGGGCTTCGAGAGTTGGTCGCTGAATGTCACGAGCGTCTGGGTCTCCATGCCCGAGTTTCCTGGCACCAGAAGGAAACCCGCGCTCGCGAACGGGTACGGGCCGAGGGTCTTCTCGATCCAGGAGAGCATCTGCGGGGTCTTGCGGATCAGCGGCAACATCGGGCTGTGCCGGTCGGCATACCAGTAGTTGACCGGTAGCCCGTGCGGCCCGGTCACCTCCTGGTGGGTGTATCTCCCGAATGCCACGGTGGTCAGGTATGACGATGCCGGCTTGTCGAGGTGGAACGAATTCGTCGTGCTGTCACCGGTTTTCACCGACGATGTGAGCTGACCGTTGAAGACGCCCTGCTGCCCGCGATGCGCGGTGAGGCGGGCATCGTAGTAGGCCTTGTCGGACGGCTGGTCGTTGACGGGATACCAGGTGAAGGCGCCGAACGGCTCCTGGAAGGTCCAGGTGTTCCCGGTCCGCCCGATGTGGAAGCCGTCCTTCTGCACGTCGGACCGCATCGCCGGCTCCTGGGTCAGCGCAGGCGTTCCGGCATACGAGATGGCAACGGTATGGCGGGAGTTCGTCGTCAGCGGCCCAGTCTGGATCGTCACGCTGTTGCCGCTGCGGGTGCTGCTCACCCGCTTGCCGTCGAGGACCACCTTGCTGACGTGCAAGGGTGTGCCGAGCGCGAAACGGACACTGTCACGCGCGGTCGTGATGCGGAACCGGATCGTGGCGATGCCGGTGAGACGCTTGGCCCTCGGCCGCCAGTCGAGGTCCAGCCCGTAGTGCAGGGTGTCCAGATACGGGGTGCCGTGCTTCGGGTAGTAGCTGTCCTTGACCGGATGCGACAGCGCCGCCCGGTAGGACACGCCCGGCTTGCCCGGAGGGTTGCTGTCGGCCGCGTCCGACCCCGACGAGCCCGTGGACCCGGTCGGCGTGCTCGCAGCGCTGGAGCGCGGCTGCGGTTGACCTGTGCTGCCGGTCGGCGTCGCCGCGTCCGAACCGCTCTGACAGGCCGCGATCAGCGCCGCGGAAACGGTGGTGGCGACGACGATGACGGGCTTACGCATCCGCTCCCCCTCGAGATCATGCACGCAGTGTCCCCTCCGCGCGGTGCTTCGAATCTCACACATCGAGGGCGCTGCCGCAACCGCTTCCGCGGAACTGCGGATCAGCCGATGACGCTCGCGGGATCGACGTACTCCAGTCCGTGCGCCTCGGCAACCGGCTCGCAGACGACCTGCCCGGCATAGGTGTTCAGGCCGCGGGCGAGCGCGGCGTCGGCGTGCAGCGCCTCCTGCCATCCGTGGTTCGCCAACCGCACGACATACGGCAGGGTCGCGTTGGTGAGCGCCCAGGTGGAGGTGTTCGGGACGGCGCCGGGCATGTTGGCGACGCAGTAGAACGTGCTGCCGTGGACCCGGAACGTCGGGTCGGCGTGCGTCGTCGGGTGGGTGTCCTCGAAGCAGCCGCCCTGGTCCACCGCGATGTCCACCAGCACCGAGCCGGGCTTCATGTTGGCGACCATCTCGTTGCTGACCAGCTTCGGCGCCCGGGCACCCGGGATCAGCACGGACCCGATGACCAGGTCGGCTCCGAGCACCTGCTCGCGCACCGCCATCTCGGAGCTGGCGATCTGCCGGACCCGGTTGTCGTAGCGCCAGAACGTCATCCGCAGTTTCTCCAGGTCGGTGTCCAGGATCGTGACGTCCGCACCCATGCCGAGGGCGATGTTCGCGGCGTTCTGGCCGGTCACCCCGCCGCCGAGGACGACGACCTTCGCACTGGCGACACCGCCGACACCGCCCATCAGCACCCCCGACCCGCCGTGTTCCTTCATCAGCGAGTGCGCACCGACCTGCGGGGCGAGGCAACCCGCGACCTCGCTCATCGGATAGAGCAGCGGCAGCATCCCGGACGGGAGTTGCACTGTCTCGTAAGCGATCCCGGTGACCTTCGTCTTCACCAGCTCGCGGGTGAGCGCCTCGTCGGCGGCCAGGTGCAGGTAGGTGAAGAGCGTCAGATCCGCACGGAGCCGGTGGTACTCCTCCTCGATCGGCTCCTTCACCTTCAGCACGATGTCGGCCTCGCCCCACACGTCGTCGGCCGACTCGACGATCCGGGCACCCTCCGCGACGTACGCGTCGTCGGCGAGCGAGCTGCCCTCGCCGGCTCCCCGCTGGACCAGCACCTCGTGGCCGTTCCGGACGAGTTCGTGCACGCCGACCGGGGTGATGCCCACTCGGTGCTCGCCCGCCTTGACCTCTGTCGGGACTGCGATCTTCACTGGCGCGTGCTCCTTCTGGCTCGGTGGCCATCGGCTGCCGTGACCACGTGCGGATCGTCCGGTTTCAGGTCTAGCACCTCGGTGCGCCGGCCGCTGGTCGCTGCGCTTTCTTGTATGGCGCGCCCGGCGCCTAGCTCGCAGCGGTGAGGTCGACCGTGCGGAACGGCGACGCGATCAGGATCGCGACCGCAACCGTGAAGATGGCTGCCGCGACGATCAGCGCTGCACGGGTGCCCGCGACGGTCGCGAGCAGCCCGGCCAGCGGCGCCACGACGACGACCACGGCCCGGTTGAACGCGTGCATGGTGATGTTCGTGCGGGCCTGGAGGTGGTCCGGCGTCATGGTCTGCCGGTATGCCATCTCGTGCGAGTTGCTCGCACCCATCGCGACACCGTGCAGGCCCTGCCCGAGTGCGAGGATCGCGGCCACGTGCCAGCCGCCAGCCGTCGCGGCGAGTGCCATCACCAGCACCCCTGCGATCGTCACGAACTGGGTGGCGATGACGGTGCGTCCGGTCCCGAGTCGCCGACCGACGACCGTGGTCACCGCCGCCCCGACGACCGCACCGACGCCTGCGACGGCGGTGGTGATGCTGAACTGGATGACCGAGAGATGCAGGGTCTGCAGCCCGTAGGTGGGCACGACGACGCCGAGGATCGCGTTGGCCGCGAACCACACATGCGTGTTGATCGCGTTCGCTCGCAGATGCGGGCCGCGGTAGATCCAGCCGATCCCGTCGCGGATCTCGCTGCGTACGTTGCGTCGTGCGGCCGCGGGCTGCGTCCGCGGCTCCTCGATCCGCAGAGAGGCCATCATCGCCGCGGAGAACAGGTAGCTCAGCGCGTCGATGAGGACCGCGAACGGAGCACCGACCACCCGGATCAGGACTCCCGCCAGCGCCGGGCCCGCCGTCTGCGCAACGGCATCCGAGCCGTCCAGGAAGGCGTGACCGCGTTGCAGCTGCGCCAGCGGTATGACGCGGGGCAGGACCGCCATGGACGCCGCCGCGTTGACGAGCGTCGTTGCGCCATACAGGAACACGAGCGCAGCGAGCACCGGCACGGACAGCACCCCGGCGACCCACGCGAGCGGGACCAGGGTGAGCAGCACACCGGCCGCCAGGTCGGTGACGACCATGACGGGCTGTCGCCGCCGGCGCTCGACCCACGCCCCCGCGACGAGTCCGAAGAGCAAGTAGGGCAACCAGCGGCACGAGTTCACCCAGCCGACGTCCTGCGCGTTGCCGTGCAGTGTGACCAGGATCAGCACCTGCAGGGCGAGCAGGGTGACGTACGTGCCGAACGACGACACCGTCTCGCCGATCCACAATCGCCAGAAGGCGGTTGGCAGCCCGGGTTTGCCCCTGGCCCGCTCCCCCTCCGACATCGGTCCACTGTATAGAGCGGTCGGCGTCGGCCGGGAAGGTCAGCCTTGGCTTGCTTGCGCGCGGTCCGGAAGTGGGAAATTCTGGACTCTGTACAGATAAGGCGAAAGGCGACAGTAATGGCAACCACCAAGTCCTCCTCCACCACCACGACGTCCGAGTTGGCCTCCGGAGCCGCACAGTTCCTCACGCCGGTCGTCATCGATCTCGAAGCGCTCGTCGTCAACGGCAAGCAGGCCCACTGGCACGTCCGCGGCGGCAGCTTCATCGGCATCCACGAGCTGCTCGACGGCGTCGTGTCGCACGCCCAGGATTATGCGGACACGGCCGCGGAGCGCGTCGTCGCGCTCGGGCTGCCGCTCGACTCCCGACTGCAGACGGTCGCGGAGAAGAACACCCTTCCGGCACTGTCCGAGGGCTTCCAGCAGTGGCCGGCTACCGTGGCCGAGGTGATCGCGCAGATCGACGCCGCACTGGTGACCGTCCGGGCCGCGATCAAGGGCCTCGACGAGGTCGACCTGGCCAGCCAGGACGTGGCGATCGAGATCGAGCGCGGACTGACCAAGGACCGCTGGCTGCTCGAGGCGCACAACGCGAGCTGAGCAGGCACCACCACCACGGATCAGGGCGGGCGGCCAGTGGCCGCCCGCCCTGCCGCGTTCCGCAGAATGGGACCCGGGTTTTAGGTAAGGCTTGGCTAAGTTACAGTGGTGCCATGAATCGCCACCGTCGGGGTCCGTCGACCCACGTGCTGATCGCCGGCGACGAGCGCGACCTGGAGGTCGTCGCACAACTCGTCGCCGCGTTGCCCGCTGACGCCTTCGGCCAAGTGCTGATCGAGACGCCGATCGAGTCGGGGCCGCCGGCACTCTCGACGCCGGACCGGGTCACCGTGCAGTGGCTGCCGCGCACGGCCGACGCCGCACCCGGTGGGCGCCTCGCCGAGAGCCTCACCTGCTGGGCACGTGAATGGCTGGTCGAGGGGGACCGCCACCTGAACAGGTGCCATCACCTGTTCATCGGCGCCGCGGGCGTCCGGGCCGTCGAGGTGGTGCGCGAGGTGCTGTTCGTCGACGAGTGTCACCACCTGGAGTCGCTCGGCGACATCGTGGTGACCCGGTCGGGCGCGATCGGCTGACCGTAACGGTCCGCTCGCCTGCCCCGCGTCGGCCCTCGTCCGACCTGACTGACTGCTCGCTGGTATGACGGGAGCATCCGCGAACGTTGCGGTGTGACGGAGCAACCATCGACAGGCAGGCAGTGACCGATGAGCACCGGCGAGGAACGTGCGGCGGCGGCACTGACCGCTGCCGGTATCGACCATGAGATCGTTCGGCACGGACCGGTCCCGTCGTTGGCCGAGGCGGCCGCGGTCCGCGGCATCGAGCCGGCCCAGATCGCGAAGACGATCGTGGTCCGCCGCGACGAGGACGACTTCCTCTTCGTGCTGGTACCGGGCGACCGGAAGATCTCCTGGCCGAAACTGCGCGACCTGCTCGGCGTCAAACGACTCTCGATGCCGGACGCAGCGACGGCTTTCGACGTGACCGGCTACGAACGCGGGACCATCACGCCCTTCGGCGCTGCACAGGCCTGGCCGGTGATCGCGGACTCCCGTGTCACGGGCACGATTTCGATCGGCGGCGGTGGCCACGGCGTCTCGGCGACGGTGACCGCCGAGGACGTCATCCGGGCCCTGCATGCCCGGGTCGCCGATGTCACGGACCCGATGACGTGACACCGAGTCGCGCGGCGAGGTTGACCCACGTGCTGGTGACTTCCATGCCGAGGCCGGTGTAGAGGCCGAGGGCGCCGGTTCGCGAGTCGGTCGACAGCTCGAAGCCGGTGGCGCCGTGCGTCCGGCCGATCTCGAAGACATCGGCGAGCAGTGCGCGCGCGTGTCCCTGACGCCGAGCGTCGGCGCGGACGGCGAGACGGTCGACATACACCGACCCGTGGTTGCTGTCGATGACCGAGAACACAGCAGCGACAACCTCCTCCTCCCCGGTCGGGGCGTCCCGGCACAGGACTCGCATGTGCCAGTCCGCGAAACCGGGCCGTTCGTATGTCTGCGCGGCGAAATCGGCGTACGTCGCCTTGCGGCGGTCCGACCACTCGAGGAAGGCGTCCTCCAACACGTCGTATGCCGCCGACCGGTCGGCGACGGACGTTGCATTGCGGATCCGGTGGCCGTCCGGGAGGTGCGGGCGGTCGATCCGTACATCGGTCGGCAGGCGCAGCGCCCAGGACGTCCATCGCTCGGCGAACCCGAGTCCGCGCAGCAGGCGCTCGCCGTCGGAACCCGCCGGCACCGGCATACCGACCATCGCGGCGCCCTTCGCTCTGGCACGGGCGCACACCCAGTCCGCCAGCGCGGTGCCCAGTCCCCTTCCGCGGTACGGCGGTCGGACTGTGGCGTCGTATCGGTCGGCACCGGGATATTCGGCGTATGCCGCGAGCTCCCCGGACGAGGTGAAGACGCCGACCGTGCAGGCCGCGATGTCGAAGGACGGTCGCTGCCAGTCGCCGACGATGTCCGCTTCCTCGATGCTGACCAAGCCCGTGTCGTGGAGTTCGGATGCCGCCATCGCCGTCGCGACCGCGCCCGCGTCGTCGAAGCGCAACGCGCGCACCTGCCACCCCGGGAACGCTGCGGGGTCGAGTCGCAGCCCGGTGAGGTCGGGCGAGGCGGCGCGCTCAGTCGTCATACAGCAGATCTTTGCGACCGAGCGCCCGTCGCGCACCCGGATTTGCGGGCCACCTGCGTCCGGGTGACCCGCGTCCGCGTCAGGACGTGGCGATCGACGCGTCGTCGATGACGAAACTCGTCTGGTCGGTGTAGTCCTCGGACCCGGTGAACTTCAGCGTGACAGCCTGCCCGGCGTACGCCGAGAGGTCGAAGGTGTACTTGCTGTAGCCGGTGTTCGCGTTGAGGTTGGAGTAGGTGTAGAGGTTGCGCAGCACGCTGCCGTCGCTCGCGAGCAGTTGCACCTTGAGGGTGTCGTACTTCGATGTGGTCGTTGTCTCGGCGGTGTCGATGTGCATCCAGAATGACGCGGAGACAGTGCAATTCGCCGGCAGCGTCACGGTCTGGGAGAGGGTGTCCGTATGGCTGGTGCCGTAGCCGTCGAGCCAGGCGTCCCAGGATCCGGTGTGGGCCGGTTCTTTGCTGCCGTCGTACAACACCTGGGCGGACGACACGCTCCATGGCGACGCCGTACCGCTCTCGAAGCCGGCGTTCCCGAGCAGCTGGCTCGACCCGCAGCCGCTGGTGCCGCCACCGCCCCCGCCGGTCGAACCGAAGTCGTCGTCGAAGGCCTGCTCGATGCCGTTGACGATGCCGGAGTCGCTGACGATGAGGCCGAGCTCGCGGTTGTGGTTCAGGGAGTTGTCGGAGAAGTTCTCCGAGCCGGCGAAGACCTTCGCGTCGGCGGTGCCGTAGTCGGCGACGATCGCCTTGGCGTGGATGTAGTAGCCGCTCGGGTCCGTGTAGGTCTTGACCTGGCCACCTGCTGCGGTGACCTCGTTCAATTCCGTTGTGTAGTCGTCGTCTTCGTTCTCCGCGACCACCCGCACCGCCACACCGCGCTGCGCTGCCGCGACGACTGCGTTGACGAGGGTGGGGTCACCGAACTCCTCCTCCTGCACGTCCAGGCTTGTCTGTGCACCGTTGATCAGATTGAGGATCCGGGTCTGCGAATCGGTCGGCGACCACACGAGATCGGCGCCGTCGGACGGTGTGATGGAGGTCTTGGCGTAGTCGGCGTCGAAGACCGCCTCGATAGCGGACACATCCGACTGGTTGGTGTCGAAGATGCCGTAGTCACGTGACGTGGAGTAGTACTTCGTGTCGAAATTGCCTGTGCTGATGTAGGACTCGGTGCCGTCGACGGTGATCGTCTTCTGGTGTGTGTAGACGAAGGACGACGACGAGTAGGTCACTCCCGCGCCGGCGTTCTGCAATGCGGTGTATGCCGCACCGTCGATCGACGAATGCTGGCTGTCGAAGATGACCCGGACCGTGACTCCTGCCTTCTCCTTGGCTACCAGATCGTTCACCAGTGTCGTGTCTCGCAATTCGTAGATCGTGACGTCGATCGACTTCGTGGCGGTGTTCACGAAGTCGTAGATGGCACTTTCTCCCTGATCCGGAAGGGTGACGAGGGAGTAGTCGCTCGCCGCGTGCGCGGTGCCGGCTATCGGTATGAAGCTCGCAGCCGCAACGGTTGTCGCGATTGCGACGGATCGGACGAGCCAATGCATGGCTTTCACAGGTGGCCTCCTTGAAGGGGTGGAAGGAAGCGCAGTCGTCTGGCCCCAGGGGTGAACGGAGCAGGGTCGGAATCGGCTATCGCGCGCCGCATCATATGAGCCGGAGGTGCCACGACTGGGGGTGCGAGGGCGAATGAAGACTGAATCCAGACCGGCGCTTTGCCATTCGATCAGCTTGTGCCCGAGCGACTTTCAGCAAGAGTGGAGGGAGGACCGAAGTGACGTGGGGTGTTTTCGCGCGCTCCGGGTTGGCATGCTGGAGGGATGGACGCAGGTACGCAGTTCGCCGTCGAGTGGCTGCTCGCGGCGCCGGAGGCTGCGGTGCGTGAGCTGTCGCGGCATACCCTGTTGGGAGTGCCGCGGGCGGGCGAGGACGTGCTCAGCGGACCCTGGGTCTCGGCGTTGCTCGCCGGTCAACGGGCCGACGGAGGCTTCGGCACCGACCCGTACCGCAAGTGGACCGGCGCGCACTGGCGACTGGTCGCACTCGCCCAACTCGGGGTACCCGGCGACGATCCGCGAGTTGCCGCCGCGGCCGAGCATGTGCTGGCGTGGATCAGCGCGGATCTGCGTCGGCCACCGCCGGTCGTCGACGGTCTGGTGCGGTCCCACGCCAGCATCCACGGCAACGCGCTGGGTGCCTGCGTGCGACTCGGGCTCGCGGGCGACGAGCGCACCGGGCAGCTTGCCGAGGCGATCGTCTCCTGGCAGTGGCCGGACGGCGGGTGGAACTGTGACCATCGCGCTTCGGGGCGTCGCTCGTCGTTCCACGAGTCGGGTTGCACGGCGTGGGGATTGTCCGAATATGCCAGAGCCACAGGAGATTCCGGTGCCAGCGGCGCTGTGGACCGTGCGGTGGAGCTCTTCCTCAACCATCGGGTCTTCCGAAGGTCCGGTTCCGGCGCCCCGATCAACGCCCGATGGCTGTCGACGCCGTACCCGTCGTACTGGCACTACGACCTGCTGTCCGCGCTGCTGCTGATTGCGCAGGTGGGTAAGGCCACCGACCCACGCGCGGCCGACGCACTGGACCTGCTGGAGACGAAGCGCCGACCGGACGGGCGGTGGGATGCGGCCGCGCAGTGGTGGCGTCCATCTGGAAGCAGAGTGACACCCGAGGTCATCGACTGGGGCCCCGCCGGCGAGCCGAACCTGATGGTCACCCTGAACGCCCTCCGCGTGCTCCACGCCGCCGGCCGCCTCGCTCTAATGCAGTAAGCGCCAAGCCGTTTCGCTGTGCGCCCCGAGTAACCAGCCGACCACCGCTGCGCCGGCCGAGTAGGCGAGCCGGTCATTTTGCGCTGGCCGAGTAGCTGGAGGAGCGAAGCGGGGGAAGCGTATCGAGGTCCGCGCACCGGTGCGGTGGCCGAGTAGGCGCCTCGTCGCGCTGGCCGAGTAGCTGGAGGAGCGAAGCGGGGGAAGCGTATCGAGGTCCGCGCACCGGTGCGGTGGCCGAGTAGGCGAGCCCGCAAGGGCGAGCCGTATCGAGGTCCCGCGCCACCCCGCGCTGGCCGAGTAGACGAGCCGGTCACCCCACGGTGGCCGAGTAGACGAGCCGGTCATTTTGCGCTGGCCGAGTAGGCGAGCCCGCAAGGGCGAGCCGTATCGAGGTCCCGCGCGTGCCTCACGACCCCGCGAGCCGATACGTTTCGCATCAATTATATCGAAGAAATGTTCGCACAATCTCTGTACTTCCTGAACGTTACCCGATAGAATCATGACAACGAAAACACCCAGGGGACAGGGGGATCCGACCGTCATGGCCATCGACTCTCCCCTGCACGTGCCCGACCACCCCGCACCAGTACAACCGGATACGACTATCCCGGACGGGTACGACCCGAAGCGGCGGCCGGAGCCCGGTCTGGGGCCCCGCCTCCTGGACCAGGTGACCGCGACCGTCCAAGCGTTGGATGAGTTGCCGGGTGTGTTGGAGCAACTCGGGGACGACCAGGAGGCCGACCTCGTCGGGGTGTTGTTGCGGCTGCAGGCCCGCGCGGGGCAGGTCGCGACGTTGGCGACCGCGAATGCTTTGGACCGGGGTGTGTTGTTGACCTCGGATGCGGCGAACGCGACCCAGTGGGTGACCGGGTGCGCCACCGCTGCCGGGACCAGTATTGAACCGGCTGCGGCGTCCACCATCAGTGTGGTGGCGCAGGCGTGCCGGGACCGGCGCAACCACGTCATCGCCGCGGCGGTGCGGGACGGGTCGTGCACGCTGGGCACCGCGCGGACGGCGTTGCGGCAGACCGCGAAAGTCGCCGAAGTGTTACCGGCCGCGGCCCGGGAGGACATCCAGGCGTGGTTCCTGCAACTGGACCCCGCGTTGGGTGCCCGGGGTGTCACGGAACTGACCCGGCGGATCATCGCCAAGTACGACGCGGACAAACTCTCGGATGAGGATGCGCACCTGGAGCAGGTGGAGTCGT
This sequence comes from Flexivirga oryzae, assembly GCF_014190805.1. NCBI lineage: Bacteria > Bacillati > Actinomycetota > Actinomycetes > Micrococcales > Dermacoccaceae > Flexivirga > Flexivirga oryzae. Next base: position 459,084 of record NZ_JACHVQ010000003.1, on the reverse strand, counting down.
TGACGTGGCGGACGCTGCCGACCGGGATGATCCGGTTGATCGCCGACCTGTGCCCCGCCAACGCCGCGATCCTGAAGCAGGCGGTCACCGCGTTATCCGCACCCCAACCCGCCACCACCACTGAGGCCGCAACCAGCAGCGCCAGCGCCAGCACCGGCACCAGCGACGACGAGGGCGACGCCGGCGACAGTGACGCCGACGACGGTGCGGGTGAGGCCCCGGGCACGGACCACGACCACGTCGCCGGCGACCGTGGTGGCGACGCCGGTCAGGACCCGGCCCGTCGCGACCCGGCCGGACCGAAGGTGCCATGCCCGGCTGGCGTGCCGACAAGGTCGCCTGACCACCGGGACGGTGCGGGACCTCGATGCGGGCTCGTTCCTCGCCCTTACTCGGCCACCGCGGGAATGACCGGGCGCTGAAATGGCGGTGCTGAAATGGGTTGCGCGGGGCGATGACTCGGCGAGCGCGGGCGCGGGACCTCGATCACGGTCTCGCCTAACGGCTCGACCTACTCGGCCACCGCGGCGGGCCTCGCCCTTACTCGGCCACCGCGGCGTGACCACCGCGGAAATGGCTGCGCGAGGTGATGACTCGGTACCGCTGACTTCACCCCAACCATTGACACGCGTGTCATATTCGAGCAGCATACGGATATCCGGTCCTCCACAGGAGTTCCGGCAGACCCCCGATATCTCTGCGGGGACGAAGGTTGCCGAGCGATCGGCATACAGGACTGACTCCGGGAGTGCATCGTGAAGTTTGGAATCCGGTACGCGAACACAGGCCCTTACACCAACCCGGACGCCGCGCGCGACTTGGTTCGTCAAGCCGAAGATGCCGGGTTCGAGTCGGTCTGGACCGTTGAACACGTACTGATCCCACCGAATTACGAGTCGCAGTACCCCTATACCAAAGACGGCCGGATCCCCGAGGCGACGGCCCAGACCTATATCCCGGACCCGATGGTGTGGATGGCCTATTGCGCCGCCGTCACGGAACGGATCCGCTTCGGCTCGGCCGTCATCGTCCTTCCGATGCGGAATCCGGTGCTGTTCGCCAAGGAATCGGTAACCCTGGACAACCTCAGCAACGGCCGCCTCATGCTCGGCCTGGGCTCCGGTTGGCTGGAGGAGGAGTTCCGGGCCCTCGGCTGTCCCTTCGCCGATCGCGGGAGACGGATGGATGACTCCATCGACATCCTGCGCTATCTCTGGGGAGCCGCGGACGACCCCAAGATCGAGGGTTTCGAACTCCACGACATCAACATGGAGCCGAAACCGAAGAACGGGTCCATCCCGATCCATATCGGCGGCGACAGCAAGGTAGCGGCACGACGAGCGGGCCGACTGGGCGACGGCTACTTCCCAGCGCGCGGCTACTCGAGCGAGCTGCGTGACACCCTGTGGCGCGCAGCCGAGACGGCGGGCCGAGATCCTGAACAGATCGAGATCACCGTGAGCATGCCCGACAGTGAGGCCGAGCTCGAAGCGCTGGCATCACTTGGAGTTGATCGTGTCGCAGTACCCGTGACGAGCGAAGCCGGCCTCAAGCAACAGATCGACGGCGCGCACGATCTTCCGAAATGGCAGCGAATCATCGAGAAATACCAGGATTTGTAATCCGCTTCCAATGAGGCCCGATACATCCGGGTCTTGACTAGACATGACACTGATGTCATTGTCATCTCACGAGGCAGCGGCACCCGTGTTCGACATCACACGGCGTCGACCGAAATCACCAGAAGGGCCCTGGAATGAGCGTGAAGTACGCAGTCACCAACCCCGCCACGGGACAGATCGAAAGCACCTTCCCCACCGCAACCGACAACGAGATCGCCGACGTTCTCGCTCGAACGGGTGCGGCGTACGCCTCGTGGCGGCAGGTCCCGGTCGAGGAGCGCGCCGCCGTCCTGGGGCGCGTGAGTGACCTGTACCTCGAACGACAGGACGAGCTCGCGCTGTTGATCACCCGCGAGATGGGCAAGCCCCTCAGCCAGGCGCTCTGGGAACTCGGCCTCGTGGCCGACATCTATCGGTACTACGCCGATCAAGGTCCTGGTTTCCTGCTCGAGACCGAGTTCAACCCGAAGGATGGCGGTCACGCGGTCATCCGCAAGGAGTCCATGGGTTCACTCCTGGGAATCATGCCCTGGAACTTCCCCTACTACCAAGTGTGCCGTTTCGCCGGACCGAACCTTGTCGCCGGCAACGCCATCGTCATCAAGCATGCACCTCAGTGTCCGGAGTCCTCCAAGGCAATAGAGGAGATCTTCCACGACGCAGGTCTCCCCGCCGACGCGTACATCAACGTCTTCGCGTCGAACGAACAGGTTGCGACGATGATCGCCGATCCTCGGATAGCCGGTGTCTCCGTGACCGGCAGCGAACGGGCGGGCTCCGCCGTCGCCGAGGTCGCCGGACGGCACCTGAAGAAGGTCATCCTGGAACTCGGAGGGTCCGATCCGTTCGTCGTCCTCGACTCGGACGACCTGGCCAAGACGGTCCAGGACGCCGTGCTCGGGCGGATCATGAACGCAGGCCAGGCATGTACGTCATCCAAGCGGATGATCGTGGTTGACGACCTCTACGACGAGTTCGTCGCACAACTGGCCAAGTCCTTCGACGCGGTCGAGGTGGGCGACCCCACCAGCCCGGACACCGAGTTCGGGCCGATGTCGTCACAGGGCGCCGTCGACTCGCTCATGTCGCAGATCGACGACGCGATCGCGCACGGTGCGGAGGTGCGAGCAGGCGGCGGCCGGGTCGAGGGCCCGGGTTGTTTCGTCAGGCCGACGGTGCTGACCGGCATCACCCCCGCGATGCGCGCCTACCGTGAGGAGCTCTTCGGGCCGGTCGCCCTGGTCTTCCGCGTCGCTGACGCCGACGAGGCCGCCCAACTGGCCAACGGCACCGAGTTCGGACTCGGCGCCTCGGTCTACAGCAGCGATCCCGCCAAGGCCGCGGCATTCGCAGCGCGCCTGGACACCGGGATGGTGTGGATCAACAGCCCCGAGAGTTCCGCGGCGGACCTTCCGTTCGGTGGAACCAAACGATCGGGGATCGGGCGTGAGCTCGGTTCACTGGGAATCGACGAGTTCGTCAACAAGAAGACCATCTACACGCCTGCGGCCACACCCCTTGACTAAACATGACACGCGCGTCATTGTCGATGCAGCACACTCGTTGAAGCACTGAAAAGGAAGCCCCTCATGCCAAGAGTCGACGGCAAGGTCTGCATCGTCACGGGAGCGGCGTCCGGCATCGGTGCGGCCACCCGAAGCGTCCTGCAGGACGAAGGCGCGACGGTCATCGGATTCGATCGTCAGACCGGCGAGCACCCCGATGACCTCCTCTGGACCGTGGACATCAGTGACCAGGACGCGGTCTCAGCGGCAGTCGAACGCGTCGCCGACGCCCACGGTCACATCGACGTGCTCGTCAACAACGCCGGCATCCCCGGACCGAAGAAGCCGTCGCACGAAGTCACCCTCGAGGAGTTCGAGCACGTCTTCGGTGTCAACGTTCGCGGCACGTGGCTGTGCACCAAGTACGTCGTTCCCCACATGCTCGCAGCGGGGCGCGGCAGCATCGTCAACATGTCGTCCATGTACGGCCTCGTGGGGAATTCGCTGATTCCGACCTACCACGCGACCAAGGGCGCGATCCGACTGATGACCAAGGCCGACGCTGCGACGTATGCCGCCGGCGGGATCCGGGTCAACTCGGTGCATCCCGGCTCCATCGACACCGGATCGAAGGCATCCGTCCGGGCCGACACCTCCGAGAAGGCTCAGGAATACAACCGCCGAGTCCTCTCCTCGATCCCGGTCGGTCACCGTGGCGAGCCGAAGGACATTGCGTATGGCGTGCTCTATCTCGCCTCCGACGAATCCCGTTACATGACCGGCTCCGAGCTGGTCATCGACGGCGGATACACGGCGGTGTGAGCGATGGACAACCTGTATCCCCCGGACGAGGGCATCTACCGCCAGACGCTCGGCCACTATCCGACGGGTGTCGCGGTCGTCACCGCGATGAAGCCCGATGGGACGCCGACCGGTATGACGGTCGGATCCTTCACCTCCGTGTCGCTGGACCCACCGCTGATCGCGTTCCTGCCCTCGAAGACCTCCAGCTCCTGGGCGGCACTGCGCGAGTGCGGTGACACCTTCGGCGTCAACATCCTCGCTGCCGACCAGGAAGTCGTGTGCCGCCGCATCGCCTCCTCGGGCAACGACAAGTTCAACGCGGTCGCCTGGCACGAATCTCCGCTCGGGCTACCGATTCTCGACGGTTGCGTGGCGTATCTGGAGTGCCGGGTCTCCGAGGTCCGCGACGCAGGCGACCACGACCTGGTGCTCGGTGAGGTCGTGCAGATGGGTGTGCAGCGTCCCACCGAGTCACTGCTGTTCTTCCGTGGCGGTTACGGCTCGTTCCGGCCACGGTCGCTGGCGATCGGCACGCCGCAACTGTTCGAACAACTCCGCTTCGTCGATGCCGCCCGGCCGATCATCGAACGCCTCGCCTCCGACAGCGGGCACGAGATCACGGCACTCGTCCTGCACGAGGGCGACCTCATCACCACCGCAGCGGCGAACGACGGGTCACACATGTCACGGCTCCGCGTCGGGCGCCGGACGCCGTTCCTGCCGCCGGTCGGCGCGGTGCACGCGGCATACAGCCCGGAGAGCGTCCGCAACTACTGGCTGTCCCAACTCCCCAAGGACGCGACCGACGAGGCGCAGCGCGCCGAGCGGATGCTGGACACGATCCGCGAGCGCGGATTCGGCTTCACCGTCGGGCACACGGTCGGCAGGGCGATCGAGTCGATGGGCCAACGCAGGTCCCGGGACCCCAGCCCGGAGGCGCTACGCGAGTTCCGCGAGGTGATCCGTCGCGCTAGCGCCAACTACAACATCGAATTCCTCAGCCCGCAAAGGGAACACGAGTTCCACGCGGCGACCGCACCGGTCTTCCATCCGCAGCACGGACTCGCCTTCACGCTGACGTTGTGGGGCCACGGCGGTTCGGTGTCCTACGACACGATGCGGGCCACCATCGACCAGTTGGTGCACACCGCACGCGTGTGCTCCGATGCCCTGTCGTATGTCGACAGCGAGAGCTGACCGGAGCCTGTTGGCTCCGGCCGGCTCCGCCGGGTCACCAGGGACTGACGGTGATGTTCGATCGACCGCCGTCGACCGCGATGTCCTCCGCGGTGAGGAAGCCCGCGGCAGGCGACGCCAGGTAACCCACCAGGGATGCGATGTCCTCGGGCTCGCCGAGCCGGCCCACCGGGATCAACTTCTCCCATCGCTCGCGCACGGCGTCGTCCTCCCACGAGTCGCGGTTGATGCCGGTGCGGACCACGCCCGGGTTGACACAGTTGACAGTGATGCCGAGCGGCGCGAGCTCGCAGGCGATCTGCCGGGTCAGTGCCGTCACACCGCCCTTGGACGCGCTGTACGCCGGGTAGTGGTAGCCGCGGGTCGCCGCCCCCGACGCGATGTTGATGATGCGCCGCTGCGCCGTGTCGCTGCCGTCCCGCAGGTGCGGCAGCGCCGCCTGGATCACCTGGAAGGTTCCCTTCAGGTTGACGTCGACCACGCGGTCCCAGATGTCCGACGTCGTGTCGTCGGCGTCCGCGCGCACCAGGATGCCGGCCCCGTTCACGACGACGTCGAGCCCACCACCCCATGCCACGACCGACTCGACGACCGCGCGCACCGCGTCGGCGTCGACGACGTCGCAGGTCGCCGTCATCACCATGGCGTCCCCGACCGACCCTGCGACCGTCGCGAGTCCATCCGCGTCACGGTCCACTGCGGCGACGGCGAGCCCGTCGTTGCACAGCTGCCGTACGACGGCAGCACCGATGCCTGAAGCGGCACCGGTCACGAGCGCGACGCGACGTCGCTGATCAGGAGTAGATCCTTGAATTGTCATTGCTGTGAATCCTTTCCAGTTGCGGTGCGATGCACCAGGGTGAGTCAGGAGATGGTGTCGTGATCGATCTGCAGGAGCTTTCGGACCGCGCCGAGATAGCCGACGTGCTCGCCCGCTATCAGCACGCCTGCGACCGGGGCGATCGCGAGCTGATGCGCGACTGCTACCACGACGACGCCGTCGACAACCACGGGCGGGCCAACGGGCCGGTCGACGAGGTGATGGCGTTCCTCGGTAAATACAGCGCGGATCTGCGCAGCACCTACCACTTCATGGGTCCGCCGCACATCGTCCTGGGCGCGGAGGGCGACGCCGACAAGGCGTTCGCGGAGACCTACTGCCTCTATCGCCGGGAGCTGTTCGACCCGGACGCAGAGATCCTGATGCAGGGCCTGCGCTACTTCGACGTCTTCGAGCGCCGGGACGATGTATGGCGCATCGCCCATCGGACGGTGCTGCTGGACTGGGAGCAGCGCGGGAACGGCGCACCGGGTGTGTCGGCGCCGGAGAGCTGGACCCGTGGGGCGCGGCGTGACGCCGACGTCGCGTGGCCGCTGACCGAGCACCTCGCGAACGCCCAAGGCCTGCGCCACTGAGTGACGCAGGCCTTGGGTGAGTCCCGTCGGCGGATTCGGGTCACAGAACGGCGATCGCATTGCCGGGTGACCCGAGTCCGCCGACGAGGGCCAGCGGGACCGCGTCAAAGACGAAGTCACGACGCCCCTGCCGGGCCAGGCCCTCCCGCAGCGTCTCGAAGTCGAACAGCTCCCCGAGGGGGATGCCGAGCATCGCGAGCACCCGCCGGTGCAGGCTGCCCACCGCTGGATCGCCGGGCGTGGCCTCGACGGCCGGGTTGTCCGCCGCGATCGCGGAAATGTGCCAGTCCCAGAGGAGTTCGGCGATTGCTTCGTCGGCTCGCAGCCCGGCCGAGAAGAGACCGGACTGCTTCTGGGCAATGTCCGCCTTCGCGTCACTGTCGAGTGCTCGGTACGCGGCGAGCCAGCCCGTGCGGATGCACAGGACGTCGCCGGCACGCACCTCGACACCTTGCGCCTCGGCGGCCGCGCGCACCTCGTCCGCGGTGATCGGGCGCTCGGCGAGCGGGTCGTAGTCGGCCCCGCGCAGATGCGCTTCGAGGTCGATCAGCACCCCGCGGCCGACGATCCCGGTGCTGCCCCAGTGGTGGATGCTCAGCCGCTGGTTGCCGGTGCCCGGCTCGTCGGTGACCCCTCCGTAGAAGCCGTGCTGCCGCACGCGGTGGTGCCGGAAACCATCCCACTGCGTCGAGCCCTGCGGGAAGAAGTTGTCCAGGCGGTCGTCATACATGCTGCCGAACTTCTTGATCACGTGCTCGAAGGGTTGCCGCCGGAAGAGCGGTGGGTCGGGCTCGTTGAGCGCGAGACTCAACGAGATCCGTTCACCGGTCTGGACATTCGTCATCGCATCGCGGACCCGTGCTGGTGTCAGCAGGTTGAGCGCGCCGAAGTTGTCGTCGTCACCGAAGACGCCCCACGAATGGTTGGAGCCGATGTCCTCCAGCCGCGGTAGGTCCTGGTATGCCGGCAGGCCGGCCTCGTCAGTAGTGGGCACCCGCAACTCCTACAGGTCGGTGTCGCCGCGCAGCAAGCGCATTGCGATCGTCCGGCGTTGGATCTCGGCGGTGCCGTCGGGGATGCGCAGCGCACGGGCATGCCGCCAGGCCTCCTCGATCCGCAGCTCGTTGGTCAGGCCCATCCCGCCGTGCACCTGGATCGCCTTGTCGGTGACCCGGCCCAGCATCTCGGTGCACAGCGCCTTGGTGATGGACGTCTCCTTGATGCTCTTCTTGCCGCTCTCGACCATCCACGCCGTGCGGGCCACGGTCGACTTGGCGGAGTAGATGTCCATCGCCATCTCGGCGAGCATCATCTGCACCGACTGGTGCTGGCCGATCGGCTTGTCGAAGGTTTCCCGCTGATTGGCGTAGGCGACCGACTGGGCCAGCGCCCAGCGCGCGGTGCCGATGCACAGGGCCGACATCGACAGGCGCCCGCGACTGATGCCGAGCAGCGCCAGCGCCAGGCCGTTGTGCACCTCGCCGATGATGTGCTCGTCCGGGACGCGCAGGTTCTCCAGCGTGAGGATGCCGATGTTCGTGCCACTGTGGCCGAGGATCGGGATCACACCGCTGCAGTCGAAGCCCTCCCACGAGGTGTCGACGAAGAACGCGGTGATGCCGCCGCGCCGTGCCTTGTTGGCCTCCGGATCGGTGACCGCGAAGAGCACGCAGTAGTCGGCGTACGGAGCGTTGGAGATCCACTGCTTGGTGCCGTTGATGACCCACTCGTCACCGTCGCGAACGGCCTTGGTGCGGATGCGTTGCACGTCGGAGCCGGCACCCGGCTCCGACAGGCCGAAGCAGAAGGTCTTCTCGCCGGACCCGATGCCGTCGACGTACTTCGCACGGACCTGCGGCTGCAGGTGCAACAGCAGCGGACTGAGGCCGTTGGTGAACACCGACGGCACGACGTTCTCGTGGATCAGCGGCCGGCTCGGGCCGACGTGGTTGGTCAGTTCCTCCTGCACGTGCACCAGTGCGGTCGGCGACAGGCCACCGCCGCCGAGGTCGGGGTCGCCGAACATCGTGTAGAAGCCGGCCTTCGCCGATTCGACGCGTACCTGCTTGCGCAGCTCGAGCACTTCGGGGCGGTAGCGGCCGGTTTCGTCATACCGGGTGCGCTCGCTGCCGAGCAGGTCCGCGTTCTTCTCCTCGAGCGGGATGACATAGCGGTCGATGAACTCGTTGAGTCCTTTGGCCGCTTCCTGGGCCTCTTCGGGGACTTCGAAGTCCACGGGGGCCTCCTTTCGTTCGCACCCGTCGGGGCGCAGTTCTCCGTCAGTGGGGGTCCGAACCGGGCATGCCGGGATTGCGGTACCGCCCGAATGAGGCGGTACCGCAATCAGTTTCGGATCAATCGATGAGTGGTCGACGGACCGTGCGGTCCGGCGTCAGAGTTGCGGGCGGACCTTCTCGGCGAAGTCGGTCATGGAGCGCAGCACCTGCTCCTGCGGCTGGCTGCCGGCGTCGAACCACGCGACCAGGCCGCCGAGGCCGGTGTGGCTGTGGAAGTCGGCGAGCTCCTGCGCGACGTCGTCGGCCGAGCCCAGGATGAGCGCCTTGCGCTCGATGTACTCGTCGAAGGTCAGCTCGTCGATGCCCAGACCGACCTTGGCCCGGTTGGTCAGGATGCCGACGTACCACATGTAGCCGTCGTGGTACTCCTTGATCGCCTGCTCCCGGTTGTCGGAGACGTGGATCGCCTTCAGCTGCGACGAGCGCGCGATGTTCTCGTCGATCGAGTCGAACGAGTGGCCGGCGGCCCGGCCCTCCTCGCGATAGACCTCCACCAGGCGGCTCACGTCGTCCCGCGTCGGCCGCTGGCCGAGCACGAAGGCGAAGCCGCGGCGGGCGGCCATCCGCAGCGACTCCTCGCTGGCGGAAACCATGACGAACACCGGCGGGGTGGGCTTCTGGTAGACCTCGGGGAACAACTCGATCTCGTCGGCGACGTCACCCGGGCCGGGCACCTGGTAGTGCTTGCCCTTGAACTTCACCTTGCCCGTCGTCCAGGCCTGCATGACGACCTCGAAGACCTCTTCGTACCGCTCGTCACGCTCGGACTCCGGGATGCTGTACGCCTGGAACTCCAGGCGGTCGTACGCCTTGCCGATGCCGAAGTTGAGGCGGCCGTTGCTCAGCTGGTCGACGTAGGCGTACTCCTCGGCCAACCGCAGCGGGTGGTGCATCGGCAGCCGCGAGACGCCGGAGCCGAGGCGGATGCGGGTGGTGGAGGCGGCCGCCGCGGCGAGCAGCAGCTGCGCCGAGGTCATGATGCCGTAGCGGCGGCCGTTGTGCTCGGCGACCCAAGCTTCTTCGAAGCCGAGCTTGTCGGCCACCTGGATCTGCTCGATGGCCTTCTGGACCACCTCGTGGTGGGTGTTCCACGGCGGAACGTTCGAGAGGCTGAAAATGCCGTAGTGCGGCTTCGAGAGGTCGGTCATGTCAACTCCAGTCATTGGTGAGGAGCACGGGTCGAGCGACCCAGCTGCGGCGAGCCCCTTGGATCGGGTGCTGTTTGAGAAGTCGCTCTTGACTAAACATGACACGCGCGTCATTGTCAATGGCGAACACTATTTTTCGCACTCCGCGATCCCGCCGTCCGCGGCGGCCATTCGTTGGTGCCCAAGAGCATTCGATCCGGCCCAACCTCAGCGACCCGAACCACCAAGGAGACACCCAATGGTCAACGTTCCCACCGTTGCCGGCAGCCAGGACAACACCGCCCTCGGTCGCGTCCTGATGCACGAGCACGTCTTCGTTCTCAACCAGGAGTACGAGGTGAACTACCCGGAGAGCTGGGACCACGCCGTCCGGATCGACGACGCGGTCGCCAAACTCGACGCACTCAAGGCGGCCGGCATCGACACCATCGTCGACCTGACCGTGCTGGGCCTCGGCCGCGACATCCGACGGGTCCGCGAGGTCGCCGAACGCACCGAGGTCAACATCATCGCGGCGACCGGCTTCTACACCTTCACCGAGCTGCCCACCTACCTACGGCTGCGCGGCCCGGGGCGCCTGGTCGACGTCGAGGAGCCGATGGTCGACATGTTCGTCCGTGACCTGACCGAAGGCATCGCGGGCACCGGGATCCGGGCCGCGATCCTGAAGTGCGCCACCGACGAGCCCGGCGTGACACCCGACGTCGAGCGCGTGCTGCGCTCCGTCGCACGTGCACATGTCGAGACCGGTGCCCCGATCTCCACGCACACCGACCCGCACAGCGAACGCGGCCTGGAACAGCAGCAGATCTTCGCCGAAGAGGGCGTGGACCTGGGCCGGGTGATCATCGGGCACAGCGGTGACACCGACGACCTGGACTACCTGCAACGCGTCCTGGACAACGGTTCCTACCTCGGCATGGACCGTTTCGGCCTGGACAGCCGGCTCGACTTCGACCGCCGGGTCAAGACCGTGGTCGACCTGATCGAGCGCGGCTACGGCAACCGGCTCGTCCTCTCCCACGACACGTCCTGCCACAGCAGCAACTTCCCCGCGGACTACCGGGCGAAGAACCTGCCCAACTGGCGGTTCGGCCACATCAGCGAGGACGTGCTCCCGGCACTGCGCTCCGCGGGGGTCACCGAGGAGCAGATCGACGCGATGCTCGTCGACACCCCGCGGGCGATCTTCGCCGCCGCCCCGCAGGTATGACGCACCGCCGCAACTCGCATCCGCCACAGACCGAAGGAAGATCCATGTCAGCAGTCCGCACCGAGCAGCACGGCGTCGTCGCCGAGGTCGTGCTCAACCGCCCCGAGAAGCTCAACGCCTTCAACGACGACCTCTTCGACGCCTACGAGCGCACCCTGGCCGACCTCGCGACCGACGACAGCGTCTCCGTCGTCATCGTCCGCGGTGAGGGGCGGGCGTTCAGCGTCGGCTGGGACGTCGGCAAGCAACCCTCCGCGGACCGGGAGGACAGCGGCTACCACCAGCGGATCGCGCACGCTGATTGGTTGCGCCTTCGGCCCCAACTTCGGGCGTTCACAGCAGTTTTCGAGTTTCCGAAGCCCGTTGTCGCCGCCGTTCACGGCTTCTGCATGGGCGGTGCGACCCTCATCCCCAACTGTTCGGACCTCGCAGTGGTCGGCAACGACACCAAGATCGGCTGGCCCGTGCTGCCGATCGGCGGCGGCATGCTCGGCCCGGTCTCGTCATACGCGATCGGCTCCAAGAAGGCCCGTGAGCTCTCCTACACGGCGGGCAGTTTCATGATGGGCCCGGAGGCCGCCCAGCGTGGTTTCGCCAACTACTCGGTGCCCGAGCAGGACGTGCTCAGCAAGGCACGCGAGCTGGCGTACGAGGTCTCCAAGACCCCGCGCGACATGCTCGAGATCAAGAAGCGTGCTGCGAACGACGTCCTGAACCGCCAGGGCTTCCGCGACACCCTGGAGGTGTGCGCGACCTGGGACGCCCTCATCCACACCTCGGCCGGCAACGAGCACATGTCACAGACCCTCGCCGAGCTCGGTATCAAGGCAGCCCGCCAGTGGTATGCCGAGGGTGGTTCCATCCCCCAACCCGCCGAAGCAGCGGCCGGCTCCAGCATCGACTGACCACCCACCAAGGAGAACACCACCACCATGGACCGCCAGCTCATCGCCGTCGTCGGTGCCTCGCCGCGCAACTTCTGGACAACGTGCGCCATTCACAACCTGACCACCCTCAACCCCGACCTGCACGTCGTTCCCGTGACGCCCAATCACGCGGAGATCCAAGGGCTCGCGACCGTGCCCGACGTCTCCGCTCTCCCCGGCACCCCGCGCGCCGCGATCATCGCCATCCGACGCGAGGCAGCGGTCGAGGCGGTGCGCACACTCACCGCAGCCGGGACCCGTGACATCGTCTGTGTCACCGACGGATTCGTCGAACGAGGTGATGAGACCGGCGCGCAGCTGCAGCAGGAGCTCATCGACATCGTCAGCGGAACCCAGACCCGGCTCTGGGGTCCCAACTGCGTCGGTTTCGCCGACTTCGCGGACAAGATCTGCGCCGTCGCGGAGCCGATCTGGCTGGAGTCGAAGGCCGGCCCCGTCTCGATCGTCTCGCAAAGCGGCGCGCTGCTGTCGGCGTTCGTCGCGGCGGCCGCACAGGAGGGCCTCGGTCTCGACTTCTGCGTGTCGACGGGCAACGGCGCGGTCAACGCCGTCCCCGAGGCGCTGCAGATCGCGCTGCAGCGGGACACCACCAAGGTCGTCTGCGCCTACATCGAGGGCGTGCGCGGCGACCAGGTCGAGCGTCTCGCGGCTGCGTTCCGCACGGCGCGGGAGCTCGGCAAGCAGATCATCGTGCTCAAGTCCGGCGTGTCCGAACGCGGCCAGAAGGCCGTCATGTCCCACACCGCGAGCATCGCCGGCACGGACTCGGTCTTCTCCGAGCTGCTGCGCGAGCACGGGGTGCTGCGCGCCGACGGCGTCGACGAGTTCGTGCGCCTTGCCACGCTGGTGCTGCTGGGCGTCAAGGAGGGCCGGGACCGCGCGGTCTCCGTGCTCGGTGGCTCCGGTGGCGCGGCTGCGCTCAGCAGCGACCTGTCCGATCGGTACGGCGTGAAACTGACGACCTTCGCCGACACCACGATCGAGCGGATCCGCGCGCTGGCCGGGCCGGGTTCGCTGATCGACAACCCGCTCGATGTGATCGGTGTCAAACGACGTGAGGGCGACGAGAGCGTCAACGGCTGCGTCTTCTCCGACCCCAACACCGGGCTGGTCCTCATGCCGTGGAGCGTGCAGTTCCCCTCCGAGACCGTCCACGAGTCGGTGCACACCTGGAACTGGGGCGACCTCGCGCGCCTGTCGACCGAGCACGAGATGCCGCTGATCATCACCGCGATGGCTCCCGTGCCGGACACCGACTTCACCCGCAGGTACCGGGAGGAGCATCCGCACGTCGCCGTCCTTGACAACCTGCACCTGACGTTCGCCGCCCTCGGCAAACTCTTCCCGGCACCGGCGCGCGAGAAGTCGTCGTCCGCCACCGCGGCCCCCGAGGCGGGTGTGCTGAGCGAAGCCGACTCGCGTGAGCTCGTCACCGCCGCCGGCGTTCCTGTCGTGGGTGGGGCACGCGTCGCCGCCGGTGAGGACCCGGCGGAAGCGACCGCAGGGCTCAAGCCGCCGTTCGCGGTCAAGGTCATCGCTCCGGTGAGCCACAAGGCGAAGATCGGCGGGGTGCTCCTCGGCGTTGCCGGGCACGCGGGACTGCCTGCAGCTATCGCACAGATCACCGAGAACGTCGTCCAGGCAGGGCTTTCCGCGGATCAGGTGGAAGGCTGTCTGGTCGAGGAGATGGTCTTCGGCCGGGAGATCCTGGTCGGGCTGAACACCGACCCGGTGCTCGGCCGCTACGTGGTCGTCGGTCTGGGTGGATCGGCGACCGAGATCGCGAACCGTTCGACCACTCGACGCCTCCCGCTGGCCGCCGGCGAGGCCGAGCGACTGCTCGCCGCCGTCGGCGTCGTCGACCATCCCAGGGCCGTCTCGGTCGTCGAGTCCGTGTGCACGGCATTCTGCGACGACTCGTTCGAGAAGTACCAGACCGTCGAGATCAACCCGCTCATCGTCGGCGTCGACGACTGCTGGGCCGCCGACGCCGTCGTCACCGTCGCACCCTGAGCAGAGGAGACACCGAGATGTCAGTTACCGAAGCCGCCCTGATCGAGGGCAAGGCATTCATCGGCGGAGCGTGGCGCGACGCCGACTCGGGTGCACGCATCGACGTCACCGATCCGGCAACCGGCGAACTCGTCGGCACGGTGCCGGACATGGGCCGCGACGAGTGCCGTGCGGCGATCCGCGCCGCGGCGGATGCCCTACCCGCCTGGTCGGCCCTCACCGCGAAGGAGCGGGCCACCTTCCTGATGCGGATGTATGACGCCATGACCGCTCGCGCGGACGAGCTGGCCGAACTGCTCACCCGGGAGCAGGGAAAGCCGCTCGCGGAGGCACGGGCCGAGGTGATCAGCGGCGCGACCTTCCTGGAGTACTACGCGGAGGAGGCCCGCCGGGTCAACGGTGAGATCCTCGCGCCGGACGCGCACGGCCGGCGGTTGATGGTGCTGCGCCAGCCGATCGGCGTCGTCGCTGCGATCACGCCGTGGAACTTCCCGAGCTCGATGATCATGCGCAAGATCGCGCCGGCGCTGGCGGCGGGCTGCACCGTGGTGGTGAAACCCGCTGAATTGACACCGTTTTCGGCCTTGGCGTTCGGCAGCATCGCCGAGCAGGCCGGTCTGCCGGCAGGTGTGCTCAACATCGTCACCGGACAGCCGGCACCCATCGGTGAGGAGATAACCTCCAACCCGACGGTCCGCAAGCTGTCCTTCACGGGCTCGACAGCCGTCGGCAAGCTGCTGAGCCGGCAGAGCGCCGACACGGTCAAGCGGGTCACGATGGAGCTGGGCGGCAATGCACCGTTCATCGTGTTCGCCGATGCCGATCTGGACCTCGCGGTGAAAGCCGCGGTGGGCGCGAAGTTCCGCAACGCCGGCCAGACCTGCATCTCGGCCAACCGGATCTATGTCGAGGCCACGGTCCACGACGAGTTCGTCCGCCGGCTGAAGCAGGCCGCCGAGCAGCTCGTGGTGGGCAACGGCCTCGAACCCGGCACCGACGTCGGGCCACTCATCGATGACCGTGCGGTCGCCAAGGTCGAGACGTTGCTCCGGGACGCCGCGGCGAACGGGGCAACCATCGAGACGGGTGGCACCCGGGCAGCTGCCGGCGGCCGCTTCTTCTCCCCCACCATCGTCACGAACGCCCCCGCAACGGCCGACATCGCGTGCACGGAGATCTTCGGACCCGTCGCCTCGATCTACCCGTTCACGACCGAGGACGAGGTCGTGGCGAACGCCAATGCGACGCCGTACGGGCTCTCGGCATACGTCTTCACGGAGGACTACCGACGCGGCTGGCGGGTCGGCGAGGCCCTGGAGTTCGGCATGATCGGCGTGAACGACGTCGCCATCGCGACACCGGTCGCGCCGTTCGGCGGGGTCAAGGAGTCCGGTTCGGGGCGTGAGGGATCCGCTCACGGCATCGACGACTACACCGAGCTGAAGTTGCTCGTCATCGGTGGCCTTCGCTGATCGACGGGCTCGGCGGGACGGTCTGGCGGCCGGTCGGAAAACTGCTCCGGCCGGCCGCCGTTCCGTAGTTGCCCTATGTGGTTGAACTCGTGCAACCGCAACGATTTTCAGATTTCTCTCACAGCAGACACATTGATCTGATACCCGTG
This sequence comes from Flexivirga oryzae, assembly GCF_014190805.1. Classification (NCBI taxonomy): domain Bacteria; kingdom Bacillati; phylum Actinomycetota; class Actinomycetes; order Micrococcales; family Dermacoccaceae; genus Flexivirga; species Flexivirga oryzae. The sequence goes on along the minus strand of NZ_JACHVQ010000003.1, from coordinate 443,301 downwards.
TCATAAATTTTGTGCGAAACCCCTTGACGAAACATGACACACGCGTCATGGTTGATCCACGGCAACGACGTGAAACGCGTCACTCCCGCCCACGGTCGGTAGTCCGGCCGGGCAATTACTCACACCGCGGCAGTTCGTGTGCCGCAACGCCTCCAACTCAACATGCCCTCCGCTCGGCACTTTCGGCCGGCGAGAAGAACATCAGGAAGGTCACACCATGCGACGGACGAACGTTCTGGCCACTGTGACGGCAACAGTCCTCGTCACCGGCCTCACGGCCGCGTGCGGCTCCAGCTCGGGCGGGTCCGGTAGCTCCGGAGACTCCAGCGGCAAGATCACGCTGGGCATGCTCGCCCCGCTGACGGGCACCTTCGCCCAGGCCGGTGTCGACATGTCCGATGGCGCCAAGATCGCGGTCAAGCAGATCAACGCGAGCGGCGGGGTCAACGGCCAGAAGATCTCGCTGGACATCCGGGACGACGGCTCCGACGCGACCAAGACCTCCCAGGCCACCCGGGACCTGGCCAGCGCGGGCCACAAGCTGATCATGGGCGCCTACACCAGCACCGAGTGCCTCGCCGTGAAGAGCCTCATCGCGTCCAGCGGCAGCGTCTACGTCGCGCCGACCTGCGTGAGCGGCGACCTGACCGGCGGCCCGGGCCAGAAGGGTGCGGACCGGGTGTACCGGACCGGCCTGCGGTCCGCAGGGGACCAGCCGGTCGACAAGAGCATCCCGAAGATCATGAACGAGCTGGCGCCGGGCACCAAGACCTGGGACTACTTCGGTTACGACTACTCCTACGGCCACGAGCAGTCGGCCACCTTCAAGGCCAACCTGAGTTCACTGCCCGGCAGCCCCAAGCTCGGCTCGAACGTGTTCATCCCGCTCACCTCGCAGAACTTCCGGCCCTACGTCTCCAAGCTCGCCACGGCGGTCGAGAGCGACCCGACCGGCCGTGGCCTGTTCCTCGGCACCTACGGCGTCGGCACCGGCTCCTTCCTGCAGCAGGCGAGCAGCTTCAACTTCCTGTCGAAGTACAAGATGATCTGGACGACCGGCGACCCGTGGGACGTCTTCACCGCGCTCAAGGGCAAGTTCCCGACGGTGTGGAACCAGTACGACTACGTGTGGGCCGCCTACGACAACCCGACCAACAACGCCTTCGTCAAGGACTTCAAGAAGGCGTACGGTCACATGCCGGGCGCGAACGCCGCAGAGTCGTTCAACGCGGTCATGGCGTACGCCGCGGCCATCAAGAAGGCCGGTTCCACGGATCCGCAGAAGGTCTCCGACGCCCTCGCCGGGTTGACCTTCAAGTCCACCCAGGGAACCACCACGATCGACGCGACGACGCACCAGGCCAACAACAACGCCGTGCTGAGCAAGCTGCAGGGTGACCCGTCGTCACCCGACGGCATCAAGATCCTGCGGACGGTCATCGTCCAGCCGAAGGACGCCTCCTACAAGGACGGCTCGAACAGCACCACCAACAGCATCAACAAGGGTCAGTGAGGCCGAGCCGCCATGGTCGAACTACTCAACGCAATCGTCAGCGGGCTGGCGCTCGCCATGCCGCTGTTCCTGGCAGCCAGCGGCCTCACCCTGATCTACGGGGTGATGCGCGTGATCAACTTCGCCCATGGCGGCTTCTTCATGGTCGGTGCGTATGTCGCCACCAGCGCGCTGCGCGGGCAGGTGCACGGTTTCTGGGCCTTCATCGGGGCGGTGATCCTCGCCGGCATCGTGGTGGCGATCTTCTCCGCGGCCTGTGAGGAGATCATCTTCCGCTGGCTGGACCCCTCCGAGCACATGTTGTCGCTGCTGGCGTCATACGCGCTCTCCCTGATCATCGCCGGCGGCGCCGTGCAGATCTGGGGTGCGGCAGCCAAGACCCAGCCGGCACCACCGCTGCTCGCCGGCTCGTGGAGCTTCGGCGGCGTCGTCCTGGCGCAGAACGACGTCTTCATGATCATCATGGGTCTGCTGCTCGCGGCCGGGTTGTGGGCGCTGCTCAACCAGACCTCGTTCGGCAAGCAGGCCACCGCCGTGGCCGGTGACCCGGTCATGGCGGAGGCTCTCGGCATCCGGGTGCGCTGGGTCGCGATCGGCGTGTTCGCCGCCGGAGGCCTGCTCGCCGGTATGGCGGGAGGCCTTGCCTCACCGCAGTATTCGATCGCGCCGGGCCTGGATCAGCTGTTCGTGCTGCAGAGCTTCGCCGTCATCATCCTCGGTGGCTTCGGCTCCATCGGCGGCGCGTTCGGTGCGTCCCTGTTGCTCGGGTTGCTCGAGAGCATCCTCGCCACCTACGCGCCGTCGCTGTCCGGCTACGGCTTCTACGTCGCCATGGCCATCGTGCTGATGCTGCGCCCGCAAGGCCTGGCCATCGCGTTCCGGCCGCGCCGCGCTCCGCAACCGGAGGTCTCCGCATGAACGAGGGAAACGTCAAGACCAGGGTCGACGAGGACAACCCGTCGAGCCCGGCCGCCGAGGGCCTCGCCCCTTCCAGCGGAGCATCTGCCTGGTGGGCACGCGCCGGACGCAACCGGCTGGTGCCCCACGCCGTGCTCGCGATCGTGCTGATCGTGCTGGTGCCGTCGCTGCTGACCGGTTCCAATCTGGCGCTGGCCACCACCGCGGTCATCTACGGACTGTTCGCGCTGAGCGCGCTGGTGCTGTTCGGCTGGGTCGGACTCGGCTCGTTCGGCCAGGCGGCCTTCTTCGGCACGGGTGCGTACACGGCAGCGATGTTGAAGGACCATCAGCTCAATCCGCTGATCGTCATCCTCATCGGTGCCTTCGTCGCGATGCTCCTCGCGCTCGTCGTGGCGATACTGGCCGGGAACAGCAGCGGGATCCAGTTCGCCATGCTGACCCTGGTCCTCGGCGAGGTGCTGCACCAGTTGCTCTTCACCTTCCGCGACGTGTTCCACGGTGACGACGGCATCTTCGGCATCACCGCGCAACCGCTGTTCGGGATGAATCTGTTCGATCAGAAGAACTTCTGGTGGTACTCCGCAGGTGTGGCGGCCGTGTTCGCACTGGTCCTCTACGGGATCCACCGCTCGCAACTGGGCAAGACCTTCACCGCCGTCCGGGACGACCCGGTCAAGGCGGCAGCGCTGGGAACGTCGGTGCGGGTCGCCCGCACGGCAGCCTTCATGATCTCCGGCTTCGTCGGCGGCATCGCGGGAGTGCTCTACTCCCAGCAGCAGACCGGCGCCGCCCCCGGCCTCGTCAGCACCGTCATGTCGGGCAGCGTGATCTTCATGGTCTTCATCGGCGGGACCTCCAACATGTGGGGGCCGTTCGTCGGGGCGTTGGTCTACACCTACCTGACCACCCGCCTCTTCCAGGGATCGAACACCTCGACCATCTGGATCGGCCTGCTGCTCCTCGTGGTCGTCGTGCTGGTGCGCGGCGGCATCATGGGACTGGTCGAGCGCGGTGTCCGGCTGCTCAAGCAACGAGTGACCACGGCAAGGAGCGCGTCATGACATTGCTCGAAACCCACGGTATGTCCAAGGCCTACAACGGGGTTCCCGCGTTGGTCGACGCCACCGCGGCATTCGACTCCGGCCAGGTGACCGCCCTCATCGGACCGAACGGCGCCGGCAAGACGACGTTCTTCGGCACTCTCGCCGGAGAACACCGGGCAACTGCCGGCAGCATCGAGTTCGACGGCCACGACATCACCAAGTGGGACGCCGACCGCCGGGCCCGCGCAGGCATCGCCCGCACCTTCCAGGTCGCCCGGCAGTTCTCCTCACTGTCGGTGTTGGAGAACCTGTTGCTGTCCTACCAGGCCGGACAGGGCCAGTGGTGGCGGCCGTGGCGCACGTTCCTGCCGCGCACCGTCCCGTCATACATCCACGAACTCGCCGAGGTCACCCGGCTGGACAACCTGCTCGGCCGCACGGCCGGCACCCTGCCGCAGGGTGACCGCAAACGGCTCGAACTGGCGATGTCACTGGCGCAGGACCCGCGCGTGCTGCTGCTCGACGAGCCGACCGCGGGTATGACGGATGAGGACTGCGTCGTCACCGTCGACGTCCTCAAGGACGTGATGACCCGCAGCCCCGACCTGTGCCTGATCCTGACCGCCCACGACATGTCGGTCGTCTTCGCGCTCGCACACCGCATCCTGCTCATGGGCCAGGGGCAGATCCTGCTGGACGGCACCCCGGAAGAGGTCGCCGGTCATGAACTCGCCCGCACCACCTATCTGGGAGCCTCCTGATGTCCACTGACGCACTGGTTCTCGACGACGTCACGCTCACCTACGGCTCGGCGACTGCGGTCTTCGGCCTCTCGCTCACGGTCGGAGCCGGCGAAGCCGTCGGCATCCTCGGCCGCAACGGCGCCGGCAAGACCACCACGCTGCGCGGGATCCTCGGCAGCGGGGTACGCCGGAAGGGCTCGATCCGCTACTTCGGCGAGGAGATCGGCGGCATGCGCGCCGATCAGGTGGCCCGCAAGGGCATCGGCTGGGTGCCGGACGACCGCCGGATCTACACCACGCTCACCGTCCGGGAGAACCTCCTGCTCGCCAGCCGCGAGCGCAGCGGCCCGGCCAAGGAGGCGGTCGACGAGGCCGTCGCCGCGGTGCCTCTCGTCGAGAAGCTGCTGCCACGCAAGGGGGTCCAACTCAGTGGCGGCGAGCAGCAGGCGGTGGCGATCGCGCGCGCGGTTGTCGGCCGGCCGAAGGTGTTGCTGCTCGACGAACCGGCCGAAGGACTCGCCCCCATCATCGTGGAATCCCTGCAGCAGAGCGTCATCGAGTTGTCACGGTCGGGTATGACGATCCTCATCGCCGAGCAGAACCTCAATTTCGTCCTGGGTGCGACCCAGCGGGTCTGCGTACTCGACTCAGGGCGGGAGGTGCTGACATGCTCGTCAGAGGAGTTCGGCAACTCGCCCGAGCTCCAGAACCAGCACCTCGCGATCAGCCTGGAGAATCACGGCAAGCGCCGCTGACCGTCCGGGTCGTTGGCAGGGTGTGTAGGCGATGGGCGCGCGAGGAGCGCGAAGGTGCAACCTGAAGGGGAGATGACCGATGGCGACGGCGAAGAAGAGCAGCACGGCGAAGAGGACGAGCGCCGCCACGACCAAGGCGGCAGCCGCCAAGAAGACCGCTGCGGCGCCGAAGCCGGCCAAGAAGGCGGCGGCCGCGAAGAAGCGCGCCGCGGCACCCCGCCCGGTCAGGGTCACGCCGGTGCGCAAGCTGTCGGACTCGTCGCAGGCCGAGCCGGGAACCAAGCGCGGTCGCGCGACCCGCGAGCGGCTTCTCGCCGCGGCGCTGGTCGTCTTCGAACGAAAAGGCTTCCTCGAGACCAACGTCAGCGACATCTGCAAGGAGGCCGGGGCGGCACACGGGACGTTCTACATCTACTTCAAGAGCAAGGAAGACGTCTGGTACGTCCTGGTCGACCGGAGCGCCACGAAGCGCCAGGCGGTGACGACCGCTCCGGCGGAGATCGGTGGCACGGCGTACGAGCGTTTCGCTTACACCCTGCAGAACTACTTCCACGACATCCTGGAGCACCCTGCCTGGACTCGGACCCAGGAGCAGGCGGCGACGATCGACGACAAGACACGCATACACCGCTTGGAGATCCGCCGGGTGTTCCGCAACCGGATCCTGCACGGCATCGAGCGACTGCAGGACGCCGGTCTGGCCGATCCCGGAGCGCACGCCGAGATCGTCGCCGAGGCCATCGTGTCCATGCTGCACAACTTCGCGTACATGAACATCGTGCTCGCCGACAAACCGAAGTACGACATCGATGAGGTCGTCGAGACGATGGCGATGATCTGGGCTCGCTCGATCGGTCTGGACGTCGAACACCTTCCCGCGCGCCAGCGGGATGCCGCAGTCTGACCGACGAAGGAGGAAGCCATGGCTGACCGGTCTGCGCTCATGCGGCGCTATCTCGCGGACGGCCGCGGGCCGGTGACGCCACGGAACTCCGCGACCGTGCTGCTCATTCGCGACGGCGCGGATGACGTCGAAGTATTCATGCTGCGGCGGCATCGCGGGATGAAATTCGCCCCCGGCGTCTTCGTCTACCCCGGCGGATCGGTGGAGCCGCACGACCGGCTCCCGGCCGAACGCCTCGGCGGCCCGACCCCCGGCCAGTGGGCACGGGCGCTCGACACGACGCCGGAGTTGGCCGAGGCGCTCGTCTGCGCGGCCGTCCGGGAGACCTTCGAGGAGTGTGGCGTGCTGCTGGCCGGCCCCGACGCGGCATCCACCTGCCGGACCGAGGGCGCCGACTGGGACCGGCGACGCTCCGCACTCGCCCGAGGCGAGACAACGCTCCCCTCGCTGCTGCAGGAGGAGGACCTGGTGGCCCGCACCGACCTGCTGCGGCCGTTCGGACGCTGGATCACGCCGATCTTCTCGGCCCGCCGCTACGACACCCGCTTCTTCCTGGCGGCTCTGCCGCAGGGAGCCCGGTGCCGCGACTTCCGCGAGGAGAGCGACACCGCGGCCTGGCTGCCGGTGCGGGAGACCCTGACGCGGTACGAACAGGGGACCATCCCGATGATGCTCGCGACCGCGGACGCCCTGAACACCCTGGCACCGCACGACTCCGTGGCCGCGGCCCTCGCCGCGGTCCCGCCGACGAACATCCCGCGGGTGGTGCGAGGCATCCCCGACGGCGCCGACTTCCGCTGGGTCGTCGACGGCGCTGACGAAGGCATCCCGATCGAGGACTACCTGCACACGACCCGCCGGGCCTGCTGACGCGCGATCCAGATGCTGGTGCGATCAGTGATGGGATGATTGATCGCATGATCGACACGAAGTCCCTCCAGGTCTTCGTGGCCGTCGCGGAGGAGCTGCACTTCGGGCGGGCCGCGGAGCGGCTGCACCTGGCACAACCACCGGTGAGCCAACGGATCCGGGCGCTGGAACGCCAGCTGCGGGTGCAGCTCTTCGAGCGCACCACCCGCTCGGTCCGTCTCACCGACGCCGGTGAGGCCCTGCTGGACCACTCGCGCCGGATCCTGGCCTCCATCGAGGAGGCGGAGACCATCTGCCGCGCCGCCGGCACGGGAGCCGTGGGCAAGGTACGCATCGGCTTCGCCGGCGCCTCCAGCCACGACGACCTCCCGCGACTGACCCGGGCCGTGCGGCGCAGCTACCCGGGCATCGAGCTGGAGCTGCACGGCCAGACCTACGCCGAGGAGGCCAGCGCCCGGGTCGCGTCCGGCGAGCTCGATCTCGGATTCGCCCGCCTGCCGATCGAGGCGCCCGGGCTCGACTATCGCGTCGTCAACACCGAGCAACTGCTGTGTGCCCTGCCGACCCAACACCCTGCGGCCAGGAGCAAGACCATCGACCTCGCCGCCCTGGCCGATGAACCGTTCGTCACCTTCCCGGCCTACCGCGGATCATCACTGCGGGCCGTGACCATCCATGCCTGCGCCGAGGCCGGGTTCACCCCTCGCATCGTGCAGGAGGCGCCCGACTCGGCGACCATCCTGGCCCTGGTCGCCGCGGGTGTGGGCGTCACACTCACCCTCTCCTCCGTCCGCCACGTACAGCGCACCGGTGTCGCCTACCGCCCGGTGCGCGGACAGGTGGCGGACCTGCAGGCCGTGCTGGTCTGGCGGGCCGACAACCCGTCCAAGGCATTGCGTCGCGTGCTCGACGTGGCAGCGGATGCGCTACCTGGCATCGCGAGCAACTAATTCTCTGCTGCTCTCAATCCGAGACAGAATCAATACTTCAACTGACACAGCGACCGCTCTAGGCTGACCACACGACACCCCTGCCCCGAACGCGAGAGAGACCTATGCCCGCCACCTTCGTCAGCCTGCGCACCGAGGACGGGGTCGGCATCGTCACGATCGACCGCCCGGAGGCCCGCAACGCCCTCAGCCTGGAAGTGCAGGACTGTCTGCGCTCCGCACTGGACGAGGCGGCCGGGAACGACGCGATCCGGTGCGTCGTCATCACCGGCGCCGGGGAGAAGGTCTTCGTCGCGGGTGCGGATGTCGGCCAGCTGAAGGGCTACACGAAGCTCGACGGGCTCCGCGGGCGGCTGCAGCGTCTTTTCGACGACATCGAGCAGTTCGACAAGCCGACGATCGCGGCCGTCAACGGTTACGCCCTCGGCGGCGGTTGCGAGCTCGCGCTCGCCTGCGACGTGCGCATCGCGGCGGACACCGCGAAGTTCGGTTTCCCCGAGACCGGCCTGTCCGTCATACCGGGCGCCGGCGGGACCCAGCGACTGCGCCGACTGGTCGGACAGGGACACGCGCTCGACCTGATCCTCACCGGCCGCTTCATCACCGCCACCGAGGCGCACGCCATCGGACTGGTCTCGCGGGTCGTCCCGCAGGCCGACCTGCTGGCCGAGGCCACCCGGGTGGCGCAGGCGATCGCCGCGAAGGGGCCCCTGGCAACCCGACTTGCCCGCATCGCGGTGAAGTCCGGGGCCGACACGGACCTGGCCACCGGGCTCACCATCGAGCGGCTCGCCCAGGCGCTGCTGCACGAGTCGGCCGACAAGCAGGAAGGCATCAGCGCGATGCTGGAGAAACGCACCCCACAGTTCGTGGGCAACTGAACGAGGAGACTCATGACTGACATTTCCCGCATCCTGGTCGTCGGCTCGGGCGCCATGGGATCCCAGATCGGCATGGTGTGTGCCCTCTCCGGCTACGAGGTGCGTGTGCAGGACATCAGCACCGACAGCCTGGACCGCGCTGAGGCACAACTGCATTCGCGGATCGACCGCAATGTCGAGAAGGGACGCCTGTCTGCGGAGGAGCGCGATGCCGCGTTCGCCCGGATGACCTTCACCACCGACCTCGCCGAGGCGGCCAAGGACGTCGACTTCGTGATCGAGGCCGCGGTCGAGAAGCTCGACATCAAGCGCGAGCTGTTCGCCCGCCTCGACGAGCTGTGCCCCGAGCACGCCATACTCACCTCCAACTCCTCCAGCTTCGTCCCGTCACGCATCGCCGACGCGACCGGGCGCCCCGACCGCGTCTGCAACATGCACTTCTTCAACCCGGCGCTGGTCATGAAGTGCGTCGAGGTGGTCCGCGGTGAGCAGACCTCGGACGCCACGATCGAGGCGACGGTCGAGTTGACCAAGAGCCTGGGCAAGCTGCCGGTGCTGCTGGAGAAGGAGATCAACGGTTTCGTGGCCAACCGGATCCTGACCGAGATCCGCCGGGAAGCCCTGTTCCTCGTCGACGGCGGGTACGCGTCGGTGGAGGCGGTGGACATCGCCTGCAAGAGCGCGCTCGGGCACCCGATGGGCCCGTTCGAGCTGCAGGACCTCACCGGTCTGGACATCGGCTACTACGCGGCCATGGGTCGCTTCGCGGACAGCGGCGACCCGGCCGACAAGCCCGCGGAGTCGCTCGCCAAGCGCGTCGAGGCCGGCCACCTGGGGCGCAAGGCCGGACGTGGCTGGTACGTGTACGACGAGAGCGGCAACCGGGTCGGGGTGAACGACGCATGGAGCTGACTCTCACCGAGGAGCAGCGCGACTTCGTCGACCTCGCTCGGGACTTCCTGGAGCGCGAAGCCGTCCCGCACCGCGCGCAGTGGGACCGGGCCGAGTCGATCGACACCGCGTTCATCCCGCGGATGGGCGAGATGGGCTTCTTCGGGCTCACGATCCCTGAGGAGTACGGCGGGATCGGCGGCGACATGCTCAGTTACGCACTGGCGCTGGAGGAGCTCGGTCGCGTCGATTCCTCACTGCGCGGGCTGGTTTCGGTGTCGCTCGGCCTGGTCGGCAAGTCGATCCTCAGCCACGGGACGCAGGAGCAGAAGGAGCGCTGGCTGCCGGGCATCTGTGCCGGCACCGGCCTGGGCTGCTTCGCACTCACCGAGCCCGACACCGGCTCCGATGCCGGTTCACTGCGCACGACGGCGGTGCGGGACGGTGACGACTACGTCGTCAACGGCTCGAAGATCTTCATCACCAACGGCACGTGGGCCCGCGTGTGCCTGCTCTTCGCCCGCACCGGGGAAGCCGGCCCGCGCGGGATCAGCGCGTTCCTGGTCGACACCAGCACGCCTGGGTTCTCGCTGCGCCCGATCGAGGGCAAGCTCGGCCTGCGCGGCCAGGCGACGGCGGAGCTGACCTTCGAGGGGATGCGCGTCCCCGCGGACTGCCTGCTCGACGAGGAGGGCAAGGGTTTCAAGATCGCGATGAGCGCGCTGGACAAGGGCCGCATCTCGGTCGCTTCCGGCTGCGTCGGCATCGTCCAGGCATGTCTGGAGGCGAGCGTCGAGTACGTGAAGCAACGGCACCAGTTCGGCAAGCCGATCGCGAGTTTCCAGCTGGTACAGGAGATGATCGCGGAGATGTCGGTCGACGCCGACGCGGCCCGCATGCTCGTATGGCGAGCCTGCGATCTCGTGATGCGGGACGAACCGTTCGGCACCGCCGCGTCCAAGGCGAAGTACTTCGCCTCCGAGGCCGCCGTCCGCGCCGCCAATCTCGCGGTTCAGGTGCACGGCGGCTACGGCTTCATCGACGAGTTCCCGGTGCAGAAGTTCCTGCGTGACGCCCGCGTCATGACGCTCTACGAGGGCACCAGCCAGATCCAGAAACTGCTCATCGGCCGTGCGGAGACGGGGATCAGCGCGTTCCTCTGAGGACGGCACGTTGCCAGCCGAACTCTCGGCGTAGCAACCGATTCCACCTGTTCGCGGCCAACTCGGGGCGTAGCAGGGCGGTGCCTATCGGGTACTTGCTCATACTCAGCGGCCGGATGCCCCACGCGGCGAGAATGCCGTCCACTCGGCCGCGATTCGTCGTCTTGCTCTCCAGCAGGACCCGATCGGGCCCGACCACGAAGTCGCCGTCACTCGTGGACCACCGTAGGTCGACGTCGCAGGTGAGACGCTCGCCTGCGGCCGGGTCGACCAAGGTCGCCCTGTGGTAGACCGAGTCGAGCATCGCGTGCAGCGGCGGCGCAGTCGTCGCGTACTGTTCGCGAATCACTGATTGCACGAAATCGGCTGCGCTCTCGTCCAATGCGGTGCGCGGACCGTCGGGGTAGGGCATTCGATGCTTGACCGTCTCGCCTCTGCCCGACTTGGTCTTGACCTCGACGAAGCGTGCACCGCTGTCGGCATACGTGCGGATACGCACCTTGAAACGGCAGCGCCTGCCCTGCTGGTGGGACCGGAAGAGCTGTAGGTCGACGGAGTCGAAGTAGACCGAGTCGTAGTTCATCACCCGGCGCCCCTCGAACGGATAGGCCGAGTTTCGCACCGTCCAGACGACGGTTCTGCGCCCCACGACGAAAACGCTCGAAGATGTGCTCGGCGTCCGAGGCGTCGACGCCGGTGCCGCTGTCGTCTACCCACAGCGCCACCTGGCCGTTCCGGTATGACGACCCGATCGCGATGCGGTCACCGTCGTCGGTGTGCCGGGCAGCGTCGGACACGAACTGGATCAGCGCCTGGTGAGACGCTGCCCGTCCGCGAGCACAACGCCTTCGGCGAAGGCGTCGACCACCCACTGATGATCGGCCATGACGCGCACAGTCGTGAGGACGTCAACCGTGAGGTCGGTGAGGTCCACCCCCGATGGCGAGAAAGTCCGGGCGTTCGGATCTCGCGAGATCCACCAGATCGTCGACGATGCGCCGCATCCGGTCCAGTTCGTCGAGCACCAGTGCCTTGGTCTCCTGCTGCTCAGCCGGGTCGTCACCCATGAGTTCCGGGTGTCCGCGGACCACCGTGATCGGCGTTCGCAGCTCGTGCGTCGTGTCGTCGATGGAGCGCCGTGGGCGACGAAGGACGCCTGCAGCCGGTCCAGCATGTGGTTGAAGGTGCGGGCCAGTCGGGCCTCGTCATTGTGGCCACGCACCGGGATGCGCCGGTCCAGGTCCGACTCACTGATCTCATCGGCGGTCTGCCGCATCCATCGCACGGGCTCGAGTACGCGACCGGCGACCGCCCAACTGACTAGATGAGTAATTCCCGGGGTCAGTGGTCGTATGCGGTTAGGGAGCGTAGGACTGGTGCGCCGATGCGGTCGTTGTGCCAGATGGCTGCGGTCATGGCCAGGAGGCGTTGCCAGATGCGGACGATGACGCCGCTGGTGGAGCGTGCGCCGTGGTTTTCCAGGTTGAGTTGGCCTTTGAGGGTGTCGAAGATGGACTCGATGACTTGACGTAACGGTTTGAAGAATTGGCTGCCGGGGCGGTCGGGTTCTCCCTTGCGGGCCGGCCTGAGCAGTTCGATCCCGGCCCGGGTCAAGTGGTCTTCGAAGTCGGCGCCGAAGTAGTTCTTGTCCCCGATCACGGTGTTTCCGACCGCCAGGTCGGCCAGGGCAGGGTCTGCCAGGATGCCCTGCAAAGCGTGGCGTTCGTCGGCTTTGGCGCCGGTCAAGGCGAACCCGATCGGCAGGCCATGTACGGTGGCCAGCAGATGCAACCGCAAACCCCAGAAGAACCTGGAATGGCTTGCACAGTAACCGTATTCGGCGAATCCGGCCAGGTCGGACCGTTTGGCGGTCTCCCGGGACCGGCCACATTCCACCGGGGTGGAGTCAACCACCCATACGTCATCAGACCAGATGCTGGTGTCGCGGCCCAGGACGCGGATCAGCCACCCGATGGTGGCGCTCAGCTTGCGCAGCCGCTTGTTGTACCCCGGCTGTAACGGCAGGTAGGGGAACAGGTGCCGCAAGTGTGTGGTGGCGAACCGCAGCCAGCGTGCTTCACTGGTGAAACCCAGCAGTGCTTGCATCACCGACAACGTCACCAGCTCGGCATCCGTCAGGTGCACCGGGAACCCTGTGCGGGGCCGTGCCGGAAGCCGATCGGGCGCGTCTTTGAAGAGATCGTCAACGCGCGCATAGAGTGCGGTTGCGAGGGTGTCCAGATCGGCGTCCACGGCGGACCTCCAGGTTCGGTGTTGGTTTACGCAACGCCGAGTCTGGGCACCCTCCACCCGAAACATCACACGCCACACCGAAAACACCAGCCACAGCCAGGAATTACTCATCTAGTGCGGCGATGGTGAGCGCGGCCGCGCCGACGATGGCGAAGATGCGCACCGTGGAGAAGGGCGGTTTGGCCTGCTCGTCGCGGAGTTCGGTGATCACGAGCGCGCCGTGTGCGCGGTCACCGTCGACGGTGACCGGGATGACGCCATACCTCACCCATCTGGCGCTGCTGCTCCACCACCTCGACATCGGTTTCCTCGCATCAGCGATATGGGCGACGAACGCGCGGTCGGTGTCCAGCCGCCCCGCCGGGGTGCCCGGGATGCGACGGTGGGGTTTGCCGTTGATCATCGTGAAGAACGTCTTGCCACGATCGGGCACCTTGACGGCGAGGTACCGGGTCAGCAGGGAGTCGACGATGGTCCGCGCCTCCCCGGTCGGGGAAGCCGCGAACGCATGGAAATTGTCCGACTCGTGGTCGTGGGCGCGAGTCGCGAGGGTGTCCGCGCGCACCGACACGATCTGTGCGGGGACCAGGACCGAGCCGCCCAGAGCGATACCCAACAGAGCACCATCCAGCTGACGATGCGGGCGAGCGCTCAACCGCACGTTCGGTCAGTCGTCATCATCGTCGTCGTCATCATCGCCCGCCACCGGCGGTGGCTTGGTGACGCGTAGCGCACCGGTCTTCTGGGCGCGGCAGGGCACCGTTGTCGAGGACGCCGAGGTACCGCCGCCGGCGCGGTACCGGTGGAGGCCGATGCGTTCACAGCACGCCACCGAGGATCCACCGGCTCAATCTCATGCTCCCACCCTGCCGGGCATAACCCGGGTCGGGATGAGACCGAGACGTGAGGTCTCTCATCAAGCGGCTCCGTTCCTGCCGCCACCCTCGCGGTACAGGTACACGGCGCCGAGCGCTTGATCGAGGACTTCTAGGGACGAACGCATCCGCGCGCCCGCGTCACGATGACCAGCCAGATCCGCAAACGCCTCGACCGTTCGGGCCGAGCGATCCGCGTGTTTCTTCGACTGTGGCACGGCTTCCAGCCAAACTCGACACGGAGCGATCGGTGTCGGCGTGGTTCTGCACCGTGATTTGCTAGGTCAGCGACGACGGAGTCGTCGGCTATATCGACCGGCTTCGCGGCCTATGCGAGATTTGACGCGACGCTCCAACTCGCGGATTAGCTCTTCTCCTGTCCAGTCGGCCAGTGTGGGCGGCTTCGGCTGACTCTGCGCTTTGCCACGGCCACCGGTCGGCCCAGTCCGGGATACAAGTTTCTTCGTCAGCGCTACATCCATCATCTTGCTAAGCGCAGATGTGACTGCCTCGACAGAAATCTGTTCGGGGCTGAGGTCCTCTGGGTCCGCTGCGGAAACAGGCGGCAGCAGCAGATCATCGACATTCCCGACGACTCGAACACCAAGGTCTTTGACTTCCTCGACACGCGCGGCGCTGAGACGAGCCAAAGGTTCAATGGACCATTCCGGAAGCTCAGGAATGGCTCGATCGAGGCTTGAGCGTGGAGCGTCGAGAGCTCCCCGCACGTATCCTTGCCGAGTCAATTGCTCGTAGTAGTCGAGTCGCCAGTCCTTCTGTCCACGAATCTCGTTGAGACGACGCAGGACCTCGACCGCGTTGAAACTCAAGGACGAGTTCGCGCCGGTTCCAACCCTCAACATCCCTGAGGGCAACCCCAGCATCTCCTCGAATACGTCGGGAAGCAAAGTTCGGTCCTCATCGCCCAAGACGACCAATGTGTATCGTTCCGGTGCAACTGCGCTGAGCCAAGCCGGCACCGTGCGCGTCACGTTGTGGGAACCAGTAAAAGCCCAGCCGTGGCCATCCGCGGGCGCCGCGTCCAGAACGTCGTGGAGCCACTCCTCGTATGTACGGGTGTCGAAGTTCGTCCGGACCATTTCCTGCCAGTACGACGGCAGGAGGCGGTGATAGGCACGTGCTGCGGAAACAATGTGCACTCGATCGCCGCCCAGACCCCGCACTATCGTCCGTGCCACATCCGCGTTCTGCACCTGTCCGAAATCTTCGGTACTGGCACAGACCCTAAGCCCGCCCATATTCGCCACTCGCTCGCAATATCGACTCCAATAGCCAATATCTGGGACCGGATGACCCGGAGGCGCCCAGCCAATGACAGCCCAACCGGGCTTGAGGACTCGACGGAAAGTCGTCGAGTACGCGACACCGTACTGGCCCAGCTGATCGCGAACTTGATCGAAAGCAATCTGGATAGCTGTCGAACCGGTCTTCGACGGACCGATATGGAGCAGGAGCGCTCCGTCGGGAAGCAGCATGTCGCCTTCGTGCTGAGACTCAACCTCATTGTGTCCTGGCATGCCTTGAGTGTATCCGGTGATCACAAGCACTCTCTGTGTCCGCCGCGTGGCAGGTCGGTCCCGACAGTTCCAATCTCCTTGTAGGAGTTTAAACTTCACCCTCCACAGCTCTCCGTCGGCTTCGGGCACCCCTGACTCCGCTCGCTGCCACCGGGTGTCAGATAACCCGGCCCCGCGGGTGTTCCATATCCTCGCCAACACCGGCGAGCGTTACCTGTCCACCGAGTTCTTCGACCACGTGCGGTCCTGAGCTGGGACGTCCAGTCCGCGTCACGCAGGTCTTGGGCAGAAATTCATTGGGTCCCGCGCAGCAACCGCGATACCGCAGTCCTGGGATTCTCAAGCGCTTCGGGTCGGAATTTCCAGGTGAGCTTATTGACCGGCGAGCGCGTCAGCAGATCGTCCCACAACACATCGGTGATCGGATTGGCTAGCTCCCGTTTAATCGCCAGCGCAGCCCGCGGGTGGAGCGCCAACCCTGCATCCCAGTCCGAGCGGTACCGGTCGTCCACCCAATAGAGCATCTCGACGATGTCGTGAAACATGAAATAGTTGGACCACACCCTCCCTTCGCTCAACCACAGGTCGAGTGCCGCTCTGATCAACTGCAAGCGATAGCTCCCGGGTTCGGCCCACCAGAACCAGTTACCCGTACGCGAGCCGCGGTATCTGAAGAGGAAGAAATCCTCCTGAGATATCTCAGCCAAGAATGACGGAAAGCGCCGATTCACCAGCACAGTCGCGTCCATCCAGAGTCCGCCGTGCTCGGCGAGAAGGTGGGTCCGGATGACATCGGCCACATGTGCCTTGCCCAGTGATGCTGCAGCACCGATGCGTACGGCCTCTGGAGCCGCTCGCCGGGCCGATTCTGCATCGAGGATGACCAGCTCGTAACCATCCGGAAGATGTTTTCGGGCGGCCTCGAAGCACATGCGTGTCAGTGGTGGTGGCTCCGCGTCCCAATACATGTAGATTCGTCGCGCGGTGGATTTCGACTTGGTGACTGCTGCCAGCGCGCGCTCCCGCAACTGGTGGATGTTGGCGTGCAGGAACAACGCCATCTGTTCCCGTTCAGCAGGAGCCTTCGCATAAGCGGCGAATGCTCGGTTCGCCTGGTATATCTCCGACGGAAACAGGTCGTTGGTGATGAAAGTGAGGTGTCGGGCCCGAAACGGTCGCCCAGCACGTTCGTATGCCGAGGCGAGGTGCAGCCAGATGGACCGGCTGTTGTACCCAGCACGTACGCATTGGCTGAAATCCTCAAGGGCGTGCGACCAGTCACCATTGCAAGGCCCATCCAATGCCTGGCAGACGAGGTCCTGATCCCGCTCTTCCTCAACATCGGCTTGAGCAATGTTGTCCCGTCCACCGAGGTTGAGTCGTGACATGGCCTCAGCGTAACCGACTGCGAGCCACCGACTCACCACACCTGCGCGGGTGACATCTTCCGCGCCCAACTGTGGCCGCTGCGGCCTGCAATCGTGCTCAGATGGCATTGCCGGGTATGGCCTGGGTCCGCACTGAGTGTGCGCGCGGCACAGCGCCCGCCGCAGCTGGAGGGCGGGCTGATCAGAGGACAACGTGCGGTGGCAGCGCGCCCTCGAGCTGCGGTTCTAGTCATCGAACGGCAGAACCTGGCAGGTAGGGGTCAGGACACCAATTCGCGATCCGCGAACACAGCGCGGGCTGCGGCCAACTGATCCGTCCCGGCGTTTCCGGAGACTTCGTCTCACGGAAGGATGGATGTCATGGCGATAGGAACGAAGCGGTATCCGGCTGATTTGAAGCGGGACGCGGTGGAGATGGTGTCCCAGTTGGTGGCCGATGGTTCGTCGGAGTGGGCGGCGATGAAGAAGACGGCTGACTTGCTGGGGATCGGTTCGGCCGAGACAGTACGTAAGTGGGTCCGCGGCATCCCGGAGGCGGCTGCTGCGGTGTCGCAAGCGGCTGGTGATGGTGAGGAAGTCACGCGGTTGCGTAAGGAGAACGCTGAGCTCAAACGGGCGAACGGGATCTTGAAGGCCGCAGCAAGTTTCTTCGCGGCCGAGATCGACCGGCCACACCGCTGATCGTGGGGTTCATCCGCACTCACCAGGGCGACCGGGTGGGTGCGGATGGTCTTGTCTGGGGCGTCGATCCGATGTGCCGGGTGCTCAGCGAGCATGGCCTACACATCGCCCCGTCCACGTACTACGAGCACATCCGCAAGAGGCCGACGGCTCGCATGTTCGCTGACGCGGCGGTGATCGACGCGATCTGGAAGCTGCGTCAGAAGATGATGTTTTACAAGGGTTTGGGCTCACGGAAGATGTGGATTGTGTTGCGCCGTAGCGAGGATTGATGTTGCCCGGTGCACGGTCGAACGGGTGATGCGCGAGATGGGCTGGCATGGCGCGTTGAAGAAGAAGAGTCCGCGCACCACGTGTGCTGATCCTGGCCATGACCGGGCGAAGGACCTGGTCGACCGCCAGTTCTGGGCGGCGGAGCCGAACCGTTTATGGGTGGCCGATTTCACCTACTGCCGGACCCGTTCGGGGTGGGCGTACACGGCGTTCGTGATCGATGTCTTCGCCCGCAAGATTGTCGGGTGGAAGGTTTCCACGCAGATGACAGTGAGTCTGGTGACTGCTGCGATCGATAACGCTATCGCGGCCCGAATGCGTTCTGGGGTAACGGATTTGGCCGGTTTGATCCATCACAACGATGCCGGATCCCAATACACGGCGTTGGCGTTCACTCAGCAGCTGATCGGGGCCGGTATCGCTGCCTCGGTCGGCAGTGTCGGCGATAGCTACGACAACGCCCTGGCCGAGTCAGTGAACTCCGACTACAAGAACGAGCTGGTCGATAACCAGCCCCTCTTCCCAGGAGCCGCCGAATTGTCCCTGGCGACAGCCGAATGGGTCACGTTCTACAACCAAGAACGACCGCACAGCTACTGCGACGACATGACCCCAGACCAGGCCGAGCAGTTCCACTACGATCACAAACGTGCCCTCATACCGGAGGCAGCACTCACAAATTGAGGTCTCCGGAAACGCCGGGATGGATCACGGAATACGTTGCAAGGCTGTGCGCCCCGGCGAGGCATCCAGGCACGCCGCACCACCGGTTGACCCATTTGCCACACCGCGCTCGCCGTACCCGTGCTCGCACTCGACGACGTCGTGCGCGAGCGCACCAGGTTCTACGACCCGTCCTTCGTCTCGTCCGATCCACGGTTCGCACACACACATCACCGTGCTCGGTCCGTGAATCCCCGACCCGACGCGGAAGGGTCTCGACGTTGTTGCCGAGATCGCTTCGACGACACCGCTGAGGCTTAGTGAGGCACGGCCCACCCCGGCTTCAGGACACGGCGAAACGTCGTGGAATAGCCGACCCCGTACTGGCCGAGTTGATCACGAACTTGATCAAAGGCGATCTGGATGGCCGTCGAACCGGTCTTCGACGGGCCGATGTGGAGGAGAAGCGACCCTTCGGGGAGGAGCAATTCGTGGTCGTGCGGAAGTTCAGCCGGGGTGGATCCACGCATATTCGGAGTGTAACTGGTACTCATCCGCACAATCACTGTGCAGAATCTGTGTCTGTGCGATGCAACCGCGCGAAGCAGCCCACCCGAATTCGCCGACTCTCCCCTGGCGTAAAGTCCACACGCAACTACCCGTTGTCCAGGACGTGTTCTGCTGAATAGAATTCGGCTACCGTCACATCGATCAGGGACCTCCATGAAGCCACCTCCGCCGTCCGGCACCGCCGAGGGCACGCAGCCGCCATACCTCATCGAGTCGATCGACAACGGGTCGCGGATCCTGCTCATGTTGCAGGACCGTCCGACCATCCGCGCCGCCGAGGTGGCCCGCGAGCTCGGCGTCGCCCGCTCGACCGCTCACCGCATGGTGTCGACGCTCGTCCACCGCGGGATGTTGCGGCAGAACCCCGCCGACAAGTCGTACAGCGCCGGCTTCGCGCTGGTGAAGCTCGGGCTTGCGGTGATGGGCGCAGGGGACCTGAAGGCGGAGGTCCAGCCCTACCTGGACCGGCTGACCGCCATCACCGGTGAGACCGCACAGTTCCTGGTGCGCGAGGACGATGAGGTGCTGTTCGTGTCGGGTTCCGAGAGCCCACAGGTGGTGCGCGCCGGCGTCCGGATCGGCACCCGGATGCCCGCCCACGTCACCGCGAGCGGTCGGTGCCTGCTGGCACTGACCTCCGAGGACCGCCTGAAGCAGCTCTACCCGTCGCAGCGCCTGCACGGCGGCACCGACACCGCGATCCGGACCCGCAAGGCGTTGTTCGATGACCTGCAGCAGGTGCGCTCCGACGGATTCGCGGTCAACGATGCGGCCAGCGAAGCGGCGCTGATCTCGGTGGCAATGCCGCTGCTGGACTCCCACGACATGGCGCAGGGCGCGATCAGTGTCTCGGGACCGGCAGAGCGGATGCGCGACAAGGTGGAAGCGGTCCGCACCGACCTCGCCGCGGTGGTGGGCGATCTGGAGACCACGTTGTTCCGGCGCTCCGTATCGCACCCTGCTGACCCCGACGGCCCCGCCTGATCGGCGCCCTCGTCCGGCCCGTTCAGGCGGGGGCCACCACCTGTGCCGGTGCGACGACGCCGAGATCCGTCGCAAGGGTCTCCACCAGGGTGACGAGGTCGTGGCTGTCGACGGCCACGCCGTACAAATACCCGTCCGGGCGCACCAACGCTGCCAGACAGCCGGCAGCCGCCAGCCAGGATCCGAAGCGCCGGTCCGGTTCCGCCACTTCGACGACGTCGGAATCGAGTGACGTCGTGCCACCGGGACCGTGGACGATCACGGTTGTCACCCTTGCCGAACGGAGCAGACCCGCAGTGGGTTCCGGGAGTCCGGCCAGCGCGTCCCGATCGGCGATCAGCAACCGGAGTCCGGTGACGACGTCGTCGAGCAGCCGTCCGTCGGCGAGGCGCGGCTGGATCGACAGCCGTCCCGCATCGTCCTGCCCGGGACGCAGCAACGCGGTGACCGGAGGCTGGAAGGGTGGGGCCTCGCCATCGTTCTCCAGCTGCACCGCCTTTGCCTGCGCCAGCACCGGATCCGTCTCACAGATGATCCGGCCGACGTCCACCGACTGCTCGATGTAGGCGATGACGTGCGCCGATCTGCTCGCCGTGTACGCGCCGAGCAGCTCCGTGGGGGACTCACCCCGCAAGACCCGGTCCAGGAGCCAGGAAAGCGTTGCGACGTCTCGCAATCCGCTGACCATGCCCTGTCCCATGAACGGTGGCATCAGATGCCCCGAGTCGCCGGCGAGCAGCACGTGACCCTTGTTGAGCGTCTCGGCCACCACCGACCGGAAGGTGTATGCCGTGCTGCGCACCAGTTCCGCAGTGTCCGGGGTAACCCAGCGGGCGAGCTTCGCCCAGACGTTGTCGGGTCGCTGTGCCGTTTCGGGAGCCACGTCGTCGACGAGCATGAACTCCCACCGGTAGTGCCGGCCACCCAGCCAGGCCATGTGGGTCGGCTGCGCGGGATCACACACCTGACCCGTGTCCGGCACGCCGAGCGGCTCCTCCCCCTCGTTCAACAGCAGATCGGTGACCACCCAGGTTGCCTCGAAACCGAGATCCTGTTGAGCGATACCGGCCGCCCGGCGGACGACGCTGTTGGCGCCGTCGGCGCCGATCACGTAGCGCGCGCAGACGACTTCGCGTGTGCCATCGGCGGAGGTCGCGTCCAACTCGACTCCGTCGACCTGATCGCGCACGTCCGTCACTGCGACACCGCGACGCAGTTCGACTCCCGTGGTGGACAGGGCCGTGCGGTCCAGGATGCCCTCCACGTCCGGTTGGTAGAAGTGGTAGGACGGCTCCCATCCGGACGGCGTCTCCCAGATGCGTGGCAGGCTGGCCAGCACCGACAGGTCGCCACGCAACAGTTGGTAGTCACGCGCCGGAACGATCACCTCCGACACCTGCTCGGCGATCCCCATGTTCTGGAAGATCCGCATCGCCTCGTGATCGAGGTGGCAGGCCCTCGGCAGCGGATAGATCTCCGACTGCTTCTCGAGGACGACGGTGCGCCAACCCGCCTGCCCGAGCATGATCGCCAGGCTCTGCCCGACCGGGCCGTAGCCGACGATCGCGACGTCATACACGTCCATCTTCACAGTGACCAATTCCTTTCGATGCCAGCGCCGTCCGCGCGTCAGCGCAGCGGCTGCACTTCCTCGGCCTTGACCACGACATTGCGCAGGCTGCCCAGCCCCTCGATGGAGGCGACGACCTCGTCCCCGGGCTCCAGCCACGGGAACCGGTCACCGTCCACGCCACGGGAGATCTCGAGAATGCACCCTGTGCCACACGTGCCCGAGCCGATGACATCGCCAGGGCGGACCTCGGTGCCGCGCGATGCATAGGAGACCATCTCCGGGAACGACCAGTAGACGTCCGCCCAGTTCGCCTCGGAATAGACGACCCCATTGACGGTCAGTGACATCTTCCGGTCGAAGCCGTTGTCCTTGCTGTATGGCGTGAGCTCGTCGGCGGTCACCAACCAGGGGCCGAGTCCGGTGGCGGTGTCCTTGCCCTTGACGGGGCCCATCGACAGCTTCATCTCCTGCTGCTGGATGTCACGACCGCTCCAGTCGTTGAGCACGCAGTAACCGATGATCGCATCGGCGGCCTCGTCGACGCTGAGGTTCTTGCCGCCCTTGCCGACGACGGCGGCGACCTCGAGCTCGAAGTCGAACTTCTCGGCACCCGTCATCGGGACGTCGCCCTCGCCGCGGAACGCGTAGGGGTTGGAGAAGTAGAAGACCGGGATCTCGTACCACAGCGGGTCCATCTCCAGGCCGCGCCAGGATCGTCCGGCCTTGACGTGTTGCTCGAAGGCGTAGAAATCGCGGAAGGTCGGTGGTGTCGCCAGGGGCGACAGCGTCTGCACGGTGGCCGGGTCCACCAGCCCGCCCGACCGGACCGCCTGTTCACCGGCCCTGGCCAGTGCGTCGCGGCCCTGCTCGATCAGCGGCAACAGGTCGGTGGCGCCGTCGATGCGCCGGTATCCCTCGTCGGTCACGACGCCGACACCCGGTGTGCCGTCGGCGGATTCGAATCGTACGAACTTCATGGTGGTTGCTCCTTCGTGATGCTGACGGATCAGTCGACGAGCGCAGACTCGTCAGTGGCATCGATGCCGGCCTGCTCCCGGGTCCACTGCAGGTAGCTGTCCTCGGTGAATCCGGTGGCGCCGTACTTCTCGACGGAGGCGCGGATGGCGTCCAGCAGTTGCTCGGGCGGGGTCTCGATGTCGATGTGCTCGATGAACGGTTGCTTGGCGACCAGCCCGGTCTGCCAGTAGACCTCCGCACGGTTGCCCTCGGAGTCGTAGAAGTAGACACCGACGGCGTTGCCGTGGGAAACGATCATGTCGAGTTTCGTGTCGTTCTCCTTGAACCGGCGGTAGAAGCCGAGCACGTCCTCGAAGTTGTTGCAACGGAACGACACCTGCTGGATCAGCTTGCCGTCGAGTGGCACGTCCCTGCCCTTGGCGAGCAGGAACTCGTGGTGCTCCTGCTCCGGCCGGGCCGACAGGAAGTAGTTGCCGAGGTTCGGGTCGTGGTCGGTGACGGTCAGGCCGAGCACTCGCGTGTAGAAGTCGAGTTGCAGATCGACGTCGAAGCAGCGGACCCCGACGTGTCCGAGCTCGGCGATGCTGGGGGCGTTCGTGTCGCTCATGTTTC
This sequence comes from Flexivirga oryzae, assembly GCF_014190805.1. Taxonomy (NCBI): domain Bacteria; kingdom Bacillati; phylum Actinomycetota; class Actinomycetes; order Micrococcales; family Dermacoccaceae; genus Flexivirga; species Flexivirga oryzae. Next base: position 420,279 of record NZ_JACHVQ010000003.1, on the reverse strand, counting down.
ACTCCTCATGATTCGTTCTGTTCATCAGAACATGTTCCGTACCATAGGACGCCTAGATCGGAGTCGTCAAGGCACTCGGCCAGGAATACTCATGGCCTTCTACGCAGAACGCGTTCTACCCACGAGTACAAAATTCTTGATCCGAGCCGTTGAATTTGTTCCTCCCATCAGAATATGATCCGTTGTACAGAACGATGATCCGCATCACAGAACACCGGCATCTCCTGGCGAAGGGCAGACCATGACCACCCCACCTACGACGACGGCCGCGGAACGCCGCAAGGTCGCGGCCGCGACGATGATCGGCACGACCGTCGAGTGGTACGACTTCTTCATCTACTCGAACGCCGCGGCACTCGTCCTCGGGCCGGCGTTCTTCAAACCGGTCGGCGGCACACTCGCCACCCTCATCTCCTACGCGACCGTCGGCATCAGCTTCCTGTTCCGACCGCTGGGTGCAGTGGTGATGGGCCGCATCGGGGACCGTCACGGCCGGCGGATCGTGCTGCTGGTGACCTTGTTGCTGATGGGCCTGGGCACCACGTTGGTCGGGCTCCTGCCGACATACGACTCGATCGGCCTCTGGGCACCGATCCTGCTGATGTTCCTGCGCATCGTGCGAGGCTTCTCAGCCGGCGGCGAGTGGGGCGGCGCCGCACTGCTCGCGGTCGAGCACGCACCCAACAAGAAGCGCGGCTTCTTCGGCGCCTTCCCCCAGTTGGGAGTCCCTGCGGGCATGCTGCTCGCGTCCGGCGCAACCTCGCTGCTCACCTGGAAACTGACCGACGGCCAGTTCACCAGCTGGGGCTGGCGTGTGCCGTTCCTGCTGAGCTTCGTGCTGATCATCATCGGCCACGTCATCCGGCAGAAGGTGGCAGAGAGCCCGGTCTTCGAACAGATCCAAGAAGCCAAGGAAAGTGAATCCGCACCACTGACAACTCTTTTCCGCGAGTACCCTGGCAAGGCGATCCAGGCGACGCTGGTCTTCATGGGCAACAACTGCGCGGGCTACATGCTCACCGGAGGGTTCGTCCTCGGCTACGCGACGAACAAGCTGGGACTGCACACCAGCACCATGCTCGACATCATCACCGTCGGCTCGGCCGTCTGGCTGGTCTCCTCGTGGGCCTCCGGTTGGATCTCTGACTACATCGGCCGTCGTCGGACGTTCGTGATCGGTTGGGTCCTGATGCTGGCCTTGATCTACCCGCTGTTCCTCCTGATCGACACCGCCAGGGTGGGCCCGGTCTTCCTGTCACTGATCGTGTTCGCTGCTATCGAAGGCATCACCGCCGGGCCACTGCCGGCGTTGTATGCCGAGATCTTCCCGGCGAGGATCCGCTTCAGCGGATCATCCATCAGCTACGCCATGGGCGCCGTACTCGGCGGTGCCTTCGCACCGACGATCGCCGAAACGCTGGTCGGCCACTTCGGCAGTACGGTCGCCGTCTCCACCTATCTGTTCGTCGTCGTCGCGATCAGCCTCATCGCCACGCTGACCGTCAAGGACCGCACGGGCTGCGACCTCATGCCCGAGCACACCGCGGGCGAGCGGCCAGGGACGACGGCAGCACCCGGCGCACGCACCCCCGCCTTCGCGGTGGACCTCCCGATCGTCAGCACCGGGAAGGGACGCGCGTGAGCGCGGGACCACTCCGCCAGCCCCAACTGCGGCCGGATGACCTCGACCCGGAGCAACGGACGCTCTACGACTCGATCGTGTCCGGACCGCGCAAAGGCGGCGCGTTCGAGCTGGTCGACGAGGACGGCGTGCTGCAGGGACCGTTCGGCGGGTTCCTGCTCTCACCGCCGGTCGGTGACGCACTGCAGCGGTTGGGTGCGGCGATCCGTTACCGGACGTCACTCAGCGGACGGATGCGGGAGCTGGCGATCCTGCTCGTGGCGGCGCACCACCACAGCGGCTTCGAGCGGCATGCGCACGAGGCCACCGGCACGGTCGTCGGACTCACCGCCGCCGAGATGCACGCAATACACAGCGGATCGATCCCGGACGGGCTGGAGCCCGCGGAACTCGCTGTCGCGGAACTGACCCGGGCGATGCTCGCCGGGGATGTGGACGACCGGCTCTGGGCACGCTGCGTGCCGGAGCTGGGCGCCCGCACGGCATACGAGCTCCTGGTGCTGGTGGGCTATTACTCCACGCTCGCGCTGCAGATGCGCGTGCTGCGGACCGACCTGCCGGACTGATCCCACGCCGGTCACCGCGCAGCGACCAGCTCGATCTCGACGCGCGCTTCCAGCGGCAGGCCGGCGACTGCGACGGTGGTCCGGGCGGGTCGCGGCTGGCTGAAGTAGGCCGCGTAGGCCTCGTTCATCTCGGCGAAGTCGGCCATGTCGGTCAGGTAGATGTTGCACTTGACCACGTCATCGCTGGACAGTCCGGCCTCGGCGAGCACTGCGAGCAGGTTGTCCATGCACCGACGCGTCTGCTGCGTGATGCCGCCCTCGACGAGTGCGCCCGTTTCCGGGTCGATCGGGCTCTGCCCGGACAGGAAGACGAACTGCCCCGCGTCGATGCCGTGCGAATACGGTCCGACGGCGATGCCTTCCTCCGAGGCAACGGCCTTGCGCGTCATACCAGGCTCCGATCTCCGTGCGAACGTGTGAGGTTCACCCTCCCACAGCGCTCCGTCGGCGTCGGGCACCGCTGACTCCGCCCACTCCCACTGGGTGTCAGATAACCCGGTCCGCGGGTGTTCCATAATTGGCTGTAATCCCCATCCTTCTGACGCAAGGTCCGCAGATGCCCGTTTACCAGAACCTGACCGAGGTCGTCGGTCGCACCCCGCTGCTCGCGCTCGGCCGCCTCGCGACGGACAACCCGGCGCGTCTGCTCGCCAAACTCGAGTACTTCAACCCCCTCGGCAGCGTCAAGGACCGCACCGGCCTCGCGATCATCCGCGCGGCGGAGGCCGACGGGCGCCTGAAGCCCGGCGGGACGATCGTCGAGGCGACCTCGAGCAACACCGGCATCGCGCTCGCCTGGGTCGGGGTGTCACTGGGCTACCGGGTCGTGATCGTGATGCCGGACGACTCGTCCATGGAGCGGCTGATGCTGCTGCGGGCGTTGGGTGCCGAGGTCGAGTTCACGCCGGGAGCAGATGGTATGGCGGGCGCCAACCAGCGGGCCGGCGAGATCATCGAGGCCGACCCCACCGCGTTCCTGTCCGGGCAGGGCGGCAACCCGGCCAACCCGGGGATCCACGAAGCCACCACCGGCCCGGAGATCTGGGCGGACACCGACGGCACCGTCGACGCGATCGTCGGCTCGACCGGGACGGGCGGCAGCCTGTCGGGGACCGGCCGCTTCCTGCGCAGCGTGAACCCCGACGTGAAGGTGTTCGGGGTCGAGCCCGACGAGGCACCGGTGCTGAACGGCGGTGAATGGCAGCCGCACAAGATCCAGGGCATCACCGGCGGCAACGGCATCCCACCGACGACCGACATGGAGCTCATCGACGAGGTCGTCCGGATCCCGCAGGACACCGCCATCGAGGTGGCCCGCGAGGCGATGCGCACCGAGGGCCTGATGGTCGGCATCTCCTCGGGCGCAGTGCTGGAAGCGATGCGCCGCCTCGGCCGGCGCCCGGAGCTCGCGGGCAAGACGATCGTCGGCATCCTCGCCGACACCGGCGAGCGTTACCTGTCCACCGAGCTCTTCGACCACGTGCGGTCCTGAGCCCGGCCGCTCGGTTCGTCGCTGGAGCTCAGCCGGCGGTGGCGGGCTCCGGGGGCAGGTCGGTGCGTGCCGTGACGTTCATGCGGTTCCACACGTTGATGACCGCAATCGCCATCAGCAGGTGCACCGTCTCCTTCTCGTCGTAGACGGCCGACACACGCGCCCACACGTCATCGGTTACGCCCTCGTGGTGCAGCAGCGTGACCTGCTCGGTCAGCGCCAGCGCAGCCGGCTCGCGCTCGGTGAAGAGAGCGGGAGCCTCGTGCCATGCGGCGATCAGGTCGATCTTGCGCTGCTCGACACCTGCCTTGCGCGCGTCGGCAGTATGCATGTCCAGGCACCACGCACAGCGATTGATCTGCGAGGCGCGGATATCGACGATCGCCAGCAGGTCGGCGCCCAAACCGCCTGAGTTCACGTACTTCTGCAACGGGAAGACCGTCTACGTTCGACGTTACGCCCGGGGCCTCCGGCAGTGCGGCCGGGCAGCCCGCTCTACGGTGGTCCGCATGGGCCACACCGTGCTCGCCATACCAGTGCTTGCGCTCGATGAGGTCGTGCGCGAACGCACCCGGTTCTACGACCCGTCCTTCGTCTCGACCGACGCACGGTTCGCCCACGCCCACATCACCGTGCTCGGTCCATGGGTCCCTGACCCGGCGCCGGCTGATCTTGGAGCACTCGCCGAGATCGCCTCCACGACAACTTGTTTCGAGGTCACGCTCAACGCGCTCGACGAGTTCCCCAATGGCCTCATCCACCTGCGACCCGAGCCCGACGGGGAGGTGCGCCTGTTGACGAAGCGGTTGGCGGCAGCCTTTCCGGCATACCCTCCGTATGGCGGTGAGTTCGCCGATGTGGCACCGCATCTCACCCTCGACCAGCGCTCCGCGACGGTCACGCTCGCCGCGGTGCGGGCACGAGTGGCGCACCTGCTTCCCGTCACCGTCCGGGTGGACCGCATCGATCTGCAATGGTGGGCCAACAACGACTGCCGTCAGCTGCAGTCGTTTCCGTTGGATGACGACACGGAGGAGTCGGCGTGAAGACCCTGATCACCGGCGGGGTCCGCTCCGGCAAGTCCCGGCATGCCGAGGCCCTGCTGGCGCAGTACCCATCCGTCACGTATGTCGCCCCCGGGCCGACGCCGGCCGAGGACGCCGACCCGGACTGGGCCGCCCGGATCGCCGAGCACCGCCGCCGCCGACCGGCCGGGTGGGTCACCCTCGAGACCCGTGACCTGGTGGCAGCCCTCGGCGTCGAGGGGCCGGTCGTCGTGGACTGCCTCGGGACCTGGCTGACCGCTGCGCTGGACGAGCGCTCGCTCTGGGACGCGTCGAGCGAGGCCGCGACGATGGCCGTGCGGGTTCTGCTCGATGACGCGAAAGCCGCACTGGCGAAACGGGATCAGGTTGTTCTGGTCACCAACGAGGTCGGTCTCGGAGTGGTGCCCGCGCATCGCTCCGGCCGGCTCTTCCGCGACCTGCTCGGTCTGGTCAATCAGGAGATCGCCGCGGAGTGCGACGAGGTGCACCTCGTCGTCGCCGGCCGAGTGCTGGTGCTGTGAGGGGCCGCTGCCGGCATACCGCTCAGGACAGCGCCACGAGGAGAGCGACCAGCGAAAGCTCCACGGTCGCCCCGAACACGTCACCGGTGACCCCGCCGAACCGCTGAACCGCCCGGCGCAGCACGACACCCACCACGACCAGCGCCGGCACCGCCGCGACGGCGCCGCGCCACCAGGCCAGCCCGGCCCAGCCGCCCGCGGCAGCGAGCACGACCGCAACGATCACCCAGACGAGCGCGGCCACGGGCACAGGAACCGTCTCGGTGTAGGTGTGCCCGAGACCGTCCGGGCGGGCCGGTGGCACGCCACGGACGCAGCACATCGCGAGTGCCGCACGCGACGCACACACCACGAGTCCGGCGAGGATCGCCGCCTGCCACCAGTGATTCCGCCCGAACAGCGCTGCCAGACCGGCTGCCTGCAAGCCCATCGCGAGGACGACGGCGGCAACCCCTGCGGGCCCGGAGGTGCCGGTCTTCATCACCGCGAGGGACCGTTCGCGATCGAACGACGCCGCCAGACCGTCCACCGTGTCGGAGAGCCCGTCCAGGTGGAAGGCGCGATTTCCGAGGACGACGGCGCCGACCGCGAGGAGCGCGGTGACCAACGTCGAAAGGTGGAGCCAGTGCCCGAGCAGCGCCACGACGGAGACGGCTGCTCCGAGCGGCAGGGCGGCGAGCGGTGCGATGACCATGGCGGTGCCGGCCGTGCGGCGATCCACGTTCGCCGGGGGCCGGACGCGAACGGCGGTCAGCGTCCCGACGGCGAGACGCCAGGCGTCGAGCAACATCAGGCTTCGAGCTCGGACAGCAGGGCGACGTCGCGCAGTAGCGCCACGGCGCTGCGCAGAAGTGGGACAGCGGCGACGGCTCCCGAGCCCTCACCGAGCCGGAGTCCCAGGTCCAGAAGCGGCTCGAGCCCCAGTTTCGCGAGCGCGAGGGACTGTGCCGGTTCGGTGGAGCGGTGGCCGGCGGCGAACCACGCGGACGCGCCGGCATCGATCCGGTCGGCGGTCAGCGCGCACGCCACACTCATCAGGCCGTCCAACAGCACTGGTATGCCGTGCTGTGCAGCTGCCAGCAGGTATCCCGTGGTCGCGGCGAGGTCGGCGCTGCCGAGCGCGGTGAGCGTCTCGATCGGGCTGAGCGTGCGGTCGCCGGCACGGGCGAGCGCGGCGTCGATCACGTCCGCCTTGTGCATCAGGCCCTCGTCGGTGATCCCGGTGCCGCGCCCGACCACCTCCGCACCGGGCAGGCCCAGTGCGGCGGCCACCAGTGCGGCCGCCGGCGTGGTGTTGCCGATCCCCATGTCGCCGCTGATCAGGAGCTGCGCACCCGCCGCGATCTCCTCGCCGGCCACAGCAGCCCCGGCGGCGAGCGCCGCCTCCGTCTCGTCGGCGCTCAGGGCGTCGTCGAGGTGGATGGCGCCGCTTCCCCTGCGGATCTTGTATGCCGTCAGCGCGGCCCGCTGCTGCGCCGAAATGTCCGGGAAGTCTTCTGCGACACCGATGTCCAGCACTCGGACCGCGACGTCGTGTGCGCGGGCGAGGGCGTTGACGCCGGCTCTGCCGGAGAGGAAGGTGCGCACCATCGCACCGGTGATGGCCGCCGGGAACGCCGAGACACCGTGTGCGGCGACACCGTGGTCACCGGCGAAGATCACCAATCGCACGTTGTCGAGGGGACGTGGCGGCACCTGACCCTGGCAGGCCGCGACCCAGACGCCGATCTCGCCGAGTCGGCCCAGGGCACCCGGTGGGGTGGCCAGGGCGGCCAACCGTTCGGTGGCTTCGGCACGGATGGCGGCGGAGGGCGCGGACAGCGAAGGCATGGTGCATTCCTATCCGATCCGCCCCGCCGGCTGCACTCAGCCGTCGGGTGTCTCCTCCGGGGACCCGCCGCCCTCGGCGGAGATCTCCGCCAGCAGCTGCGAACCCGCCACCACCTTGCGTGCGAAGTGCGCGTGCATCCAGTCCAGGTGGTCGTGCCGGCTGCGCATGATGCGCAGCGTGTCCCAGTTGGGGAAGACCTGCTGCAGCACGTGGGTGTCCATCAGCCGTGGGTCGACCTCGAAGACGTGCTGGAAGGTCTCCTGCGCGACGTCACTTGCCCGGTCCGGTGCCGGCGGGGTCATCTGCTCGGCGTAGCGGTAGGCCGCCGCGGCGGTCCGACCCTCCGGGCGTGCGCCGTTCTGATCCGTCATCGGCCCACTCCTTCGACACCGCGGTCGTCATACGCCCGATCCAGTTGGTACTTCCCGGGATTCATGATGTTGTTCGGGTCGAGGGTGCGTTTGATGTCGAGCATCACGTCGAAACCGCGACCCAACTCCTGCGGCACCAGGTCGACCTCACCCTCGCGACACGAACCGTGACAGGTGCTGATCGACCCACCGTGTGCCAGCGCTGCCGCAGCGATGTCCCGCTTGGCGCCGACCCACAGCGCCCACGCCTCGTCGTCCAACCGCTGCTCCCAGATGCCGACGTCGATCTCGGTCAGGTAGTCGACACCGGTGTTGCCGGACGTGTAGCAGAACATCCCCCAGTCATCGAAAATGTCTGTCTTGCGGCGTAGTTCGGCCACGATCCGGTGCCACTCCCGTGACACCGCCGGCAGGTTGGTGTAGTTGACCGCGGCGTCCTCGCAGTGCCAGCTCATCGGGATCACCTGGCCGTCCTTGGTGCGCCCGTGCAGCGGTGTCGCGTAGCGGTCGTGCCTGGCGGCCCAGTCGCCCTCGGAGATCTCGTCGCCCAGGTAACGGGCTCCGTGTTGTTGCGCGATGCGGAACAGGCGGCGCCCGGCGGCACGCACCTCGTCCTCGTACCCGTACATCACCGCGCACACCAGCGCGCGCACGTCCGCCGGCTGCGGGATGTACGCCTCGTCGTCGCGGCGCAGGTAGGCCACCTTGTACTCGTCGAAGAGCACCGCGCCGGCGAACGTCGCGACACCGGCGCGGGCGAGCGCGCCGACGCACCGGTAGGCGTCGTCGTAGTTGTCGAACGCCCAGAACGGGGACAGCTCCGCCTCCGGCTTGGGGAAGAGCTTCAGCGTCGCCTCGGTGGCGATCCCGAGGGTGCCCTGGTGGCCCATGAAGAGGTGCTTGAGCTGGTAGCCGCTGGACGACTTGCTGATCTGGTGTCCGCCGCCGTCGCCCACGTGCATCACGTCGCCGGTCGGCAGCACGTGGTCGAAGCTGAGCACCAGGTCGCGGGTGTGCCCGTAGCGCGACCCGATCAGCGACCAGCCGCTGGTGCCGATGCGGCCGCCCACCAGCGAGCAGGGGTATGACGCGGGGTCGTCCGGGTAGAACAGTCCGTGCGGTGCGAGCTGCTCGTTCAGTTTCAGCATGTTGATGCCGGTGCCGACGGTGACGGTCCGGTTGTCCAGGTCGAGCGAGTGCACCTTGTTCATCGCCTTCAGGTCGACGACGATCCCGCCCCGGAACGGCGAGGCTCCGTCGGTCAGGCCGGTGCCGCCGTCCCGCGGCACGACCGGAACGCGCAGGTCGTTCGTGATCCGGACCACGGCCGAAACCTCGTCGGTCGTGTCGGGCAGCACCGCCAGATCCGGCAGCCGCTCCGACCACAGGTGCACCGGGAACGGCGCCGGCACCCGGGCGCGGTTGTAGCGGTCGGTCTTCGAGGTGAGGATCTGGTCGTCCCGCAGCACGCCGTGCAGCGCCCGGACGACCTCGTCCAGCGCCGAGGTGGTCATGGTCATCTCAGTGCCCTCCGCATCCGCAGCCGCCGCTGCCGCAACCACAGCCGCCTCCGCCGCAGCTCCCACCACCACAGCCGGTGCCGCGGGTCCGACGGGCCCGGCCGGGTACGCCGCTGCGTTCCTCGGCGAGGCGCTTGTCGCCCAGCTCGCCGCGCGAGCCGCCGACACTGATGCCCAGTGACTCGGCCAGCAACTCGTGCAGGTCGAGCACGTCGATGTCCTGCTCGTCACCAGCCGCGGTGAGCGGGCGCTCGGACCAGGGACAGGCACTGACCAGGGTGTCGACGTCGAGTTGCGCTGCCTTCTCCAGGCGCAGGCCGCTGATCGCAGCGGTCAGCTCCGGTTTCTCCACCGGTAGCCCACCACCGCCGCCGGAGCAGTAGGACCACTGGGTGACGCGGTCGACGTCCTCGAAGCGCAGCCCAGGAATGGCGCGCAGGATCTCCCGCGGCTCCTGCCAGATGCCCTTGCGCTTGTTCAGCCGGCACGGGTCGTGGTAGGTGATGGCGCGGTCGACGGGCACGCTCGGGGTGAGCTTCCCCTCGCGGATCAGTTGCGCGAAAACCTCGATGACCAGGACGATTTCGATGTCGTACTCGTCGCCGAAGTACTTCGGGTAATCCTCGGTGAAACTGATGTAGTCGTGCGGGTCGAGGACCAGGATCCGTTTGGTCCCGGATGCCCGCCAGTCGTCCAGGTTGTGCCGCGCGAACCGCTGGGCCTGCTCGACATACCCCATCTCCGCCGCGGGACCACCGCAGCACCACTGCTCCTGCATCAGCCCGAAGTCGTAACCGGCCGACTGCAGGATCTGCGCGACGGCACGCGGCACCGACGTCCGGTAGAAGGCCGCCTCGCAGTCGACGAAGAGCACCGTCTCCCCGCCGATCGGCAGGTCGAGGCCGTGCGCCCAGTCGCGCACCTTCTCCTGGCTGACCGGAGTGTCCCCGAGCACCGGTTCGTGGGTGCGGTCGTTGGTGCGCTCGTTCCAGGTCTGCCAACCCGGCTGATGGATCCCCTTGTCCACTGCGAGCGCGCGCACCGCCTTCACCACGTCGACCGTCCGGGTGCGGAAACGATAGAAGTCACCGGTGAAAAGCGTGTTGGGACAGCGTAGTTCGCAGGCTCCGCACTGGGTGCAGTTGACGTAGTCGGCGGCGATGTCCTCGACCTCCAACTCGCCGCGTTCGAGCGCGACAACGTTGGCGTGGAACGCGGTCGGGGTCCAGGAGTCATTGCGGGCGACCTGGGTCACCGGGCACACCTCGCGGCAGAACTTGTGACCGGAGGAGAAGCAGTTGTATGACGCATTGCGCCACTGCTCGACGAACGCTCGTGTCTTCGGATCGGACGGGGTCGGCGGCCCCGAACCCACCGTGTCCCCGAACGCTTCGAGTCCCAGTGCGGCGGCCGCTGCCGACCCTGGTGTGAACGGTTCATCCAGTGCATCCGGTTCGCGCGGTGTCCGGTCGGAAAGCTCGGTCACGGGATCGCTCCTTGCCTCGCAGGGCTTCGACCCGCCCGACTCTAGTCGCTAAAACATCTAATATCTACGGTTTTAGAGTGGTGGATACTACGCGGTGAAGGAGGCACCTCGATGCGGAAACTGTCAGGGGACGCTCGCCGCGCGGTGTTCGCACCGCTCGACGACGGATTGGTTCGTAGTGAGGCCGTGGTGCGCCGGTTGACCAGCGCCATCCATCTGGGGCTGCTCGCCGACGGTGAGCAACTTCCGGCGGAGACGGCCCTGGCCGACTCCCTCAACGTCTCGACGATGACGTTGCGTGACGCGCTGGCAGAGCTGCGCGACCGTGGCCTGGTGCAGACGCGGCGCGGCCGGTCCGGCGGGAGTTTCGTGCACGTCGACCCAGCGGTGCTGGACGACCTGTCGCGCCGCCGGCTCGAGGAGATCGACTCCAGCGATCTGCGCGAGCTGTCGGACGCCCACTCGGCCACCTGTGGCGCCGCCGCCCGGCTCGCGGCCATCCGTGCCTCGGAGGCGGAGCTGGGCAGGCTCTCCGACATCGTCGACAACCTGGATGCCGCCGGTGACCTGAGCGATCGGCGGCGGCTCGACACCCGGTTCTGCGTGGAGATGGCGGCGTCCTCCCAGTCGGTCCGCCTCACGCTCGCGGAGATTGACATCCAGGCCGAATGTGCGCAATTCCCCTGGCCGGCAGGCGATTCCGACATACGAGCGGCGAAGGTGGCCACGGGCTACCGGGAGGTGGTGACCGCCCTGACCGCACGCGACGGGAACCTGGCCCGTTCCTGGACGGAGGAGACCCTGGCCATGCAGTCGTCGTGGCTCGTCGAGCGACACCTGGCCATGCTCACCAGCAGGCAGCGCCCGGCCTCCCAGGCCGCCGACGACGCCTCCCCGGCACCTCTCACGGTGTCGCCATGACGCCGCAGGTGCAGCCGGTGGCGGACGTGATTGCCGCGGCAGCCGAGCAGGTCTTCGCGGTCGTGGAGACGGTCCGCTCCCGGTCCGTGCGGCTGTACGAGCAGGTCGTCGCGTCCAGCGGACGGCCGTGCGCCGAGGACATCTCGACGCTCCGACCGTTCATCCAGGACCACCTCGCGGCGCAGACCGGCGTGATCGTCGGTCTGGGCCTGATCGTCGCTCCGGACCTGCTCGCCGACCAGCCGTTGCGGCTGGAGTGGTGGCAGTCCGAGCCGGGGCAGGCCGCCCCCGTCGGGCTCGCGGTCGACCTGAAACAGAACAGCCCCGGCTTCTACGACTACGCCGGGACCGAGTGGTTCGCCGTGCCGCACCGGTCGGGTCGTCGGCACATCATGGGTCCGTATGTCGATGTGCACGGCACCGGCCGTTACATCCTGACCTTCACGGTGCCCGTCATGTCCGGCGACGTCTTCGTCGGTGTGGCCGGCGCAGACGTGTCCGCGCCGGCGTTCGAACGCCGGCTGATCGCCGAGTTCGCTTCCGACACAGGAATCCTCGTGGCCAACCCGGAGGGCCGGGTGGTGCTCTCGAACTGTCCGCGCTGGGTCCAGGGTGACCGATTCGCGGCTCCCGCGACGCCGACGTCCGTGACGGCGACGCAGCTGACCGACCTGCCGTGGCGGGTGTGGCAGGACGTCGCAAAACCATTGACATCAGAGGTTTAATCCGGCTAGTTTTGGCCGACCCACTCGTCGCTCTGCGGAGGAGTTTCCATGGGATCGCCTACGACATCCGTGCACGAGGACGACGACGCTCACCTGGCGTCACTCGGGTACACCTCGGACTTCAAGCGGGACATGAACCTCTGGGGCAACTTCTCCCTGGGCTTCACCTACCTGTCCCCGGTAGTCGGCATCTACTCGCTGTTCGCGTTCGCACTGGCCACCGGTGGCCCACCGATGATCTGGGCCGTCGTCATCGCCGGTGTCGGGCAGCTGCTGGTGGCCCTGGTGTTCGGTGAGGTCGTCGCGCAGTTCCCCGTGTCCGGTGGCGTCTATCCCTGGGCCCGGCGGCTGTGGGGGCGCAAGTGGGCGTGGATGACCGGCTGGATCTACATGTGCGCGCTCATCGTCACCATCGCGAGCGTGACCTACGGCGCCGGCCCGTTCGTCGCCATGCTGCTGGGTATCGACCCCTCCGCCAACGTGACCATCCTGTGCGCGCTGGTGCTGATCGCGATCGTCACGCTGGTCAATCTCGGCGGGACGAAGCTGCTGGCCAAGATCGCGTTCTTCGGCTTCGCCGCCGAACTGTGCGGTGCCGTCGTCGTCGGCGGCTGGCTGCTGATCACCGAGCGGCACCACAACCTCGGGGTGCTGTTCGACTCGATGGGTACGGCGGGCACCGGCACCTACACCTCGGCGTTCCTGGCGTCGGCGCTCATCGGCGTCTACCTCTACTACGGCTTCGAGGCGTGCGGCGACGTCGCCGAGGAGGTGCGCAACCCCGGCATCCAGATCCCCCGGGCCATGCGGATGACGATCTACATCGGCGGTGTTGCGTCGCTGTTCATCACCCTCGCGCTGGTCCTGGCTGTCCCCGACTTCGGGGCGGTCATCTCCGGCAAGGACGCCGACCCGGTGTCGACGGTCTTCCAGGACGCGTTCGGGACGGTCGGTTTCCGGATCGTCATGTGCGTCGTGCTGATCTCGTTCTTCTCCTGCGCGCTCAGCCTGCAGGCCGCGGCCAGCCGGCTGGTCTACTCCTACTCGCGCGACGACATGATGCCGGCGAGTCACCTGTTCCGCCGGTTCTCGCAGAGCCGGCACGTCCCGCCGTACGCGCTCGTGCTCGCCGCCCTGGTGCCGGCGCTGATCATCATCGGATCGAAGATCTCCGCCGACGCGCTGACCAAGATCATCTCGTTCGCGTCGCTCGGCATCTACCTGGGCTTCATGATGGTGGTGCTCGCCGCGCTGCGTGCCCGGCTGCGCGGCTGGAAGCCGTCCGGCAAGTTCACGATGGGTCGGTGGGGTCTCGCGGTCAACATCGCCGCGTTCACCTACCAGGTGCTGGCCGCGATCAACATGGCGTGGCCGCGCACCCCGGACGTGCCCTGGTACGACAACTGGATCGTGCTGCTGTCCGCGTGCGTCGTGATCGCCATCGGTCTCGCGTACATGCTGGCGGCGAAGCCGTACGCCCGCCGCGACGACATCGCACACGGCGACGCAGCCTCATCGTCCGAGCCGGCTGCCGAGCCGGCACCCTGAGGACGGTCCCGGACGCGCAGCTTCGTGTAGGTTTTCCGGCTTGCCTCCTCGGCCGCCGCTGCAGTTCGTAAGATCGAGACTGAACCGATCCAGCTCCCGGAGGTACCCATGCCGCAAACCCCGACATACCAGGTGACCGATCCCGTGACCGGCGAGGTGGGACAGACCTTCCCCTTCGCAACCGACGCGGAGATCGAGGAGGCGGTCGCGAAGTCGGCGGCCGCGTTCCGGGAGTGGCGCGATCGCCCGATCGAGGAGCGGGCCGCCGTCGTGAAACGGGTCGGTGAGCTCTTCGCCGAGCGGGCCACCGAGCTCGGTGCGCTGATCACCACCGAGATGGGCAAGCGCCCCGCGCAGGCGGTGGGCGAGGCCGAGTTCAGTGGCGAGATCTTCGGCTACTACGCCGACAACGGCCCCGAACTCCTTGCTCCCACACCGTTGCCCGGCCACGACTCGGCATACGTCGAGCGCCTCCCGATCGGCCCGATCGTGGGCGTGATGCCGTGGAACTACCCCTACTACCAGGTGGCCCGCTTCGCCGGCCCCAACCTCGTCGCGGGCAACACGGTGCTGCTCAAGCACGCCGAGAACTGCCCGACCTCGGCGCTGGCCATCGCCGGCATCATGCGCGACGCCGGCGTCCCGGACGGCGTCTATGTCAACCTGTTCGCGACGCACGAGCAGGTCGCGAACATGATCGCCGACGACCGGGTGCAGGGTGTGTCGGTGACGGGCTCGGAGCGGGCCGGCCGGGCCGTCGCGGAGACCGCGGGCCGCAACCTGAAGAAGGTCGTGCTCGAACTCGGCGGCTCCGACCCCTACATCATCCTGGACAGCGACGACGTCGGCGCGGCGGCCAAGACCGCATGGGTGACGCGGATGGAGAACGTCGGGCAGGCGTGCAACTCCAACAAGCGAATGATCGTCGCCGACGGCGTGTATGACGAATTCGTCTCCCAGCTCATCGAATTGGCGTCCAAGACCACCCCGCGGCAGCCCGGCGACGACTCGCCGAAGAGCTACTCGCCGATGGTGTCGCGGGCCGCGGCCGAGCGCCTGCACGAACAGGTCCAGGACGCCGTCGACAAGGGCGCGACCCTGCACGTCGGTGGTGAGCTGGCGGACGGCAAGAGCGCCTACTACTCCCCCGCCGTGCTGACCGGGGTGACTCCCGAGATGCGCGCCTACACCGAGGAGCTCTTCGGGCCGGTGGCCGTCGTCTACCAGGTCGGCAGCGACGACGAAGCGGTCGAGCTGGCCAACGTCGTCGACTACGGGCTGGGTGGCGCGGTGTTCAGCACCGACGTCGACCGCGCCCGCAAGGTCGCCGGCCGCCTGGAGGTCGGTATGGCGAACGTCAACACCCCCGCCGGTGAGGGCGCCGACCTGCCGTTCGGCGGCACCAAGCGCTCCGGCTTCGGCCGCGAGCTCGGGCCGCTCGGCATCGAGGAGTTCCTCAACAAGCGGCTGTTCTACGTGGAGCAGTAGGTCCTCAGCTCCCCGCTATGCCAAGCGCGCGCTATGACGCGCGCTTGGCATCACGAAGCCGAAGATTCAGCCGGCCAGCATCCCGCTCACCAGGCCCTGCCAGGTCATCGGGCCGACGACCCCGTCGACGACGACGGTCGGCACGTCGGCATGCAGGCTCTGCTGGAAGCCGCGCACCGCCTGGTCGGTCTTGGGGCCGAACACGCCGTCGACGGCCAGGTAGGTGGCCGGGTTGCCGGACAGGTTGCGGTAGTTGATCTCCACCTGCACACCCTTGACCGCATCGCCGTGGTTGCCGAGGCTGCAGGTGACGATCACGTGCTGCCAGGTCTTCGGCCCCACGATGCCGTCCACCGCGAGCCCGGCGCTGTGCTGGTAGTGGCGGACCGCGGCATCGGTGAGCGGACCGAACGCACCGTCCGCGACCAGCTTCGCGCCGTGCGCGTTGAGCAGGTGCTGCAGGGTGGGGACCGGATGCCCGCCCGCGCCCTGATGCAGGACGGGCCACGGCTGCAGCGTCCCCACGGTGACGGTCGTCGGGTGACGCACCCACGCCTCCTGGGTGATCGCGACCATCGACGGGTGGTCGATGATGCCGATCGAGTTCCAGGTGAACATCGCATAGCCCGCAGCGCCGGCGTTGACGGATGCCGGCACGCTCACGCCGAGTTGCGCGGCGAGCCAGCCGATCGTGCCGTAGCCACACAGCGAGGTGCAGTGGTCCTCGTTGTCGTCGTGGTGGAAGCCGGTGGCGAACCAGCCGTTCTGCCCCCCGGTGCTCAGCCAGGCGTCCTCGAGCTGATCCGCCGCGACGCCGATCTTCACCGGACCTTGTGCGATGGCGCCGTGCAGGCGGGACGGGTTCGTCCAGTCCACGCTGGAGTGGCCGCCGTCGTCATACACGGTGCCGTTGCGGCGGAAGCCGTCGTGCTCCATCCAGGTCAGCACATCCGGCAGGTACGCGCCTTCCAGGACGCCGTGCCCGGTCGCCCAGCCGATCGCCTCGCTGTCGGTGATGAAGATCTCCGGGTCGTGGCAGGCCTTGGCGAACGCCTCCTCGGCCGTGACGCAGTCACCGTGGACGTCGTTGCCCCACATGGAGATCTGCGCCGGCCGGGTGAAGAACTGCGGCGGCGCTGCCACCGGCGGCTCGAACGCCCTCGCCGCCGCGAGCACGTGCCGCGGCGTGGGTATGGCGCCCCGACGTGGACGGGGTGGCGTGACGGTCTGGTCGGACATGGTGATCTCCTCGCGTGAACGCCGCGGTGCAGCGCTGCCGGTGGCCGGATACCGAGAAGGAGGGTCCGATCGCGGGTTTGATACAGCCCGTCGCGGCCCGGCCTACTCCGCCAGTTCCATGGTCGGGGTGGGCCGGCGGAACAGCCGGGTGAGCCACAGCAGGTAGCACGCGCCGACGAAGGCCCAGCACAGGCCGACGATCAGCGAGTCCTTCGGCAGCGACGTCCACAGCCACACGGTGAGCGCGAAGCCGATCACCGGCAGCACGATGTGCGGGATCAGGGCTCGGCCGCGCCAGTCCCGGCCGTCGATCGCGTGCGACTTGATGACGCTCAGGTTGACGCAGGAGAACGCCACGAGTGCACCGAACGAGATGATCGACGCGGCCACGTCGAGGGAGATGAACAGTGCCGCGAGCGAGATCACCCCGACGAGCACGGCGGCGTTCGCCGGCGAGCCGAACCGCGGGTTCAGCCGGCCGAAGAACGACTCGGGCAACACGCGGTCGCGGCCCATCGTGTAGAGGATGCGGGAGACGGAGGCCTGGGAGGCGAGCGCCGACGCGGATGCGCCGCCGATGTAGGCGGCGGTGAAGAACGAGGTGAACGCCGCGCCGCCGATGGCCTTCATCACGTCGAGCGATGCGGTGTCGACGTCGGTGAACGAGTGCCAGTCGGGCACCACGAGCGTTGCGACATACGACAGCAGGATGAAGACCACCCCGCCAGCGATCGTCGTCGCCAGGATGGCTCGCGGGATGTCCTTCCTCGGGTTGCGGGCCTCCTCCGAAAGCGTTGATACAGCGTCGAATCCGAGGAAGGACAGGCACAGCACCGATGCACCCGTCGCCAGTGAACCGAACGATGTCCCGGAGTCGACGAACGGCGCCGACATCGACGGGAGCGTGCCGCCCACGAGGAACCGGATGGCGAGCGCGACGAACACTACGATGAAGATGGCCTGCGCGGCGACGAGCACGAAGTTGATGCGGGCGACCGACTTGATGCCGAGCACGTTCAGCACCGTCACGAGCACGATCGCGGCGATGACCCAGACGGCCTGGGGCACGGCGGGGAAGGACTCGTTCAGGTAGAGCCCGATCACCAGGTAGTTGATCATCGGCAGCAGGATGTAGTCGAGCAACAGGGCCCAACCGGCGAGGAAGCCCACACTGCCGCCGAACGACTGCTGGGTGTAGGTGTATGCCGAGCCCGCCACCGGGTAGCGGCGTGACATCCGGCCATAGCTGATCGCGGTGAACATCATCGCGGCCAGGGTGAGGACATAGGCGCCGGGCACGTGGCCGTCGGTGATCTTGTCGACGGGTCCGAACGTCGTGAAGACGGTGAGCGGCACCATGTAGGCCAGCCCGAAGAGGACGAGCGAGGGCACCTTGAGCACACGGCGCAGGTGCGGGGCTTCGGTCGCCGCGCCGGGCGGCGCGGCGGCGGTGGATTCGGTCATGGTCGGGTCCCTTGCATCATGCGGGTGCGGTGTGGACGACGCGGCCGGAGGCCATCGTCAGGGTCACGTGGGCATCGGCGACGCGGGTGGGGTCGGTGAAGATGTCACGGTCGAGCACGGCGAGGTCGGCGCGGCGGCCCACGGCGAGCCGGCCGGCGTCGTCGTCGCCGTTGATGTGGGCGCTGCCGGCGGTGAAGGCGCGCAGCGCCCCGGACAAGGTCAGGGCCTCGTGCGGCAGGAGCGGTGCGGCGTCGCGGTCACCGGGGTCCTTCCGGTTGACCGCGACCTCGATCTGTGCGAGCGGATCCGGTGTCGACACCGGCCAGTCGCTGCCCATGGCGAGGGTCGCGCCCGCGGCTGCCAGTGACCCGAAGGGGTACTGCCAGCCGGAGCGTTCCGCGCCGAGGTAGGGGAGGGTCAGCTGGGTCATCTGCCGGTCGTTGCAGGCCCACAGCGCCTGCGCGTTCACGGTGACGCCGAGCTGCTGGAAGCGCGGCACGTCGTCCGGGTGCACCAGTTGCACGTGCGCGATGTGGTGCCGGGTGTCGCGGTACCCGTGATCCAGCCGGGCCGCCTCGACCGCGTCCAGGCAGCGCCGTACCGCGGCATCGCCGATGGCGTGCATGTGCACCGAGAAGCCGAGCCGGTCCAGCTCGGTGACGGCACGCTTCAGGATCTCCGGATCGACATACGTCAGACCGCGATTGGGCCCGTCGGCGGACATCAGGTAGCCGCCGCAGCCGTCGCAGTACGGCTCCTGCAGCGAACCGGTGTGGTTCTCCAGGACGCCGTCGACCATGATCTTCACCCGGCTGGGGTCGAAACCCGGTGCGCCGAGGTCGCGCTGCGCGACGAAGCGGTCGATCTGCTCCAGGCCCTCGCTGCGCTCCCACCACTGGGCGCCGACGACGCGGGCGGTCAGCCGGCCGTCCGCGGCGAGGCGCCGGTAGGCCTGCAGCGTCTGCGGGGTCACCCACGCGTCCTGCCATCCGGTGATCCCGAGGGAGTGCAGATAGGTCTGCGCGGTGAGGATGCCGTCCACCCAGTCGTCGACGGTTGGTGTCGGTGCGACGGTGTCCCGGAAGGCGTATGCCGCCCCCTCGTGCAGGCAGCCGGTCAGCTCGCCGTCGGCGTCCCGCTCGTAGCGCCCGTCCGCCGGGTCGGGCGTCGAGCGGTCCAGCCCGGCGAGCTCGAGCGCCTTCGAGTTGGCCCAGGCGCCGTGCACGTCCCGGTTCATCAGGAAGACCGGGCGGTCCGGCACGACGGCGTCGAGCAGGTCGCGGTGCGGGGTGCCGCCGGGGAAGGCCTCCATGTACCACCCGCCGCCGACGATCCACTCCTCGTCCGGGTGCGCCCGGGCGTAGTCGGCGACCGCGGCCAGGTAGGCGTCCGCGGTTGCCTCGGTGTCGTTGAGCCAGACGTGTCGCAGGTCGTTGCCCGCGAACGGGGCGTGGACGTGGGCGTCCTGGAACCCGGGGACGACCAGGCGGCCGCGCGCGTCGATCACCGTGTCGGCGCCGTCCGTGCGGGCCAGCGCCGCGTCGCCGAGCGCGACGATCCGGTCGCCGTCCACGGCGATCGCGTGGCTCCAGGAGCCGGCGCCGTCCGCGGTGAAGATCTTGGCCCCGGTGATCACGGTGCGCGTCATGATGTCTCCCTCGTCGTGCCGGCGGTCGCGGCCGGCTCCGGTTGTTCGAGCCGGATGGCCAGTTCGTCGAGCAACGCCTCGACACCGGCGGCGACGGAGCGCTCCCGGCGGTTGCCGTCGCCGTCGGTGAACAGGCGGTAGTAGTTCGGATAGCGGTCGGGGGCGTCCGGCGCGGTGTAGAGGTCGGGCGCGCGCAGGTCGAGCGCCGACCCGATCGCGAACGACTCGATCGCCACCAGCATCGGCAGCACGTCGTCGTCGGGCAGTCCCTGCTCGAGCATCGCCGTGCACACCACCTCGTACATGGCCATGGCTGCGGGGTGTGCCTTCATCGGCAGGACGGCGATGGCGGCGCATGCCGTGGGGTGCAGGGTCGCGAATGCGTCGATGTAGGAGCGGATCCAGCGCTCGAAGGCCGCCCGCCACGGCTGGTGACCGAACCCGGACAGGTCGAACTGCTCGATGACCCGGCCACGGACGCCGTTGAGCAGTTCGTCCCAGCCGTCGACGTGGTTGTAGAGCGACGGTGTGCGCACGCCGAGCTCGGCGGCGATGCGTGCCAGCGACACCCGGTCGAGGGGTTCCTCGCGCATCAGCCGGTAGGCGCAGTCGACGATGCCGTCCCGGGACAGGAGCGCGGTCGACGGGCGACCACTGCGACGAGCCATGGCATCACCTTTCGGATGTGAGCTGGACCACACCATTAAAACTAATGCCATTAGTTTCGTCAAGGGCCGGCACGGCTGCACGGCCGTACCGCAGGGGGATCGACGCCTCAGTGCGTCGTGGTGGCCGGCCCTCCGGGGCGCAACTGCCGGGCGAAGAAGCGGGTGTCAACGCGCTCCACCGGCACGGTGAAGTGGCTGCCCGGGAAGGCGTGCAGCGTCTTGTCCTCCGACGCGAACTCGTCGAAGAGGTCCAGGCCGGACTGCCGGTCGATCTCGGGATCGTCCAGCGGCAGCAGGAACTCGATCGGGATCGTCACGCGACGAGCGGCGATCGTGATGTCGTCATACACGAAGACACCGCCGAAAACTGCTGCGGTGATGCGTGATTCGGCGACGACGAGCGGTATGCCGATCGCGCTGGCGAGCGTCATGCCCGAGTAACCGATCGGCATTCCGGACCCGATCTCGGGCAGTTCCTGCAGCGCGTCGAGCGCCGCCCGCCACTCCGGCACGGCGCGCTCGACGAGCGAGCGGTTGTAGTCGGCGATGGTCGCCGCCATGGAGCGTCCCGCCGCGCGTTCGGCGAGCATCGTGTCGACCCAGTGCTGGTCCTGGGCGGACCGTGGCCGGTCCCCGTGGCCCGGGGCGTCGATGGCGGCGACCACGAAACCGTCACGCAGGACGGCCTCGCGAGCGCGTGCGACGAGGCCGCGTGATCGCTTGTGCAGGCCACCGCCGTGGCCCATCAGGACCAGCGGTGTTCCGGGCGATGCATCGACCGGCGACCAGAGGACGCCGGGGACCTCGCCCACGACGAAGTCCCGTTCGACCACTCCGTCGCGGGTGGTCGCGGAGGTGAAAAGTGAAGTGTTCATGGGATTGCCTACCAGCCTGCGGGCGGTTGGCTCCAGTCGATTTCGCTGCGCCGGCGCTCTCGCAGGGTCGACAACGGCGCCGGGCCGAGGGCGGCATACCCGTCCCCGACCCGGCGCCAGGTCGGCTGCCGCCTCAGAAGCCGGCCGCCTTGGCGCGAGCGGCGGCAGTGTCGTAGAGCGCACCATCGACGCCGACGGTGAACGCATAGTTCGATCCCGCCCCGAACATGCCGGCGACGACCCAGGCGGGCTGCCGCACCTTGGCGGAGCTGAGCAGCCGGCTGCCCGGGTCCAGGTCGACCTGTGTCACGCGGAGCGCACCGCCCGTGCCGCTCTCCAGGGTGAATCCGACGCTACCGAGTACGTCGTCGTCGTTGGTCAACCACTTCTTGAAGGCCTGCCCCACGCCGGTCAGTGCCGCGAGCGCCAGGCCGACCGGCGCCGTCACCACCGCGGTCGCCGGGAACGCGGCGGTCACGGCCACGAGGGCCGCCGCAGTGGCTGCTGCCGCCTCCTTCTCCTGATCGCCGAGGTTCTGGCCGTCGCTCTCCTTGAAGGTCACCGTGACCGTCACGATCTCACCGGGCGCCACCGCGACGTCGAACATGTCGACGTTCGGCCACTGATCCGACAAGGACCCGGAATCGTTGACGTCCCAGGCGGTTCGATCCCCGCCGGGCCCGCCCGCGTTGGCGTGCTGCGCCGCGGTCGGGCCGATCGTGGCCTTGTCCGTGGTCGGCTTCGCGGCCCCGGATCGGCGGACCACGGCGGTGCTGAAGTACACCTCGTCGTGGCCACTCTCCGTGGTGGACCGGCACTGCAGGTGGCGTAGCGTGAATCGGGCAGTAGTCATGGTTGTTCCTTCTGTCGGGGACACCCAGGGGTAGGGCGCATCAGGGAGGAGACGCCGGCGTCGGCGCTGATACATCTCGAGACTCGCGGGGTCGGTCGACCCGCTCCTCCGCGTGCCGTGGGACAACCGGGACGGGCCCCGAGACGTCATACCCAGTGAGCACTCATCGGAGGAGACACATCATGAAGAAGCTCGGGGGGCGGCCAGTGGCGCTCGGCGCCACGTTCGCCATCGCAACGGTCGGTATGACGCTCGGGGCGGCACAGCCCTCGCACGCGGCGGATCGCAGCACGGCCGCGACCAGCTGTACGACGCATCCGGTCATCTACTACGGCAGCACGGGCGCGTGCGTGAAGCGCGCCCAGCAGCTGCTCATCCAACACGGCTACTCGGTCGGGTCGGCCGGCGCCGACGGAGACTTCGGCGCGGCGACCCGTGCAGCGGTCGAGCGCTTCCAGAGCCCGCGGCACCTGAACGTGACCGGTGTCGTCGACCGGCTGAACTGGAAGGCGTTGGAGGCGTTCGGCCCGACCGGGTCGGCATGCGTCACGCAGACGTTCAACCACCTGACCAAGGCGCAGCGGGTGGGGCAGCTGTTCATGGTCGGGTTGGAGTCGAACAACCAGAGCTACGTGCACGCGCTGATGAAGTACGACCACGTGGGCAACCTCCTCTTCCTCGGCGGCTGGAGCGGCGACGGCACGGTCGGGCACATCACGGACGCCAATCAGGGCCTGACGTCCGACGCCTGGACCGGCAACGTCCCGCTGCTCATCGGCGCCGACCAGGAGGGCGGCTACGTGCAGCAGTTGACGGGGACCGGGTTCACCAAGCTGCCGACCGCACTGACCCAGGGGACGTGGTCCTCGGCGCATCAGACGTCGACGGGCGCCCTCGTGGGGCAGCAACTGCGGGACGTCGGGGTCAACGTCAACCTGGCCCCGGTGACCGACACCGTCCCGAAGTCGCTCGGCACCGGCAACGGCCCGATCGGCCACTACTACCGTGAGTACGGGTACACCACGGGCACCGTCTCCCGGGCAGTGACCAACATCGTCCACGGCCTCAACTCACGCACCGAGGTCGCGACGCTGAAGCACTTCCCCGGACTCGGCCGGATCAAGAACAACACCGACACGTCGAGCACCGGCATCACGGACAACACGGCGACCACCTCGGACCCGTACCTGGCTCCGTTCAAGTCCGGCATCAAGGCCGGCGCCGGCATGGTGATGGTCGGGCTGGCCTGGTACCCGAAGATCGACTCGGCCAACCAGGCGGCCTTCTCCCAGAAGATCATCACGACGCTGTTGCGCGGCCAGCTCGGCTTCAAGGGTGTTGTCGTCAGTGACTCGCTGAGTGCCGTTGCGGTGCAACACGTCTCGGTCGGCCAGCGTGCCGTGCGATTCATCGCCGCCGGCGGTGACATCGCGCTCACCGGTGACGCGCACGAGATCCCCGCGATGGAGAAGGCGATCCTGGCGAAGATGACGTCGAGCCCGGCGTTCACCAAGCAGGTCAACGCCTCCGTGCATCGCGTGCTGAGTCTGAAGTCGTCGCACGGGTTGCTGTTCTGCTCCTGACCTTCCGGTGCTGGTAGCCGCCCTGACCGCGGCGGGTGTACGTCACACCTGGGCGCGGCAGGTAGGTTGCAAGAGTGTCTGACGCAGAGGACGTGTACGGTCCGCTCCCGCTGACCGGCGGCGACCCACTGACCGGCGAGGAGGTGGCCGCGGCATACCCGTGGCCGGACGCCCGGGTGTGGGTGCGGGCGATGATGGTCACCACGCTGGACGGTGCCGCGACCGGCCCCGACGGGTTGAGCGGGTCGGTGTCCTCGCCGGCCGACCAACTGGTCTTCAACGCGGTCCGCCGTCACGCGGATGCCGTGCTGATCGGCGCCGGCACGATGCGCGCCGAGCAGTACACGCCGATGCGGGCGAAGCCGGCCGACACTGCGAGCCGCGCGGCGTCCGGTCAGGCGCCGGCACCGGTGATCGTGGTGGTCAGTGCATCCCTGAATCTGCCGTGGGACCTTCCGGTATGGCGCGAATCGGCCGTCCGGCCGCTGGTGGTCACCTCGACGCACGCGGATCGCAGCCAGCTGGCGATCGCCGGCGAGCATGCCACCGTTGTCGCGATGGACGACATCACACCGACCGCGATCGTGGATGCGCTCGTCGACCGTGACCTGCCCCGGATCGTGTGTGAGGGCGGTCCGCGGCTGCTGCGCGACCTGGTCGGCGCCGGCCTGGTGGACGAGGCCGACATCACCGTCAGCCCGGTCTTCGCCGGCACAGCCACCTCGCCGCCGACCCCGGCTCTCGCACAGGTGAATTCCTTCAAACTGGCGCACGTGCTGCAGGGCGACGGCGCACTGATGATGCGTTACCTGGCGGTCCGATGATCACGCTCGCCGCGCTGGCCCAGTTGGCCGAGCAGCACGCCGCGGACCTAGATGCCCCGGTCGCCCCGTTCCGTGTCGGCGGCGAGGAGATCGACACGGTCAACGACCCGGTGCTGATGGGCGTGGTGAACCTGTCACGCGACTCGTCATACCGCGAAAGCATCGCTGTCAGTGCGGAATCGGCGGTTCGCAAGAGCAGGGTGCAGGCGGCGGAGGGGGCGCAGCTGATCGACGTCGGCGCCGAGTCGAGTCGCGCCTCCGCGGCGCGGGCCGACGACGAGGACCAGGAACACCTCCTGACGCCGGTGGTGGAGCAGCTCACCGCCGACGGCATCCCGGTGTCCGTGGAGGCCTACCGGGAGCCGGTCGCCCGGGCCGGGCTGGCGGCCGGAGCGTGCGTGCTCAACCTCACCGGCTCGGACGACGACGACCGCATGTTCACCCTCGCTGCGGAGT
This sequence comes from Flexivirga oryzae, assembly GCF_014190805.1. Taxonomy (NCBI): domain Bacteria; kingdom Bacillati; phylum Actinomycetota; class Actinomycetes; order Micrococcales; family Dermacoccaceae; genus Flexivirga; species Flexivirga oryzae. The sequence goes on along the minus strand of NZ_JACHVQ010000003.1, from coordinate 395,512 downwards.
ATGGCGCGAGCGTCGTGCTGTGCCACGTGCTCGGCCCGAACGCGCGCGCCCTCACCGGTGAGGACGTCGACCCGGACCCGATCCCCCGGATGCTGGAACTGTTCGGCGAGCGGATCGAGCGGGCCCGGCGGCTCGGGGTGACCAGCCTGGCCATCGACCCGGGGCTCGGCTTCGGTTTCCGGCTGCACGACCAACGTGCCCGCGCGCAGTACCAGGCGACCGCGCTGCTGCACAGCTTCCGGCTGCGTCAGCTCGGTGTCCCGGTCTGCCATGCACTCCCGCACGCGTTCGACATCTTCGAGGACCAGTTCCGCAGCGCCGAGGGCTTCTTCGCGGCGCTGGCGCATCTCGGCGGCACCGGGATCTACCGCAGCCACGAAATCCCTCTGGTACGAAGCGTGCTGGACGCGATGCACAGCTTCACCGCGGAGCCTGCGGCGACCTCCGGCAACGCTGCCGAGTGACCCGCGCTCAGAAGAGGTAGCGCAGCATCGGGCTGTCCGGCGGCAGCGGATCCACCACGAGCGGGGACTCCTCGGCGCGGGCCAGCAGCGCGTCCAGCGACTCCGGATCCCCGAGCTCGACACCGACCAGCGCGGGTCCGAACTCGCGGTTGTTGCGTTTGACGTACTCGAAGAACGTGATGTCGTCGTCCGGCCCGAGGATGTCCGACAGGAAACGGCGCAGCGCGCCCGGCTCCTGCGGGAAGTCGACGAGGAAGTAGTGCTTGCGTCCCTCGTGGACGAGGGCCCGCTCGATGACCTCGGCATACCGGCTCACGTCGTTGTTGCCGCCGGACAGGATCGCCACGACCGTCGAACCCGGCGTGATGCCACGGCGATCCAGGTCGGCCATCGACATGGCGCCGGACGGCTCGGCGATGATGCCGTCGGACTGGTAGAGCCGCAGCATCTCCTGGCAGATCGCCCCGGTCTCCACGGTGGCGACCTCGACACCGGACGGGCGGATGATCTCGAAGGGATGCTCGCCGACCTTGCGCACCGCGGTGCCGTCGGCGAACGTGTCGATCTCCCCCAGGTCCAGCGGCGCGCCCGCCGCGAGCGCGGCCTGCAGGCTCGCCGCACCGACCGGCTCCACGGCGACGACCCGGCATCGGTCCGCCTCGAACTCCGGCGGTGCCTCGGCGAGCGCGAGCAGGGCCCCCGCCAACAGCCCGCCGCCACCGACCGGGACGAGGAGGACGTCGGGTGCGCGACCGAGCTCCTGCAGGATCTCGCGGGTGACGGTGCCCTGCCCGGCGATCACCCGCGGGTCGTCGAACGCCGGCGCCAGCGTGGCGCCGGTGCGGGAAGCGTCCAGCACGGCCGCCTTGGACGCGTCGTCGTAGGTGTCACCGTGCAGGATGAGCCGGACGTGCTCGCCGCCGAGCTGATTGACCCGGTCACGCTTCTGCCGAGGGGTGTTGCGGGGCAAGTAGATTCGGGCCCGGACGCCGAGCTCGGCGCAGGCCAGCGCGACACCCTGCGCGTGGTTGCCGGCGCTGGCGCAGACGACTCCTTGCGACCGCTCCTCCTCGCTGAGTCCGCGGATCAGGTTGACGGCGCCGCGAATCTTGTAGGACCGCACCGGTTGCAGGTCTTCGCGCTTGAGCAGCACCGTGGCGTCGACCAACGCGCCGAGGCGGTCGTTGGGCTGCAGCGGCGTGCGCACCGCGAACCCCTCGATGTTCCTCGCGGCCTGCGCCACCACGCCGGACGCAGTCACCTGCTCGCGGTGGCGGTGTGCGGTGGCTGACACGTGATGCTCCTCGTTGATCGGCGACTCTCCAATGTATTCACCCGAGGTGCCGCTGAGACAGGCCGTTCGCCGACTGGACGCCGAGCGTGGGGACGACAACACACGACCGAGAGGAGTACAACGTGACCGACAGGAGTATGAGCATGGGCGAAATTGCCACTCCTGTCCGTCGGTTCGTACTCCTCTCGGTCAAGCACGCCTGACCGGTCAGAGGCCGAGGTCGCTCAGCCCCGGATGATCCGCAGGGCGTGGGCCGGGGGCGTCCCAGTGGTAGAGCCGGTCAGCTTCGTCGATCTGCAGGTCGTTGATGCTGGCATGGCGGAACTGGCACTGACCCTGGTCGTTGAACTCCCACTGCTCGTTGCCGTAGCAGCGGTACCAGAGCCCGTCCTTGCCAACGCATTCGGACGCGAACCGCACCGCGATCCGATTGCCGCCGAAGGCCCACATCTCCTTGATCAGCCGGTAGTCCCGCTCGCGGTCCCACTTCTGGATCAGGAAGGCGACGATCTCGTCGCGGCCGGTGACCCAGGTGGTGCGGTTGCGCCACCGACTGTCCGGCGCGTATGCCGCCGCGACCTTCTCCGGGTCCCGCGTGTTCCACAGATCCTCCGCAGCCCGCACCTTCGCGATCGCGCTGTCCCGGTCGAACGGTGGGACGAGCCCGCTTGTTGCCATGTCGCGTCTCCTTGTCGGCATACATCCCACCGCGCGTAGGACCTCTCAGGCATACCGCAGTTCTCACGAGATCGCTATTGGAAGTACTCGGGCTGGTCTACGCGCGCCGCCATCCGCTGAGGTCGCGACCGAGCAAGTCCTGCAGCCGGCGCGTGTCCGCGTCATACTCCTCGAACAGCAGGCGCCGGACACGTCGAGTGAGCATCGGCAGTTCCTTCCAGTGCGACCCCAGCTCCGCCTTCTTCTCCTGCTTGTCGTTGGCCCGGAACGCGAGGTCGCCCGGCGTCAGATCGGACTCGAGGCCGAGATAGTCCATGACCTCGCCGACGAACGCGACCGGGTCCCTGACCAGATCGTCGTAGAGCATCGGCTTGAGCTGCGGGTGGATCGTCCACCAACCCTCCAGCGTCTCGGCGTATCGGCCGAAGGACAGGATCCGGTAATCGTCGGTGACGTTGTCGATGGTCGGGGCGTACGGGAAGCGGCCCTTCATCATGTGGTGGATGTATGCCGACTCGTATCGCTCCACCGGATGACGAAAGACTGCAACCATTTTCGGCGTGCCCAGCATGGCCCGGATGTTCCTGGCGGTCGTGAGGTCGGACTTGAAGTAGTGCGGCGTGCTCTCCAGGTAGTAGCGGACCCCCGGCAGTTCCTCCTGGGGGAAGTGCTGCCGGAAGGCGGCGACCTTCTCTGGGGCGTCGAACTTCGTCTGGTTGAAGAAGTTCAGCTCCTTCACCTCGGACGCGAAGATCTGCTGTGAGCGCTCGAGGCTGCGATGGAGCCAACTGGTGCCGCTCTTCTGACTACCGACAACGAGGAAGTTGGGAAGTGGCATACCGATCCGGTGGGGTCGAGTGACGGGGACGCCGACGGTAACGCCGGCACCCGAGTGCTCCTCGAACACCGGCTGACACCCGAACGAATCGCGGGTGAACTGTCGGTGCGGGTCGAGTCGGCCTGGGGCTCCGGGCTTCTCAGGGAACGCTCGCTCAGCCGAGCCCGTCCCGCAGCCGGCGGACGCGGCGCAGCGCGATCTTGAAGTGACCCGGGTTGAGGCGGCCACTGCGCACTGCGTCGGCCACCCCGCTCACGGCTGCCTCGCCCTGGCCGACGTCGCGGCCCGAGCACAGCAACAGGTCCATGCCGGCTTCGGCGGCCAGCACGGACCGCTCACCGGTGTCGCCGAACGGGTCGAGCGCACCGGCCTCGAGGGCGTCGGTGATCGTCACGCCGCAGAAGCGCTGGCGGCCGCGCAACTCGCGCTCGACGAAGGTCTTGGACAGCCCCGCCGGGTAGACCGGATCGATCGCCGGGTAGACGGCCCACGAGGTCATCACCAGCTGCACGCCCGCGCGGATGACGGGAGTGAACGCGAACTCGTCGACGGCGCGGATCTCGGCGGCCGACTGGGTGAGGGTGACGACACCGAGGTCGGTGTTCTCGTCGCTGGTGGCCCAACCCAGGCCCGGATAGTGCTTCGCCGTAGCCGCGACGCCCGTCGCCTGCTGGGCCCGCACGAACGCCGCACCGAGGGTCCCGCACGCCACCGGGTCGGAGCTGTACGAACGCTCCCACTGGTCGTCGAAGTTGCCCTCCTCCCGATAGACGTCCTCGACCGGTGCCAGGTTGAGGTTCATCCCGACCGCCTTGAGCGCGGCACCCGCTCCCGCGCCGGCCTTCGTCGCCTCGTCGAGCGGATCCGCGGACTCCCCGATCTTCTTCTCCGAGAGAACCGGCTCCTGCCCGCGCAACCGACGGATGTAGCCACCCTCCTGATCTGTCATCAGCAACAGCGGCGACGAACTCGTCGGGCTCTGAGCATGTGCCGCCTTCAGCTCGGTCACCACGTCGGCGATGTGCGACAGGCTGGGGATGTTCTCACCGAAGAAGATCAGCCCACCGACCATCCCGTCCTTGATCAGCTGCATCATGTCGTCCGACGGGTCCGCTCCCGGGTAGGAGAAGATCACCCGCTGGCCGACCTGCTGGCTCAGCGACAGCTTGGCCCACCACGGCGGACTCGCCTGCGCCGGCTGCGTCGATGCGATGCCGAGCGCCATGCTGCCGCCGATCACCCCTCCCGCGCGCAGCACCGTACGTCGACTGATCGGAGCCTGCTGGCCCATCTCGTGCCTCCTCGTCCCGGGCGCCAGGGGTGCGCCCGTTCGTAAACGAGTATCGCGGTCATGCCCGTTCTGATGGGCTGTTTACGCGAACGAATGTGGCACCCGATCGCTTGCGGCGAGGTCACGACGCGCGCGAGCTTGTCACTCTCGGTTTCGGCCGGAGTTGCCACCGAACCTCCTCGGACGACCGAGTTTCAGGAGCCGCTGGCTCCGGCGTGACTCAGGAGTCGAAGCCGAGCCCGACCCGGTCGAGAGCCCGCAACCACAGATTGCGGCGTCCCTGGTGCGCGTCAGCGTGCGCCAGGGACCGGCGCGTTGCCTCGATCCCGAGGAACGCCAACGGTTCCGGCGGGAACGGCAACGGTTTGGTCCGGACCAGCGGGGTGCGGGTGCGTTCGGTCTCGACACCGTCGAGCAGGTCGAGCATCACCTGCGCCCCGAAGCGGGTGGCGCCGACGCCGAGGCCGGTGTAGCCCAGCGCGTACGCCACCCGGTGGTCGTATGCCGCACCGAAGAACGCGCAGAACCTGGTGCAGGTGTCGATCGCGCCGCCCCAGCGATGGCTGAAACCGATGCCCGCCAGCTGCGGGAACGTCGTGTCGAAGTGCTCGGCGAGCTTCCGGTAGGTCGCGGGGCGGTCGTCATACTCCGCCTTCAGCCGCCGACCGAAGTGGTAGATCGCGTCGTACCCGCCCCACAGGATGCGGTTGTCCGCGGTGAGCCGGTAGTAGTGGAACTGGTTGCCGCTGTCCCCGAAGCCCTGCCGGTGCTGCCAGCCGATGGCGGCGAGCTGCTCGCCGGACAGCGGCTCGGTCACCAGCACGTAGTCGTAGACCGGGACACAGAAGAGCCGCAGCCGCTGCAGCAGCGGGGGAAAGATGTTGGTCGCCAACGCAACTCGCTCCGCCCGCACGGTGCCGCGCTCGGTCACCAGCTCGATGCCACCGTCGGCCTTGTGCAGCTCACGCACCGGCGTCTGCTCCACGATCCGCACGCCGAGCCGTTCCGCGGCATCCGCCAGACCCCAGGCGAGCCGGGCCGGGTCGAGCATCGCGACGCCGTGCTTGTCCCACACCCCGCCGAGGAAGGTGGGCGAGTCCAGCTCGGCGCGCACCGCGTCCCGGTCCAGGTAGACCTCGTCGGAAAGCGTTGCGGGGTCGACCAATTGGTGCGGCTGCGTCGCGACGTCCACCTCTCCGGTGCGCTCGAAGGCGCAGTCGATGCCGTAACGGTGCACGGTCTCCTCGATCTGGTCGAGGTTGACTGCGCCGAGCCGGTCCAGCTCGGTCTGCGCCTCCTCCCCGAACCGGCTGACGCCGTTGTCGTAGCCGTGGGTGAGGCTGGCCGCGCAGAAGCCGCCGTTGCGGCCGGTCGCGGCCCACGCCAGCCGGCCGCCCTCGAGCAGCACCACGTCCCTGTCGGGGTTCGCCTCCTTGGCCAGCAGCGCGGCCCAGAGCCCGCTGAACCCGCCTCCGACCACTGCGAGTTCGCAGGAGGCATCACCGTCGAGCGGTGGCCGGGCGTCCGGTCGCGCGGGGCTCCAGCCAGAACGGGCTACGGCGTGCGGCACCGATCCGGGCGTCGATCGTGGTCATCGGGCGCGGTCAGTCCTTCTTCCGGCGCCCGGCCAGGATGCTGTATGCCGCCAGCACGAGGCCGAAGAGGAAGATGAGCGTCCCCATCACGTTGACCTGCGCCGGGATGCCGAGGCGCGACGCGCCATACACCCACAGCGGGAACGTCACCGTCTGACCCGCGTTGAAGCTGGTGGTGACGAAGTCGTCGATCGACAGGGCGAACGACAACAGCGCGCCCGCCAGGATGCCCGGCATGATCATCGGCAGCGTCACCTTGCGGAATGCGACCGCAGGCGTCGCGCCCAGGTCGAGCGCCGCCTCCTTGAGCGAACCATCCAGCCCCGCAACGCGGGCCTGCACCGTCACAGCCACGAACGGGATGCAGAACATGATGTGCGCCAACAGGATCGTGAAGTAGCCGCGCGGCACGTTCAGCGTCAGGAACAGCGACAACAGCGAGGTGCCCAGCACCAGCTCGGGGGTGGCGATCTGGGCGAAGACGACCAGCGACACCGCGCCCTTGCCGCGGAACCGGTACCGCCCGAGCGCCAGACCCAGGGCGCCGCCGATCACGACAGACACGACCGTGACGATGACCGCGATGGTGAGCGAGTTGACCAGCGCGTTGGTCAGCCCGTCGATCGCGAAGAGCTCCTTGTACCACTTCAGGGTGAACCCCTGGAAGGTGATGTTGTACCGGCCCTTGGTGTCGTTGAAGCCGAACAGGATCATCACGAAGATCGGCAGGCACAGGTAGAACAGGACGGCCCAGGTGTAGACCGGCAGGATGTAGTAGGTCCACTTGCGCTTCGGCTTGCGTTGCACGCTCGGCCGCGTGACGGGTGTCGTGTCGGTGGTCGTCATAGCGCCGCCGCCTCCATCACGTCCTTGGTGCCGAGCGCTCGCGCATAGGCGAAGATGCCGATCAGCAACGCGCCCATCAGGGTGAACGACAGCGCCGACGCGGCGGCGTAGTCGTTGTTGGTGAGGTAGAGCGTGTAGATGACGTTGCCGATCATCGTGGTCTTCGCACCGCCCAGCAGCTGGGCGTTGACGAAGTCGGAGGCCACCGGCACGAAGGTCATCAGCACCCCGGCGAAGATGCCGGGAACGGTCAGCGGCAGGACCACCCGCAGCAGCGCCTGCAGCTTGCTGGCGTAGAGGTCGTTGGCGGCCTCCATCAGTCGCGGGTCCAGCCGCTCGATGGACACGTAGAGCGGCAAGACCATGAACGGCAAGTAGTTGTAGGTCAATCCGCAGACGACCGCGATCGGCGTCGCCAGCAGGTGGAAGTCGCTGCCGACCAGGTGCAGGTCCTTCAGGGTGCCGAGGACGAACCCGTTGTCGGCGAGGATGAACTGCCACTGCAGGGTGCGGATCACGAACGACACGAAGAACGGCAGCAGGATGATCAGCAGGTAGGTCGACTTGTTCCGGCCGCCGCGCATCGCGATCCAGTAGGCCATCGGGTAGGCCAAAAGGATCGTCAGCAGAGTGACGATCACGGCGTAGATGATCGACCGGATGAACTGGTCGTGGTAGAGGCTGATCGTGTGCCAGTAGGTCGAGACGTGGAACTTCTGGGTGAAGCCGTCGATGAAGTTCCCGGTCATCAGCGACAGTGACAGCAGGTAGATCATCGGTATGACGAAGAAGATCGCCAGCCACAGCCCGCCCGGCAGGGCCAGCCAGTATCCGGTCAACCGCCCGAAGCGTTGCCGGAGCGCCCCGACCTTGACGTCGTCGTCGACCGCCGCGCCACTCATCGGACCGCTCCCGGCTGTGCGCACCGACCCGGGTTCATCACGACTCGTAGACCGGCTCGAAGATCTGGTTCCATACCGGCACCTCCTCCGGCTTCAACGTGGCGTAGCGGTAGAGCTTGGATTCCATTGCCTTCGTGGGGAACACGAGCGGGCTCTCGGCGATCTCGAGCAGCTCCTCCCGGTCGGCCTTCTTCGTGGCCGCCTTGGCGTCGGCGAGGATGTACTTCTTCGCATCCGGCACCGGGGTGAAGTAGTTGACGTACTCGGCGACCATCGCGGCGATCTCCGGCTGGTACATGAAGTTGATCAACTCCATCGCCGAGACCGGGTTGTTCGAGTAGCGCGGGATGCACAGGTTGTCGGTCCAGACGACCGCACCCTGTTTGGGGACAACGAATTTCAGGTCCAGGCCGGGCGTGGAGGCGTTGGCCTGGAAGATGTCACCGGACCACGCCATGGTGACCCAGAGGTCGCCCTTGGACAACGGTGAGATGTAGTCCTGCTGGTAGTACGCCCGCACGAGGCCCTGATCGCGTTGCTGCTTCAGGCGTTCCGCGGCGCGCCGCCAGTCGGCCTCGGTCGACTTGGCCGGGTCGACGCCGATGCCGACCAGCGCGAAGTTGGGCAGGTCCTGGTTGTCGGCGAACATGCCGACCTTGCCCTTGAACGCCGGGTCGAAGAGGTCGTCGAAGCTGGTGATCGGCCGCTTGACGTACTTCGGGTTGTACGCCATGCCCGTGATGCCCGACTGCCACGGCACGGTGTACTTGTTCCCCGGGTCGTACGTCGGGTTCTTGGACGTCGAGTCGGCATACTTGAAGAAGTTCGGCATCCGCGAATGATCAAGCGGGACGAGGTAATTCAGCTCCTTCATCTGCGTGAGGTAGATGCCGTTGGTCAGCACCATCAGGTCGTAGCCGGTGGCCTGGTGCGAGGCGAGCACCGGCCGGATCGTGCCGACGAAGGAGTCCATGTCCTGGATGACCTCTTCGTACTTGACCTTGATGCCGGTCTTCTTGGTGAACTCCACCAGCGACGGGTGGACCGTCCGGCCGTTCTCCTTCCCCACGTCCAGGTAGAGCGGCCAGTTCGCCCAGTCGAGGTACTTGCTCGGCTTCTTGTCGTCCCAGTAGCCCTCGGGTATGACGCTCGCGCGCGCACCCGGCACCGAGCAGCCCGCGATCAGCCCGGCCCCGGCGAGCAGCCCCGCGGCCTGCAGCAGGTCGCGGCGGCTGAAGCGACGCTGGGTGAGACCACGCAGCTGCGCCATACCGCTCGGGGTGGGGTCAACCGGCGTCATCGGCGCCACCCTCCCCGGCCGCGCCGACCAGGTGCAGCGAATGCTGCGGCCGCCAGCTGAGCCAGACACTGTCACCGCGGCGCGCGGTGGCCTCCGCGGTCGAGCCGTTCTGCTCCAGGACCGTCAGGTTCTCCCCGCCGTTGAGCCGCACCTCGTAGGTGTTGGAGGTGCCCAGGTAGACCATCTCCGCGACGGTGCCCTGCACCCTGCACTGGCGGTCGCCGGCGGTCGGCTCGTCGTGCGAGAGCACGATCTTCTCCGGCCGCACACTGACCGTGATGCGCTCGCCGACCGATGCGGTGTCGGTCGGCACGAGCACCCGGCCGTCGGCGCCGGCGTCGATGAGCGCGACGCCGTCGTCATACCCCGTGACCGTGCCCTCCATGATGTTCGAGGTGCCGAGGAAGCCTGCGACGAAACGGGTCTTGGGCCGTTCGTAGAGCTCCTGCGGGTTGCCGACCTGCTCGATCAACCCGTTGTTCATCACCACGATCCGGTCGCTCATCGTCAAAGCCTCACCCTGGTCGTGGGTGACGAAGACGAAGGTGATGCCGACGTCGCGCTGGATGCGTTTCAGCTCCACCTGCATCGCCTGGCGGAGCTTGAGGTCCAGGGCGGCGAGCGGTTCGTCGAGCAGCAGGGCGCTGGGCCGGTTGACCAGGGCCCGGGCAAGCGCGACGCGCTGCTGCTGACCACCGGACAGTTGCTGCGGCCGGCGGTTGCCGCGCTCGCCGAGGCCGACGATCTCCAGCATCTCGCCCACCCGGGTGCGCACCTCGGCCTTGTCGATCCGCTTGCGCTCCAGGCCGAAGGCGACGTTCTGCTCGACCGTCATGTGCGGAAACAGCGCGTAGCTCTGGAAGACGGTGTTGACGTCGCGTTTGTACGGCGGGACGCCCACCATGTTCTTGCCGTGCAGCAGGATCTCGCCCGCCGTGGGTTCCTCGAAACCGGCGATCATCCGCAAGGTGGTGGTCTTGCCGCAACCGGAGGGCCCGAGAAGGCTGAAGAACTCGGCCTCCCCGATGGTCAGGTCGAGGTGTTTGACCGCCTGGAACGTCTCGCTCTTGGAGAAGAACGTCTTCTCGATGCCGCGCAGGTCGATGGCCGCGGCGCTCACCTCCGAGGCAGTGTCTCGTTGCTGCTCATCGGCCTGACTGGTCATCGTCAGCTCCCATCGTTCATGGGTGAAGGCACAGTCCTTCTGATGAGCAGACACCATAGCCCCACGCAACGGTTCTCGTGAAGACTTGCCGAAAAAATCACTGAAATCGTCCATAGATCGGATTTCGACGACGGAATTCGTGGCAGATGCTCTTGTCAACCGTCGGCGTCATACGTCACGATCAGGGGTATGACGGCACGACCCCTCTGGTGGGACGGCATCCCGCCGGTGCACCGACCCGCGCTCACCGACGACACGACGGTCGACGTGTGCATCGTCGGAGCGGGCTTCACCGGGCTCTGGTCGGCCTACTACCTGCTGCGGACCGACCCGACGCTGTCGGTGCTGGTCGTCGACGCCGAGCACGTCGGCTTCGGCGCGAGCGGCCGCAACGGCGGCTGGGTGTCCGCGCTCTACCCGACCCCGCCCGAGCGACTGGCGGCCGCGCACGGGGATGCCGCGGCCCGCGATCAGTACGCCGCACTGCGCGAGAGCGTGACCGAGGTCGGCCGGGTCGTGGCCGCCGAAGGCATCGACTGCGGCTTCCACCGGGGCGGCACGGTCGTGGTCGCGCGCAGCCGGGCGCAGCTGTCCCGCGCCCGGGCCGAGGTGGCCCACGCCGAGCACTGGGGGCTGGGCGTCGAGTTCCTGGAGCGGGACGCCGCGCGGGAACGCCTTGCCGCCACCGGCACCCTGGGCGCCACCTACAACCCGCACTGCGGCCGGGTGCAGCCGCGCCGGCTGGTGAACGGCGTCGCGAGCGCGGTGGAACGACTGGGCGGCCGCATCGCCGAGAGCACGCGGGTCACCTCCATCGAGCCGCGGGTCGCGCGCACGGCCGCCGGGCCGACCATCCGTGCGCGCAACATCATCCGCGCGACCGAGGCCTGGACGTCACACCTGCCCGGGTCGACCCGTCAGGTGGCGCCGGTCTACTCGCTGATCGTGGCGACCGAGCCGCTCGGTGCGGACCAGTGGAGCCGGATCGGGCTGGCGGGCGCGGAGACGTTCAGCGAGCACCGGCACGTGATCGTCTACGGTCAGCGCAGCGTCGACGGTCGGCTGGTCTTCGGCGGGCGCGGGGCGCCATACCACTTCCGGTCGGGGATCCGGCCGGGCTTCGACGAGGACCCGAGAGTCTTCGAGATCCTGAGATCCGCACTGCGCCAGATGTTTCCGGTGCTGAACGACGTGCAGTTCACGCATGCCTGGGGCGGCGCGCTCGGCATCCCCCGCGACTGGCAACCCGGCGTCGGCTTCGACCCGGCGACCGGGCTCGGCTGGTCGGGAGGGTATGTCGGCGACGGCGTCGCCCTGAGCAACCTGGGCGGCCGCACCGTCGCCGAACTGGTCACCGGCCGGCACACCGCCATCGCGGAGCTTCCCTGGGTGCAGCACCGCTCCCGGCACTGGGAGCCCGAGCCGTTGCGCTGGCTCGGCATCAACGCCGGGCTGCAGGTGGCGAACTGGGCCGACCACGAGGAGCGGCTGACGCACCGCCCGGCAAGGTTGGGCAAGGTGTTGTCCTTCCTCACCGGCCACTGACGCGACGGTCCGGAGTGCAAGCGGGGCTTGCAGCCCGGACGGTCCCGGCTCGACGGCTCCGCCCCATCCGGGCGCAAATCTTGCAGACTTCTTGCAGGGCACTCGGGCGCTGCAAGGGCGGCCTTCCACCGGACGTGAGTCGGTTGGTCATCGAACGGTAAGCACCGGGTAAAACCGTTGTGTTGTAGGGAGTCTCAGCTGCGCGAGGCGACACGCCGCACCCCTGGACGGCCGGGCAGAACCTCGTTATGGTAGCCGCCGCGTGTTGCACGTTTTGCACAGCCGCTGCAAGTTCCACCGGTGACGTGTTCGCTCATGACCTGACGCGAACCACCGCGGCCGTGTCCATGCACCCGCGCGCCGGCCGACCGATCCACGGCGGCCGGCGCGCACGACGGAAGGAAGCTCGATGCTTCTGAACAACCGCAGATCAAGGCATCACCGATCGCGTCGCGCCGGGCGGCGGGTCGGCGCCGCGCTCACCACGACCCTGCTCGCCGGATCGTTCGCCTGCATCGCGACCACCGCGAGCGCACCGAGCGCCCAGGCCACCGCGCCCGGACAGAAGAACGTCACCGCCGTGCTGTTCCAGTGGCCGTGGAAATCGGTGGCCCGGGAATGCACCGACAGTCTCGGGCCGGACGGCTACGGCTACGTCCAGGTGTCGCCGCCGACCGACGAGCCGCGACTGCAGGACCAGTGGTGGACGTCATACCAGCCGGTCAGCTACAACCTGAACGGCAAGGAGGGCACCCGGCAGGAGTTCGCCGCCATGGTGCAGACCTGCAACGACGCCGGCGTGAAGGTCATCGTCGACACCATCGTCAACCACATGACCGGCACGGGCAGCGCGGGTGCCACCTCGATCGCGGGTGAGAGCTTCTCGAAGTACAACTACCCGGGCCTCTACAGCGACAACGACTTCCACTCCTGCCGCCACGACATCACCGATTGGAGCAACAAGAGCGAGGTGCAGAACTGCGAGCTCGTCGGGCTCGCGGACCTCGACACCGGCAGCGACTACGTGCGCGGCAAGATCGCCGGGTACATGAACGACCTGCTCTCGCTGGGCGTCAGCGGTTTCCGGATCGATGCCGCCAAGCATGTGAACAACGCCGACCTGCAGGCCATCAAGGCGAAACTGACCGACCCGAACGTCTACTGGGCGCAGGAGGTCATCTCCGACAGCACCGTCCCGGCGTCCGACTACTACGCGACGGGTGACGTCCACGACTTCGCCTACGCCTCCCAGCTGAAGAGCCAGTTCGGGTCCGGGCAGATCAAGAACCTGGAGTCGTTCGGCACCTCGTGGGGGATCCTGCCCAGTGAGCACGCCAGTGTCTTCGTGTCCAACCACGACACCGAGCGCAACGGCACAACGCTCAGCTACAAGGACGGTGCGGCATACACGCTCGCCAACACGTTCATGCTCGCGTTCCCCGACGGGTCGCCGAGCATCCAGTCGGGGTACTCGTTCACCAACACCGACGCCGGACCAGCGGTCGACTCGACAGGTCACGTCGAGGACGCGGTGTGCGGCGAAAATGGTTGGCTCTGTGTGCATTCCGAGCAACCGATCGCCGGCATGGTCGGCTTCCACAACGCCGTTGGCGACAGCGCCGTGAACAACTGGTGGGACGACGGCAACAACCAGATCGCCTTCGGCCGAGGGGACAAGGGATTCGTGGTGATCAACCACGAGGACGGTGCCCTCACCCACACGTTCCAGACCTCGCTGCCGGCAGGCACCTACTGCGACGTCGTGTCCACGGACCCCGCCTCCGACACCTGCGACTCGTCGCACGCCGTGACCGTGGGCGCGGACGGAACGTTCACCGCGACGGTGCCCGCGCAGAGCGCCCTGGCCATCGATGTCGCCAAGACCACGACCGGCGGTGACTCCGGCGGCGGCTCGGACGACGGCACCACCGCCGAGACGTTCGCCGTCAACGCAACGACGATCTGGGGGCAGAACATCTACGTCGTCGGGAACACTCCGGCGCTCGGCTCGTGGGACACCTCGAAGGCGGTCGCCCTGTCCGCGGCCACCTACCCGGTGTGGAAGTCCACCGTGTCACTGACCAGCGGGACCGCCGTCGAGTACAAGTACATCCGCAAGAACGCGGACGGTTCGGTGACCTGGGAGTCCGGCAGCAACCGGACGGTCACGCCGTCCGGCACGGCCGCGTCGGTGAACGACACCTGGCGTAACTGAGCCGGGCCGACCCTCCGGAGCGTGCGGTGTCGCCGGAACGGCACCGCACGCTTGCGCCGTGGTCGACAATGGCTGCGGACCCGTCCTAAGCGATCCCCCAGCGGTAGGAGAAGCCCCATGATCGACGTCGTCGAACGCTCCATCAGCGACCTGCACGCCGCGCTCGAGTCGGGCGAGACGACGGCGATCGAGTTGGTCGACGCCTACCTGGCACGCATCGCGGCGTACGACGGCCCGGACACGGCGACCGCGCTGAACGCCGTGATCGTGCCCAACCGGCAGGCGCGGGCCGAGGCCGAGGCATCCGACCGGCGGCGGGCGCGCGGCGAGACGCTGGGGCCGCTGGACGGCATCCCCTACACGGCCAAGGACAGCTACCTGGTCAAGGGCCTCACCGCCGCCGCCGGCAGCCCGGCGTTCGCGGACCTGGTGGCGCAGCGCGACGCGTTCACCGTCGAGCGGCTCCGCGGCGCCGGCGCGATCTGCCTCGGGCTGACGAACATGCCGCCGATGGCCAACGGCGGCATGCAGCGCGGTCTCTACGGACGCGCCGAGAGTCCGTACAACGCCGACTACCTCACCGCGCCGTTCGCGTCCGGATCCTCCAACGGCTCGGGCACGGCGACCGCCGCGAGCTTCGCCGCGTTCGGGCTGGGTGAGGAGACCTGGTCCAGCGGGCGCGGCCCGGCGTCGAACAACGGGCTGTGCGCCTACACGCCGTCGCGCGGCGTGATCTCGGTGCGCGGCAACTGGCCGCTGGTGCCCACGATGGACGTCGTGGTGCCGCACACCCGGACCATGGCCGACCTGCTGGAGGTGCTGGACGTCATCGTCGCCGACGACGCCGAGACACGCGGGGACTTCTGGCGGGTGCAGCCGTGGGTGTCGATCCCCGCGTCCTCGAGCGTACGACCACCGTCGTATGTCGCGCTGCGCGAAGGGATTTCGCTTGCCGGGAAGCGACTCGGCATACCGCGCATGTACCTCAACGCGGACCCCGACGCGGGCACCGGCACGACGATCGGCGGGCCGACCGGCGAGCGCATCGAGACCCGCGGCTCGGTGATCGATCTCTGGGAGACGGCCCGCGCGGAGCTGCAGGCCGCGGGCGCCGAGGTGGTCGAGGTCGACTTCCCGGTCATCTCCAACTACGAAGGCGACCGGGCCGGCGCGCCCACCATCGGCACGCGAGGGTTCGTGACTCCAGAGTTCCTCAGCGAGGAGATCAACGCGCTCTCACCGTGGTCGTGGGAGGACTTCCTGGCCGCGAACGGCGACCCGGGACTGCCCACGCTCGCCTCGGTCGACGGCACCACGATCTTCCCGCAGCCACCGGGAGTGCTCGACCGGTACACCGGCTTCCCGGACGACATCGCCACCTACCCGAACTGGGTGCGCACCCACCCGGGCACCACGCTCGACGACCTGCCCACGCTCCCGGACGGCCTGGCCGGGTTGGAGCGCACCCGGCAGGTGGACCTCGAGGAGTGGCTGGCGTCCAACGGGCTGGACGCGGTGATCTTCCCGGCGGTCGCGGACGTCGGTCCCGCCGACAGCGACGTCAACGAGGCGTCCGCGGACCTCGCCTGGCGCAACGGCACCTGGGTGGCCAACGGCAACCTGGCGATCCGGCACCTCGGCATCCCGACCGTCACCGTCCCGCTGGGAGTCATGGCCGACATCGGGATGCCCGTCGGGCTGACGTTCGCCGGGCGGGCGTATGACGACACCGCGCTGCTGCAGCTGGCCGCGGCGTTCGAGGCGCTCGGCCCGCGGCGCATCGTGCCGCCGCGCACCCCGCGACTCTGAGGCTCAGGACCTACGCTGACGAGAACCGGTGTGGTCAGGGGGTGAAGTTAGGATGGTTTAGGCGTTTTTGCTAAATCTCCCTAACTCTCCTAACTGGGAATGCGCGGGCCTCATGTGAGCACGACGGAGGAACGTTGTGGCGCGTCCGACTCTGTCGATCAGAAGATGTCGGGTCTATAACGGAAAGTATGGCTTCCGTGATCGACGAGCGCCGTGCTGCGCTCGAACACCGTTGGGGGCAGTGGCGTCCGACCAGTCTGGCCGCGCGGTTCGACACTGTGCTCGAACGCGATGCCGCCCGCCCGTTCGTGCTGACCGACGAGGCCGGCTACACGTATGCCGACCTCCGCGACTGGTCGATGCGGCTGGCGCGTGGGCTGATCGACCTGGGTGTCGCGCCCGGGGAGCCCGTGGGGCTGCTGGTCGACAACCGCCCCGAGCTGGTGGCGCTCAAGCTGGCCGTCGCACGGGTCGGCGCGGTCGCGGTGCCGTTGAACTTCTCCTACAAGGCGACCGAACTCGCGGCGGCGCTGCGGCACGCCCAGGTGGCGGTGCTGGTGACTATCTCCCGGTCCCTGGCCACCGACTTCCTCGCGGCCCTGGACCAGATCGCGCCCGGCTGGGAGGCGGGTGTCGACACCGCAGACCTGCCCGCGCTCCGACAGGTGGTGCTCGTCGACGGGAACCGTTCCGGTGCAACGGATCTGGCCGCGTTGACAGATCGCGGCTCACGGGTCGCGGAGGACGTGGTGCGGGCTCGGACGGAGGCGATCGACCCGGACTCACCGCTCGACGTGGTCTTCACCTCCGGCACCAGCGGTCACCCGGTCGCGGCCGAACTCACGCACGACATGGTGCTGCGCAGCGGGTACGGCTCCGCATACCACCGGGGGTTCGACGACGGCTGGCGCGTCTGCTTCTCGCTGCCGATGTATCACGTCTTCGGCTACATCGAAGGACTCGTCGCGGCGATGTTCGTCGGCGGTGCGGTGGTCCCGCGGCTGGTCTTCAGCTCCTCCGGGCTGCTGGAGGCGATGCAGCACCACCGCGCCAGCGAGGTGCTGCTCGTGCCGACCATGTCGGTCGGCGTGGTCGAGCAGGCGGCCAAGGCGAAGTACGACCTGGGCAGCCTGGAGTCGGTGTTCTCCGCCGCGGCCCCTGCTCCGGTGTGGCTGTGGGAGCGCGTGCACGAACAGCTGGCACCCCGAACGGTTTTCACTGGCTATGGGCAGACGGAGGTGTCCGCTGCGACCGCGCTGACCCTTCCGGGGGACCCGTTGGAGGTGGTGTCGCACACGGTGGGAGTGCCCAAGCTCGGCGGCATCGCCGCAAGCGCAGGACTCGACGGTCGGCTGGCCGAATACCGCACCCTCGATCCGTTCACCGGGACTCCCCTGGCGCCGGGATCCGAGGGTGAGCTGGCGGCCCGCGGACCGATCGTCACCCGTGCCTACCACCGGGACCCCGAGCAGACGGCGCGCATGCTGGACGCCGACGGCTGGCTGCGCAGCGGTGACCTGGGGATGATCGACGACGGCGGCTACCTGCGGTTGACCGGCCGCGCACGTGAGCTGTTCAAGGTGGGTGGCGAACTGGTCGCGCCCAAGGAGGTCGAGGACCTGCTCACCGGGGAGACCGGCGCCGTACAAGGTCCCACGGCACTTCGTGGTGACCAGCGCGGAGGACCTGCCGACGACCACGACGGGGAAGGTGCAGAAGTACCGGCTGGTGGAATCAGCGCAACAGTAGGCGATTTCACGCCCGCAGGTGCGCCGCCTTCGCGTGCAGGTAGCGCTGTTCGGGGATGGAGTCGGTCAGCGCCGCGGCCTGATCGAAGCAGCCGGCCGCGTCCGGGTCGCCGACCGCCTCCAGGAGGTGGGCGCGCGCCGCGATGGCGCGGTGGTCGCTTGGCCGATCCGCCAACAGGCCGTCCAGCGCGGTGAGGCCGGCGCGTGGCCCGTCGACCTCACTGAGTGCGATGGCGGCGCCGAGATCGACGGCAGCACTGGGTGCGACGTTCTGCAGCATGCGGTACAGCTGCAGGATCTGCGGCCAGTCGGTGTCGGCGAACGTGGTTGCCGTCGCGTGCACGGCGGCTATCGCGGCCTGCAGCTGGAACGGCCCGACGGGCCCCCGCCGTAGCGCTTCCTTGAGAAGCTCGACGGCCCGGTCGATCTGCGCCCGGTCCCACCGCGAGCGATCCTGCTCGGCGAGCGGCACCAGGGCACCGTCCCGGATACGGGCTCGGCTACGTGCGTCGACGAGCAGCATGAGGGCGAGCAGGCCACTGGTCTCTGTGTCACGCGGCAGCGCACGATGTAGTCGGTCGGTGAGCCGGATCGCCTCGCGGGTCAGACCGGTGTCGATCAGCTCCGGTCCCGCCGTCGCGGATGAGCCCTCGGTGAAGGTCAGGTGCAGCACATGACGCACGGCGTGCACCCGCTGCGGCAGCTCCGCCGCGGGCGCCGACGCGAAGCGAGCGCCGCTCTGCGTGAGGGTCTTCTTGGCACGTGTGATCCGTTGCGCGGCAGTGGTTTCGGGGATGAGCAGGCCGGCGGCGATCTGGCGGGTGGTCAGGCCGCCGACGGCGCGCAGCGTCAGTGCGACGGCAGCTCCGGGAGCCAGGCCGGGGTGACAGCACAGGATGAGCAGCTGCAGGGAGTCGTCCCGGTCGCCGCTGCGATCGGACCAGGTGACCGCGCGGTCCTGCTCGGAGACGTACGCGTCGTGCAGTTCGCGGCGGGCACGGGCGCTGTCGCTGCGGTGGGTGTCAATGAGACGGCGCGCCGCCACCCGGATCAGCCAACCGCGCGGGTTGCGCGGGATCCCGTCACCGGGCCACTGCTGGAGTGCGGCGACCATGGCCTCCTGGGCCGCGTCCTCGCAATCCGCGAGCGGCCTGCCACCGCGCAGCAGCGCGGCAAGGACGTGCGGCGCCTCGCGGCGCCATACCTCCTCGATCCGGGTGGGCGGCACGGCGTTCACGACCTGCGGCTCGACTCAGGCCTCGCAGCCGGGCTGCATCGTCGGGCGCAGCTCGATCGTGTCACCCGGGCAGGAGAACGCGGCCGCGATCTCCTCGGCGCGCTCCCGGCTGGCGACGTCGACCAGGAAGAAGCCGGCCAGGTGCTCCTTGCCCTCGGCATACGGCCCGTCGCTGGGCACCGGTGCACCGTCGTAGTGGAATACCCGCGAGGACCGCGGATCACCCAGGGCGCAGCCGTAGACGACCTCACCGTTGGCGTCGGCCTCCCCGAACACCTCGTCCCAGTGAGTGCCCAGCTCGTCCTTCTGCTGCTGCGGCAGCGCCTGGTATTCAACGGTGTGGTCGCTGGTCGGGTGGGCCCACGGCTGCGGGTTCGAGTGGATCAGGATCACGAACTTCATGCGAGTTGCTCCTCGTCGACGGGGAACGTCCTTCGTCCCTCCACTGCTACATCGGAGCCATCCCATCGAATTCGACACCGTTGGCGCAACGGCAGCAGCTACTGTGCATTCCGTGACGGTGATTCGGATCCAGGACAAGACACCAACGGTCGACGAGTCGACGTGGATCGCACCCGGTGCGACCGTGGTGGGCGCGGTGACGCTGGGTCCCCAGGTAGGCATCTGGTATGGCGCAGTGCTTCGCGGCGACCTCGAATCCATCGAGATCGGCGCGCGCTCCAACATCCAGGACAACTGCAGCCTGCACGCCGACCGCGGCAGCCCGTTGCGGATGGGTGAAGGCGTGTCGGTCGGGCACAACGCGACAGTGCACGGCTGCATCGTCGGCGACAACGTGCTGATCGGCATGGGTGCTCGGGTGCTCAACGGGGCTGTCGTCGGGGCGAATTCGCTCATCGCCGCCGGCACGGTCGTTCCCGAGGGCGCCCAGATCCCGGAGGGGTCCCTGGTCGCCGGAGTGCCGGGCAAGGTCCGGCGCTCGCTCGGCGAGGAAGATCTCGCCCGGCTCCGGCGCAACGCGGATGTCTATGTCGACCTCATCGCCGTCCACAAAGCCGGTCGGAGCAGCTGAGGCCCGGATCTCGGCGTTCGCTCAGGACGTCCGCGTCCTGAGTTGCGTCGGCCAGTCGCTGGGCTTGGTGCCTTCGCGCACATACACCCCGGGCCACTGCTCCCCCACCACTGCGATCGCCAGGCCGGGGTCGACGCCCTGCACCTTGTGCACCGCAACGTGATCGACGACGTCGAGGTCGCAGCCGACGACCTCCCCGGTCCCGATCGCTTCGTCCTTGACGGGCGTGGCTTCGTTGACCAGGTTGTGGCTGCGGAAGACCGTGTCGTGGAACCGGATCCGCGCATTGCAGTCACCGTGCTGGCTCGGCGGATCGGAGCCGTAGCCGGTGAGCAGCAGCACCGACGCGGCCAGTGCCGACGCCGCCACTGCCGCGCCACCCACCTTGCCTGTCATCGACATGCGTTCCAGTATCGATCGGCACCGGTGGTCCGGCGAGACCTGTCACCGAATCGCAACCGTTCTCGTCCGCACGCGGCTTGCCGCAATCGACCCTCCGCGACCCTCGCCGTCCTATTCTGGAAAGGTTGGAACCCGCTGGCTGGAGGGGGCACCGAGATGCCCGAGGTCGACCGACCGGCGGTGCGGATCGCGTTCGTGATCTACCTGTCCGGGCTCCTGGTCTGGCTGGCTCTCGGACTCGTCCCGATGCGTGTCGCGCACCCGGACATGTCACATATGGCGCTGGACTCGACCACCCCTTTGCAGACCGGCGTCGAGTACTTCTTCAGTGTCTTGAACCTCGCCCTCGGCGTCCTGCTGTTCCTCCGGCGCCCGGACGAACGGGTGCCCCGCCTGCTGACCTTCGCGCTCCTCGGCACGGCTGCGACGTTCAACCTGCCCAGCCATCGCGCATTCCACCTCACCGGGTCGCCGTGGCCCATCGCGGTCATCCATTTCACCTTCCACATCGTCTCGGGCGTGGCGTACGTGTGGGCCGTCGTGCTCTTTCCCGATGGCACGCTGCCACGGCGGATTCGATTGTCTGCCCGGCTGATTCGTGTGGTGGTGGTCCTCAGCACCGCAGTGGTCGCCGTGGTGTGCTGGCGCAGCAGTTTCCTCGATCACCCGCAGTTCTTCCTGGTGTTCTTCGGCATCGCCGTCGCGCTCATCGGGGTCGGCGCCCAGGCGATGCGCATCGTCGATCCCGAGAACTCTCCCGCCGAGCGCGCGCCGGCCCGGTTGCTGTGCGCGGCACTCCTGCCCGCCCTGGCGGTCGCGCTCCTCTGGCTCGGCGCTCGAACGACCGCTGCACTGACCGGCCACGCCCACCAGGCGGCGGGCATCCAGCATGCCGTCGAGCGGCTCTTCCCGGCGGTCTTCGCGATCGTTCCCGTCGTCCTGTTCGCCGGCGTGGTGCGCTACCGGCTCTGGGACATCGACCGGCTGCTCAGCCGCGTCCTGGTCTACGGTCTGCTCGCCCTGACCTTCAGCGCCGTGTACGTGCTCGCGGTCGCCGTCGGTGGACACCTCACCCACGGCGGAGTGTGGGTGACCGCGGTGGCACTCTCGATCGCGGCCGTGCTCCTGGAACCGCTGCGGACCGCCGCACGCACCTGGGCGAACCGCGTGGTCTTCGGTCAGGTGCTGAGTCCCGCGGAGGCCACCCGCAGTCTCGCGGAAGCACTGGAACACCTCACGCCCGCGACCGAACTGGAGCACCTGGTGGCGGTGACGGTTGCGGCCACCCGGGCGGACTCGGCCGAGCTGTGGCTGCTCGACGAAGATCGACTGCTACCCGTCGCCGCCACCCGCGCGTCTGCCCACGAGATCGCCGTTCCCACAGGGGAGCCGGCGGCCGACGCGCTCGCCGCTCTCGTCGGCGCGCACCGCGGATGGCCGGTCCGTCATCAGGGCATCATGCTCGGGCTGCTGGCCGTGCGGACGCGGCACGGCGAGCGGTTGGCCGCTGCCGACGACACCGTCGGGCAGGAGATCGCGGCACACGCCGGGCTCCTCGTCCACAACGCGACGCTGACCACCTCGCTCGCCCACCAGGTCGATGCCCTGGACGCGAGAGCTCGTGCACTCGCGGAGTCCAGGCGTCGCCTCGTCGCAGCGCAGGACGCCGAGCGCCATACCCTCGAACGTGCGCTGCACGACGGCGCCCAGCAGGCGTTGGTGGCCGCCATCATCGGTGCGCGGGCCGGCACCGGCGCGGCGACGTCGCCGCACCCGGAACGCGATGCGTTGCGCGAGGTGCTGCGCACCGCCCAACACGACATCCGCGAGCTCAGCGGCGACGGCCGGCCGGGGGCGCTGCGCCGGCTCGGTCTCGCCGGCGCACTGCAACGGTCCGCGCGGCTAGCCGGGCGGACCGGGATCGACGTCGAGTTGCAGGTCGACCTCGGGTCGTTGGAGGACCCGCTCCCCGCGGAGGTCGAGACCGCCGTCTACTTCGCGTGCGTCGAAGGTCTGCAGAACGTCGTCAAGTATGCCGCGGCCCGAAGGGTCCTGGTCTCGGTCGGTCCGGGCACCGACGGGTTGTCCTTCGCCGTCGTGGACGACGGCTTAGGCGCCCCGCCAGGGGCCGCGTCCGGTGCCGCCGGCGGTCTGCCTGCACTGGCCGCCCGTTTCGCCGCTCTCGGCGGTGACGTGGCGATCGTGCCCGGCGCACGCGGTGGCACCGAGCTGCACGGCCGGGTGCCACTGCGCCGCACGACGGGAGCCGCCACATGACGCCGACCACCGGTCGCCGGACATCCCTTCGACTCGCCGTCGTGCGTGCCGCGTTGCGTTTCCTCGTCGCGATCCTCGTCTACGGTGCGGCCGCGGTCGCCTACCTGCTGATCGGGCACAGGGGGCAGCCGCCGGCTGCGGCCATCGTCGGCGTCACCGTCGTCGTCGCGGCGCTGTTGTGGCTGCTGCGCGACCGGATCGATCGCCTCGCGATGCGAGCTGTGTTCGGCCGGCGGGCCGACGGCTATCGCGTCATGCGCGACCTGACCGAACAGCTCGCGGCCACCCTCCCGGTCGACGAGGTCGCACCGCGGGTGGCCGAGGCTGCCTGTGACACCACCGGCCGGTCTCGGGCGGAGGTGCGCCTCTGGCTGACCGACGGCGAGCCGTGGGCATGTTCCTGGCCGCCCTCGGCCGCCTCGATCGGCGCTGGTACGGCGGTCGAGGTACGGCATACCGGGTCGGCACTCGGCGAGATCGTCGTCGACGATGATCGGGCGACGAACGTCCTGTCGTCGTGGGACCGCCGGATGCTCGACACGTTGGCCCGGCCTGCCGGAGCCGCCCTGTCGACCGTGCGTCTGACCGTCGAGTTGCGGCAGCGCAAGTCCGAGCTGGAGCAACTCACCGCTGCTCTGCACGCGTCCCGGGATCGCCTGCTCACGGCGCGCGCGGTGGAGCGGGAGCGGATGCGCGCCGAGGTCGCGACTCTGGTCGGGACGCACCTGTCGGCCGCGCTCGCGGCCCTCGGCGACGGGACGGGCCCGGCCCGGATCGGCTCGCTCGCGACGGTGGCACGCGAGTCCGAGCTGGCCCTGGACGAGCTGCGCACCATCGCCCGGGGGATCTACCCGCCGACTCTTCTCGAGGTCGGGCTCGCCGCTTCACTGGAGTCGTGGCTCGCGCGGACCGGCGTGGATGCCACGCTCGACGTCACCGCCGGCGGTGAACCTGCGGGCGACGGGAGCCCGTCGATCGACGCGGAGGTCGTCGCCTGCCTGTACTTCTGCGCCGTCACGTCGATGGGACAGCTTGCGCGGCACTCGGCGTCCGGCATCGGCATCCGGGTCTCGGACCGTCCTGTGCCGACTCTGTCGCTCCAGGCACGCGCCAGCGAAGCGGTGTGCCGGGAAGCGATCCAGTCGGTGACCGACCGCATCGAGGCTTTCGACGGGCAGGTGCGAAGTCGGTTGGGAGACAACGGATTCGCTCTGACCGCAACGCTCCCCTTCCGCCGGGGCGGATCATCGTGAAACCGGTCCGGTTGGTGTATGCCGAGGACAACTTCCTCGTCCGCGAGGGTGTCCGGCGGCTGATCGACGGCTCGGACGCGCTGGAGGTGGTCGCCGCCTGCGGCGGATTCGACGAGGCGCTCGAGGCCATCGAGGAGCACGCGCCCGACGTGGTGCTCACCGACATCCGGATGCCCCCGAACCACAGCGACGAGGGGATCCGCATCGCGGAGCACTGCCGCCGCACGCACCCCGGAATGGGCGTGCTGCTGCTCAGCCAGTACGCCGAGCCCGGGTACGTCAAGGTCCTGCTGCGCGACGGCACGGACCGACGCGGTTACCTGCTCAAGGAACGCGTGGCGTCGCTGAGCGACCTGACCTCCGCGATCGGCGCGGTGGCATCGGGCGGCACGGCGATCGATCCCAAGGTGGTCGAGGTTCTCGTGCAGGTGCGCTCGCGATCGGACGACGCCGGACTCGCGCGGCTGACTCCGCGGGAGCGACAGGTGCTCGCGGCGATAGCGCAGGGTCACACCAACGCGGCAGTCGCCGCCGAGCTGGTGTTGAGCCAGCACGCCGTCGAGAAGCACATCAACTCGATCTTCGCCAAGCTCGGCCTGACCGGGGACACCCGGCAGCATCCGCGGGTGCGCGCCGCGCTGCTGTTCCTGGCCGACGGCGGTCACTGACGGTCGACGGACCCGGGTCGTCGTGGGGGTGCCTACACCCCCCCTGGCGGGGCACGGGCACCCCGCGCCAAGGATGCGTGTCGGCACCATCGGCTCACCGGCGGATTCAGCGGATCGTGGATCCCACGAGCCCACCACCTCGGTAGGGCGTTCTCCTGAAAGCGAATTCAGCCATGACTACCACCATGTCCTCATCGATCGCGGCACCGTTGCCGACCGCGCCCGCCACCGTCTTCAGCCTCCCCGGCGTCTCCTGGCTCGCCCTGCAGGTGCAGGGCACGACGGGCACCCTGACCGTCGGCTCCGCGAGTGTCACGGTCGAGGTGACGCCGCCGGCGGACGGTTCGCCGGCCCAGGTGCGGGTGGACCTGTCGACGCTCACGGTGGGTGCGCTCATCGCGGCGGCCGGGTCCAGCGATCCCCTGTCCTCGCTCCCGTCCGCGCTCACGGGAGCCATCTCGTCTGCTGCGGTCACGAGCGTCTCGATCAGCGTCGATCTGGCCGGGCACCGACTCGTCGGGTGCGAGCTGACCGTGTCCGCGGTTCCTTCGTGGGCCCCCGGTGGCGTCGAGCTGGACGACTTCGCGGTGACGGTCGCGTTGACGCGCTCCTCCGACGGGACCGCGATCGACGTCACCGGAACTGCCGTGTTCGCCGGCGCGGGAGTCGCCGTGAGCATCACCCGTGACCCGGCCGTCACCGGCGCCGGCGCGTGGTCCCTGCACGCCGGCCTCGCCGACGGGGCGACCCTCGACGTGTCGGCGGCGGCCGCGGCATACGGGCTCACTGTGGCGTCGGCCCTGCCGGA
This sequence comes from Flexivirga oryzae, assembly GCF_014190805.1. Lineage (NCBI taxonomy): Bacteria > Bacillati > Actinomycetota > Actinomycetes > Micrococcales > Dermacoccaceae > Flexivirga > Flexivirga oryzae. Next base: position 370,144 of record NZ_JACHVQ010000003.1, on the reverse strand, counting down.
CCTCGTCCTGACCGGTTGTGCGCTGGACGGCACCCTCGACGGTTCGGCCGTCTCGTTCACCGCCTCGTCGTCGACGGACTGGACGATTCCGGTGGGTCCGGACGGCATCTCCGTGGGGGAACTCGCGGTGGAATTCAGCCGCAACACCGCCGGATCCACCGGGTCCGTGTCCGGGACGGTACGGCTCGCGGGCGTCGACGTCCCGATCGCGTATGCCGTGCCGGGTGGCCTCACTGTGCACGCCACGATCGGCAAGGTCGCGCCCTTCGCGCTGATCCAGGACGTCGTCGGTGCCGCGAGTGTCGGCGCGTTGGCGTTGCCGCCGGAACTGGTTGCGCTGGCGCTGACCGACGTGATGCTCGCCATCGACGTCGACAAGGCCGAACTGTCTTTCGCGGCAACCGGTCCCGGCTTCAAGCGGGTGCAGGCCGTCGTCCGTAAGGGCACGTCATGGGGCTTCGCGGTCGGCATCGAGCTGGACGACGACTACCGGTTCTCGTCGTTGTCGCCGGCACTGAGCGGCCTGGACACAGTCCACCTGCCCGACGCGCTCATCGTCATCTCCTCGTTCGACGACACCGCGTTCACCTTCGACGAACTGCAGCCGGTCGCCGGCACCGGTGTCAGCGAGGGTGTGCTGCTCGACGGCCGGCTCGACCTGTCCGGCCTGGGTGCCGACAAGTTCCTCGGCGAGGCGCACCTGGACGTCAAGGCCGAGATCGGCCCGTCACTGGCCGACCTGGAGCTCGACGCCGGCGTCGGGGACATCACGATCACCGACGGTGTCGTCCTGAAGGACGCGAAGTTCGCGCTGCACCCGGATCCGGAGAACGTCTCGATCTCGGTGTCCGGCGCCGTGGACGTGACGATCGACTCCAGTCCGCTGGAGTTCATCGGCGGGGTGAGTGTCGTGCCCAACGGCATTTCGTTCTTCGCCACGATGAAGGGCACCTGGCAGGATCCGTTCGGTGCCAAGGGGATTGCGCTCACCGATGTTTCGCTGCAGATCGGGTCCGACTTCGAGGGTGTGCCGTCCATCGGCATCGCCGGTGGGCTGACCGTTGGCGCGTTCCAGGGCAGTGCGGCTGTCTCGTTCAACTCCCAGAACCCGGCGCAGAGTGTGCTCATCGTGGCCTTCAACCACCTGTCCCTGATGGATGTCGTCGCGACGTTCTGCCCGTCCGAGGTGGCGGCGGACATCCCGGCCGACGTCCAGGGCACGCTCGCCGGCATCTCACTGGAAGATGTGGACCTGTATGTCGTGCCGGAGGACACCTCCATCGGCGCGCTCAACTACCGGCAGGGTCTGCGGGTCGGCGGCAAACTGCACGTGTCCGGGTTCACCGCACAGGCCGACGTCGAGATCGACCAACAGACCGGGGTCAAGGCCAGCGGCTCCCTGTCGCCGGTCGTCGTCGGCGACGTCTTCTCCCTCACCGGCACCGACCCGAAGGATGGCCCGGACCTGGACATCGAAGTCACGACGGCGGCAGTGCCGAAGATCGCCTTCGACGGTCAGGTCAACCTGCTCGGAGTCACCGCGGGCGCCTCGGTCTCATTGTCGGACTCCGGTTTTGATTTCCGGTGCGCCGGAAGAGTTTTCGAGCTGTTCTCGGCGAGTGTGCACAGCTACGGCGGCAATCTGCAGTCCGGGGCGGGCTTCATGGTGCACGCCGACATGCAGCAGGACTTCCTGTCCGATCTGGCCAGGCGGGCAGCTGCCGTGCTGCAGCAGGCCGGCGCCGACGCGCAGGCCAGGATCGTGGGCGCGCAGCAGAGCGTCTCTGCCGCTCAGGCGGACGTCCAGCGGTTCACCGCATCGGTGCAGTCCGCCCAGTCCGACCTGGCGAAGAAGCAGGCTGACGCCCAGGCCCAGCTTCAGGGGCTGTCCGCACAGTTGGCTCAGGCCCAGCAGGCGCTGGGTGCGGTCGACGCTCAGATCGCCACCACGCGCGCCCAGATCCAGGCCGAGCGGGATGCCGCAGCCGCCAAGTTGCGGGACCTGCAACAGAAGCTCGCCTCCGCGCAGGCCGCGGTCTCCGCGCTCAACGGGCAGATCAGCGGGCAGCAGGCGCAGATCGACCGGCTGAACGGTGAGATCGACTGGTGGAAGAACTGGTACGACAACCTGGCCTGGTACGACAAGGCGTGGGGATGGACGAAACTGGGCGCCGAGGTCGGGTGGCGTGGAGCTCAGATCGCCGACTTCGAGGTGACGCTGCAGGGTCTGCGCGGTTCACTGGCGGCTGCCGCCGGTGTGCTGCAGACGGCACAGCAAGCGGTCAATACCGCGCTGGCCGCGCAGGCGAACTACCCCATCGACCAGGACCCGCGGATCCTGACGCTCGCGGGCGCCGAAGCCGCGGCGCGCACGGCCCTGCAGGGCGCGCAGAGCGCCCTGTCCGCCGCGCAGCAGGCGACCTCCGCCCTCATCTCGGCAGCGAGCCAGGCGGTCGACGCGTTCCAGCAGCAACTGGGCACCGCCAACCTGGCGCTCGAGGCAGCGAATGCCGCTCTCGCCCAACTGAACGGGGCGATCGGCGCCGTCGCGGCGGTCAGCGCCTACATCGCGGCGCACGGCATCGACAGCCTGGTCGACGTGAGGTCGGCATCGTTCACCGGCACCTTGGATGCCACCTCGGGAGGTTCGGTGACCCTCGACGCGGACGTGGTGTTCCAGGGCAACGCCGAGCAACTGCACCTGAGCTACGACTTCCACGACCTGGCAGCCGGTGCCCAGGCCATGGCGAAGGCGGTGCTGCCCTCGCTGCCGGTCTGACCCGCCTGCACCACGGAGCGGCCGGACTCCCGTCGTGGGAGTCCGGCCGCCTCACGCAGCGCTGGTCGGCTCGCCCTCGACCGTCTCACCGTTGCGGCGCAGGGCGGCGGCCGCGCCGAGCGCGACGGCGGTGCCGATGACCGCCCACAGGGCGAGCGTCAGCACGTGCCCGCCGATGCCTGCACCGCCGAAGTAGACGATGCGCCGGACCGCGTCCGTACCGGCGCCGGTGGGCAGGATGTAGCCGATCGCGCGCCAGAACGGTGGCAGCAGATGGAGTTGGAAAGCCCCTCCGGCGCTGGGGTTTCCGAGCACCACGAAGAGTAGGACGGCCAGACCGATGCCGACGATGCCGAACAGCACTTGGAGCGCCGTGGTTGCCGCGGCCGAGGCGAAGACGATGAGCGCGCCGAGCCACCACAGTGCCATGAAGTGCCCGGTCAGCGCGCCCAGCACCGGGTCGACGATGATCGCGCCGCCGAGACCGGACACGATCGCGTAGGGCACCAACGACCCCAGCCGGATGGCGGCGCGCCGCGTATTGGCCGGCCGCGCACCACCCGCCACGCCCAGCAGGGATGCGACGAGATAACCCCCGACCATCCACCCGATGACCAGGTAGAAGCCGGTGAGACCTCGGGCGTCGTGGGCCTGCAACGGCACCAGGTCCTGTGTGGTCAGCTTGCGACCCTGCTGAGCCTCGGCCTGCTGGAAGACCGCCTCGACCGCACCGAGCACCGACGACCCGGCACCCGAGGAGGTCAGCAGTTGGTCCGTCCCGCTCGGGCCGACCACGAGGGCGGCGTTGATGGTGTTGTCCTTGATCTGGTCCACCGCCTCGGCCTTCGAGCCAATCGCCTTCGCCGAAACCGGGTGACCGTCAATGCCGTTCAGCTGCGCGACGAGCTTCGGCGCGGTCTGCGCGTCTGCGACGACACCGACCGGGATCTTGTTCGGCTCGGGTGAATGGAACGCTCCGACATACGACAACACGAAGGCGAGCTGGAGGAACAGCACCCCGACCACCAACATGAACGCTCGCGGCGTCACCGCATCACGTAGATCGTCCTTGAACGCAGCCATCTGTCACTCCTCCTGAAACCTGGGCGATCCCAGCGTGGGCACAGGTCCACAGTAGGTGAGTTGTGCTGTCCGAGTGCGCAACTCGCGCGCCAGCCGCACGATCTGCCCGTGACGGTCCTCACAGCTTTCGTCCGAGGCGGGTGACGACGCGGTTCGCACCGTCCATCAGCAGCGCATAGACCGGCGGCGCGTAGCGCTGCACCCCGTGCAGCAACGCGATGTCCCGCGAGGTCTGCACCAGGTAGCGCCGCCGGAGCATGCCCTCGACGATCCGCTCGGCGGCGAGTTCCGGTGAAACAGCGTGGTGTTCGAAGCGGGCCCGCAGCCTCCGGAAGTCGGCTGAGGTCGTGTCCACCCCCGCTACCTGTAGGCTGTCGGTGATCGGGGTGGCGACCGCCCCGGGGGTGACCAACGTCACCGCGATGCCGTGCCTGGCCAGGTCGAAGCGCAGCACCTCGGAGACCCCTCGCACACCGAATTTGCTTGCGCTGTATGCCGCGTGCCACGGCAGCCCGACCAGCCCGGCCGCCGACGACACGTTGACCAGGTGCCCGCGGCGGCCGTGCTCGATCATCGCGGGCACGAAGCACTCGATCACGTGGATCGGACCCATCAGGTTGACGTCGATGACCGAACGCCACTGCTCGTGACTCATCCGCTCGACGGTCCCCCAGATGGCGATGCCGGCAACATTGAGCACTGCGTCGACTGCTGGGGTCCGGGCGTGGACGGCGTCCGCGAGCGCCCGCACCTGGTCGATGGATGCCACGTCGGCTGCGACGGCTGTCGCCACGTGACCACCGCGCTGCTCGATCGCCATACGCGTCCCCTGCAGGCCGTCGTCCCGCAGATCGGTGAGATGCAGCACCGCACCCGCGCCGGCGAGTCGTTCGGCGACAGCGCGGCCGATCCCGCTGGCCGCGCCGGTCACGAGCGCGTGCCGCCCGGCAATGCTGCGCTTGCGCATGGTCAGTCCCTGGTCCGTTGCTCCGGCTGGATGCGGAGGGCGTGGATGGTGGTGGCGAGCATCCGGTAGTGGGTGGCCAGCATGACGAGCTCGATGATGTCGGCGTCGCCGAGATGCTCACGCAGCGCACCCCAGACCTCGTCGTCGAGGTCACCCCGTATGACGAGTTGGTCGGTGGCCGCGAGGATGGCGCGCCGACGCGGTGACCAGGGCGCGTCGTCCCGAGTGGTCTGGTCGATCTCGGCAGTGCTGAGTCCCACTGTGCGGGCGATGTGTTCGTGCTGTCCGCGTTCGTAGGCGCACTCGGTCAGGTGCGCGACGCGCAGGATGACCAGCTCGGTCTCCTTCCGCGGCAGGCCACCGAACGGCATCAGCCGTCCGGCGAAATTCAGCCAGCCCCGGAAGAGCCGCTTGTTCCGTCCCAGGACGAGGAACAGGTTGATCGGTTCGGTGTGGTTACGGCGCCCGCCGAGGTGTGCGAGCGTCCACGCGAGAACGCCGGATTCACGCAGGTCGCCAGGAGTGATGCGGGGTGCACGGGCGGGCGTCACAGTGGACATGATGCGACGTTACTAGACCGTAGGTTCTGCCGGGTCCCTTGACAGCGACCCGGTCGAGTGGTGCGGTGTTCATGACCTCAAGCAGCCGGGGCATCCCATGCCCCTCGCTCCCAGCGGGCGAGGGATCCGCCATTGCCGGAGGTTCATATGTCCACTGAGGTCCCTGCCGCTGCCGGTCGTTCCATCCGCGTGTTGATCGGTGAGCTGGCACAGATCGAGGACGCGGTCCGCCATACCAAGACGTTCACCTCGACCGGCGACGATGGCACCGACCCGGTGCTGAACCCGCAGCTGGTTGCCCTCTTCGAGCGGGAGGCCGAGATCGTGGCCGCCCTGCGACAGACCGACGGTCCGGCGATGTCAGTTGATGTACTGCGCGGTGACCAGTGACCGCGGGTCGAAGGTCGCCTGCTGCGTGCCTGATACCTGGAGGAACGCCGTTCACACACCTGACGGGTTCGATCCCAGCGCCCGGTCGAGCAGCCCGCCCAGCTGGTCGAGCTCCTTGCCGGTCAGCCCGTCGAACGAGGTCCGCACGATGTCGGTCACGGCTTCCTGCCCCGCGCGCCGCAGCTGCTCGCCCTGGTCGGTGATCCGGTGCCGGACAGCCCGGCCGGGGCCGGGGACACGCTCGATCAGGCCGCGCTCGGCCATCCGCACCGCCAGCGATCCGAACGACTGGTCGGTCTGAAACGTGAGCAGCGCCAGATCGTGCAATGAAGCATCCGGGCGCTGCCGCAGGTGCCGCAGCGTGTCCCACTGCACGAGCGAAAGGCCCAGCGGGGCAAGGGCTTTGGAGAGTGCACGGTGGTGTCGGTACTGCAACCGCTTCACGGCCAGGGCGACATCGGCAGGCGAATGACTCACCACTCCAGAGTATCAACGGTTGTTTATATAAAGAACCTGCTCTAAGGTTCCTTATATGACTTCTTCTGCGACAGATCGCGCAACCCGAGCGGCACGACACACCACGATCACGCTGCCCGCTCGACCCGACGTGCAGTTCACCGTCGATGACACCGCCGGTTCCGACGGAACATTCCTGCTGCTGCACGGGGGCGGGGGCCCGCGCACCATGGGCGGTTTCGCTAACCTGCTGGCCGAACACAGCCGGAGCCGGGTGCTGCTGCCGACCCACCCGGGGTTCGCCGGAACACCGGTCGCCGAGTCACTCACCTCGACCCGCGAACTCGCTTCCGCCTACGTCGAATTGGTCGAACACCTCGACCTCGCGGATGTCACGCTCGTCGGGAATTCTTTCGGCGGATGGCTGGCCGCCGAGATCGCCCTCCTGGGCAACCCACGGATCGGCCGAGTCGTCATCGTTGACGGGATCGGCCTCGCCGTCCCAGGCCACGAACCCACCGACGTGCGCGGACTGACGCCGGCACAGCTGGCCGCGCTCTCCTTCCACGACCCGAGCAAGGCACCGACCCCGCCGACCACGGGCGGAACCGGCCCGAGCCCGGATGTTCAGGCACTGTTGCGGTATTCGGGCCCGGACATGGTCGACGCGACTCTGGCCGGTCGCCTCGCCGACCTCGACGTGCCCGTGCAGATCGTTTGGGGCGAGAGCGACGGCATCGTCGATGCCGAGTACGGCGCGGCATATGCCGACGCCATACCGAACGCGACGTTCACGGTGTTGCACCGCACCGGCCACCTGCCGCAGATGGAAACGCCGGAGCAGCTTCTCGACGCGATCCGACCGCTCTGAATTCAACACGCGTAGACATCGCCGCCACGGAGTGCTGTACTAATAACTCAACATCTGCGGAATTAACGATGAGGCTCGATGGCCACGACAACATCCGGCAAGCGCCAGGGACGCCGCCCCGGACGACCCGACACCCGGGAGGGGATCGTCGACAGCGCGCGGAAACTCTTCGCCGAGAAGGGATTCGCCCGATCTAGCGTGCGCGCCATCGCGCACGATGCGGGGGTCGATCCGGCTCTGATCACTCACTACTTCGGCTCCAAGGAGGGCCTCTTCCAGGCCACGCTCGACCTGCCGATACGGCCCGAGGAGATCGTCGAGCGCATCGGCGACGGGTCTGCCGAAGACCTCCCGCAGCGGGTCATCGAGACGTTCCTGGGCGTCTGGGAGGGCGAGGACACCGGCCCGGCGATGCTCGCAGTGCTGCGCCGGGGGCTGACCGACCCCGCGCAGGTCGACCTGTTGCGGCAGATCATGACCCAGCACGTCATGGCGTCACCGATCGCCACGTTCGTGGGCCGCGACAGCGAGGACACCCGGTTGCGGATATCGCTGGCGATGACCCAGCTGCTCGGGGTCGTCATCGCGCGCAAGGTGCTCGGCTTCGCGCCGATCGCCGAGCTGTCGCGTGACCAGCTCGCCGCCTTCCTGCTCCCCGCGGTCACACACGCGTTCTACGGAGACCTCGACGTTCCTGCCACCACCCCCGACAACTCCGGAGGCACCGCATGACACACGAGACTCAGGCCGGCGGGCCCGCCATACGCACCCAGGGGTTGGTGAAGAAGTTCGGCTCGTTCAGCGCCCTGGACCACCTCGACCTCGAAGTCGCGCGTGGGGAGGTCCACGGCTTCCTCGGGCCCAACGGCGCCGGCAAGTCGACCACGATCCGGGTGCTGCTCGGCCTGTTGCGCGCCAACGCCGGCACCGTGGAACTGCTCGGCGGGGACCCGTGGCGGGATGTCGTGGCGCTGCACCGGCGCCTGGCGTACGTCCCCGGCGACGTGGTGTTGTGGCCGGGGCTGTCCGGCGGCGAGGCCATCGATCTGCTCGGCAACCTGCGCGGTGGCCTGGACACAGCCCGTCGCGCCGAGCTGATCGAGCGGTTCGAGCTGGACCCGACCAAACGCGGCCGGCAGTACTCCAAGGGAAACCGGCAGAAGGTCGCGATCGTCGCCGCTCTCGCCGCCGACGTCGAGCTGCTCATCCTCGACGAGCCGACGTCGGGTCTGGACCCGTTGATGGAGGCCGTCTTCCAGGAGGAGGTCGCCAAGGAGAAGGCGAACGGCCGCACCATCCTGCTGTCGAGTCACATCATGAGCGAGGTCGAGGCGCTGGCGGACCGGGTCAGCATCATCCGGCGCGGCCGGATCGTGGAAACGGGCACCCTGCAGGACCTGCGCGGCCACACCCGGGTCACGATCTCCGCGACGCTGGGCAACCCGCCGGCCGATGTCTCCGCCCTGACCGGGTTGTATGACGCAACGATCGACGAGCACCGGCACCTGACCGCCACCGCCGACCCGGACCAGGTCGGTGCCGCGATGGCGGCGCTTGTTCCGCACGGTTTGAACGCACTGACGGTGTCGCCTCCGTCACTGGAAGACCTTTTCCTGCAGCAGTATTCCGACGCCGACCCGTCGGGTGAGGCGCCCGCACCAGACGCGATGCCGGAGCAAGTGCCGTGACCGCGACCGATGTCGCGCGTGCCGACGTGGAGCGTGCTGCTGGTCCGCTGACCGGGGCGCGACCGTTGCTGGCGGTCGCGGTGCGCCAGGACGCGCGGAACCTGGCGCCCTGGGTCGCGCTGATCTCGGCCCTGTCCGCTTCGTCCATCCTGGCCTACGCGTGGATCTTCCCCAGCGCCGATGACCGATCCGGACTGGCGAGGACCCTCGCCGGCAACCCGGCGCTGTCGCTGCTGTTCGGGCCGGCTCGCGACCTGATGACCGCGGACGGTTTCAACTCCTGGCGGGCCGGGCAGCTCGGTGCGCTCTTCGCGGGGCTGATGGCGATTCTGGCCGTGGTGCGCAACAGCCGTGCCGACGAAGACTCCGGGCAGGCCGAACTGATCTCGTCCGGGGTGCTCGCGCGTGGTTCACGCCTGGCGGTCGCTCTGCTGATCGCGCTCATCGGGTCGGTCGCGCTCGGCGTCGTGTGTTTCCTGATCACCATCGCGGTGGGCGGCGGGATGGTCTCGAGCCTGATCCTTGCCGCGACGTTCACCGCATCCGGGCTGGTGTTCGCGGGCGTCGCGGCGGTCGCGGCCCAGATCGGGTCCGATGCGCGCACCGCGAGCAGCATCTCGATCGCCGTCCTCGGCATCTGTTATGTGCTGCGCGGGTACATCGAGTCCAGCGGCGCGGACGGCTGGACCACCTGGCTGACACCGCTCGGCTGGCTCGAGGAGACCCGCGCCGGGACGGACAACAACCCGTGGCCGCTGCTGCTGCCGGTGGCCCTCGCCATACTCCTGGTCCTTGCCGCCTTCACGCTCCAGGGGCGGCGCGACTTCGGGCAGGGCATGCTCGCCCCACGCCCGGGTCCGGGCGGAGCCGGCCTCGCCAGCAACGTCTGGGGACTCGCGCTCAAGGCGAACCGCACCTCGCTGATCACCTGGCTGATCGCCTTCGCCGGCCTCGGGCTGGTCTTCGGCAACCTCGCCAGCTCGATCGGTGACCTGCTCAAGGACAACCCGGCCATGTCACAGGTGCTCGCCGCCGGCGGCGCGGGAGCCAGTGACCTCACCTTCGCCTTCCTGGTCACGATCCTGCAGATCATCGCGATCATCGCCTCGATCATGGGCGTGCAGGTGATACTGCGGATCTACGCCGAGGAGGTCGACTACCGCGTCGAACCTCTCCTCGCCGGTTCGCTGCGCCGGTCGACCTACCTCGCCAGTAACGTCGTCGTCGCCCTGGGCGGGACGGCGCTGGCCATGATCCTGGCCGGCACCGGGCTCGGCCTGGTCGCGTCGGCCAAGGATTCGTCGATCGGCATCGGTGACGTGGTCCGACAGGCGGTCGTGACCGTTCCCGCGGTGTGGCTGCTGGTCGGGATCGCCGTCGCCGCCGTCGGCGCGGTGCCGACGCGGCGGCTCATCGCCTGGCTCGGTGTGGTGGCGACCTTCGGACTCACCATCCTCGGACCGACGTTCAACCTGCCCGACTGGGCACTGGACATCAGCCCACTGCGCCACGTGCCGAACGTGACTGCCAGTTCACCGGATTGGGCCGGTTTGCTCTGGCTGCTCGTGATCGCGGCGCTGTTCATCCTCGTCGGCTTCACCGGTTTCCGGCGCCGCGACATCATCTGAGCACACCTTGTATGGCGCACTCGGCCATCGCCCGATGGAGTCAGCGTGGTCGCCAGGTGATGTGGTGGTGCCAGGTGATGTCGATGAGGGTGCGTTCGACGTGTGATCGAGTCGGTGGGGGCATGCCGGGTGGTGCGGGTGGTCTGCTGGTGGTGGTGAGGCTGCCGGTGGTGGTGGTGGTTTCGCCGGCGTGGCCGGTGATGTTGATGTCGGGGTGTTCTTTGACTTGGTTGCAGCGGGCGCACAGGCCTTGTCCGTTGCGTTCGCAGGTTTCGCCGCCTGTTGCGTGGGCTTGGATGTGGTCGATGTGTTTGATGGGGGCGTCGCACCAGGGGGTGCGGCAGGTGTGGTCGCGTAGCCGGATCAGGTGGGCCAGGAGGCCGGGGTAGGTGCGGGCGTGGGAGTCCATGCCGATCAGGTCGCCGGTGTCGGGGTAGGTGAAGATCCGGCGGATCTGGGTGCGCACCTCCGCAGCGGTGTCGTCGTTGGTGGTGTTGGTGGTGTTGACCCATTCGCGGGCGAGGTCGGCGGGGATGGGCCCGTAGTCGGGTACGTGGGCGGGGGTGTCGCCGGTGAGGGTGTCGATGGGGATGAGTAGGTCGACGTGGATGTCGGCACTGCCGTCGGCGGGTGCGTGTCCGGTGACGCGCTGCACGAGGGTGTCGGCCATGACCTGGCCGCGGGGTTGGTCACTGTGTGCGGCGGCCGCGGTTTTGAGGGCGGCGTAGCAGGCGACGCCGTCTTTGACCGGCAGCAGCGCGGTGAGCCAGGCCATGCAGTCCGGTGCTGGTCGCAGGGTGACCCGCCGGTCGGCTTCGGCCTTGGCGCGGCGGTGGACGAAGGCTTGCGGGTCGGCGGCGTAGGCGTGCTTCGTCGCTTCGGCGACCAGGCGGCGGTGACTTGTGTGCCCGAGGTCGTCGGCGAGGGCGGCGTCCACACTCCCGCGGTCCTCCCGGGACAAGAACGCGGTCTGGGCGACCAGGGCGGTGGCGTCGCGTTCGTTGATGACCCCGGCCGCGAGCGCGGCGTAGGTGTGCGGCATTTCCTCGGTGAGGGCGTGGGCCAGCCCGAGCAGCCGGGAGCCGAGGTGGGGTGAGCGGCGTTGGGCCAGGGCGATCTGGGAGCCGACGAACCGTGCGGTGGTGGCCCGGTCGATCCCGCGGGCGGCGTCCTTGTCGCGTTGGCGCTGGTGGACCTGGACGCCCAGTCGTGCCTGGCGGGCGCACAGGGCGTTCTTGAGTTCTTCGAGGGCGCGGATCTCCGCGAGCGGATCGTCGGTGGCAAGGTCGCCGCCGACCTCGTGCAGGAGGGTGCGCAGCGTGGATGCGTCGACGACCGGATTGCCGTCGTCGATCGCATCTTTCTGCGTGTCGTCCATGTGTTCGATTATAGTCGAAACTTGCTGATATGCAACACTTTTCGCTCTCAAATGTTATCCACATCCCCTCCGTGAAACGAGGGGATGTGGATAACTGGATGACGTCATCGGCGGGGCCGGACCGGCATTGATCACGTCACTTCCTTGACCTTCGGGTGGGGCGAACGCGGAACCTAGTGACATGCGAGACGACGATGCGCTCACGGTGGGCCAGTTCGCCAAGTTGACCGGCCTGACAGCCCACGCACTGCGCCACTACGACGAAGCTCGCCTCCCACGCCGACAGGCTGCGGCGACAACACGCGCACCTGTCCCGACAGCTGGAGCAAACCGCCCGCTACGCCACCCAAGGAGTCGCCATGCCCACCCCCACCACCACGTTGACGCCGGTGCAGATCAAGATCGGGGTCAGCGACCCCGCAGCCGCGCGCGAGTTCTATCGGGACGCGTTCGGTCTGACGGAGACCACCGTCCGGCATACCGACGACGCCGACTATGCGGGCTATCTGTTCGGCGAGTACGGCCAGCCCGGATTCTTCCTCATCTTCCTGCTCGGGCCCGACTCCTTCGACCAACCCGACCGCAGCACAGTGGGATTCACCGTGCCCGATCTCGACGCAGCCCACGAGCGCGCGCTCACAGCCGGCGCCGCCGAGGCAGTCGCCATCAACGCCGCCGAAGGCATGCCACGCGACAGCGCAGTGACCGACCCGGACGACAACTGGATCTGGCTCTACCAGGGTTGATCGTCCAGTTCCCGACCGGCCGGACGCTCAGTCATCAGCTGTCCTCACGCCGGCTCACGCCGGCAGTGGGGTTGCCAGCCGTCGCGCAGCCTCGACGACGGCCGCACGGCGCCGCTCCTTCTCGTGCGGCCCGTCGCTCGGGCCGGCGATCATCCGGGCAACCTGCGGCACCATCGTCCAGTAGCCGACGACGCCGAGGATCAGCACGTTCAGCAGATCGGCGTCGAAGCTGGAGGTCAGATTGCCGGTCGCCTGGCCCTGCGCGAGCTCGCCGGTGCGCTCGGCATACATCTCCCGGCGATGCTGTTCGTCCGGAACTCCGCCGGTGATGGTCAGCGCCTCCCACTGCAGCAGGCGCAGCAGATGGGGGTGCTGGTCCAGGTAGTCGAAGAGCCGCCCGGCGTAGGCGGCCACATCGTCGGGGCCGGTCGAGGGGACGGGCACTGAGGCCGTCGCGGTGCGCATCTGCTCCGCCAGCACATGCGCGAACAGCGCGTCCTTGCCGCCGTAGTAGGCGTACACGCGCTCCTTGTTGACTCCCGCCTCTTTCGCGATGCGTTCGATGGTCGTGCCGGCGGGGCCGGTGAGGGCGAACTGCGCGGTGGCCGCGTCGACGATCTTGCGTTTGGTTCCTTCGGTGTCCCAGGCCACAGTCTCATCTCCAACGTTGGCGTTGTCTTTTCTCCCGGACAGTACTACCGTCAAATCCAACGCGACCGTTGGAACTATGAATCGAGGTTATGAAGATCGCTGTCATCGGAACCGGCGGCCCGAGACGTCGCTGATCGACCTCGGTGACATCACTGCGGCCCGCGGCTCGGAGATGTCCTCGCGGCTGATGTTCCAGCTGGCCGAGCTGTTCGGCACCTTCGACGTGAACATCTCCGTCCACCACGCCTGAGCAGCCGCACCGCGTCCGCAGCGGCCCGGACCCTGACCGTCCCCGAAGCCTGACCCGACAAACCGACAGAAAGAAGAGAAGCAACCATGAGTGCAGCCGTCGTGCAGCGCCGCTTCGGCGGCCCGGAGGTCCTCGAACTCACCGACGTCCCGACCCCGACCGCCGCAGATCTAAGGCCTGACGAGGTCCTGGTGCGCGTCGCCTACGCCGGCGTCAACGTGATCGATGCGATGACCCGTACCGGCGGTGGTATGGCGGCAGCCGGCGCGGTGACCCTGCCCTACACCCCGGGCTCGGACGTGGCCGGAACCGTCGAAGCCGTCGGAAGCGACGTCGTCGACCTCACCGCGAGCCAGCGCGTATTCGGCCTCATCCGCTTTCCGGCCGCAGGCGGCACCTACGCCCAGCACACCGTCGCTCCGGCCGACCACCTGATCGCCACCCCCGACACGCTCACCGACGAGCAGGCCGGGGCGCTACCGCTGACCGGGATGACGGCGTGGCAGGCGCTGGCCGACACCACGACTGTGCAACCTGGACAGCGGGTGCTGATCAGCGGCGCCGCGGGCGGTGTCGGTCATCTCGCCGTGCAGATCGCACACCATCTCGGCGCCACCGTCATCGCCATCGACGCCGCCACCAAGCTCGACCGACTGCGTGAGCTCGGCGCCGACGTGACCGTCGACTTCCGCGACGCCGCCGCGATGACTGCGCTCGAGGCCGACCCGGCCGACGTCACCCTCAGCCTGGCACCCGGGTCCAAGGACTTCGCCGTGCGCGCGACCCGCCGCGGTGGGGTGCTCGTCGGGCTCGGCGGCGGCGCCGACACGGTCGCCGACGCCGCCGCGGCCGCAGGTGTCCGGCTCGCCCTGACCCACGTCCGCACCGAGCGAGCCTGGCTGGAAGCCATCGCCGGGCTCGCCGCCCAGGGGCACCTCGTCCCGGCCGTCGACGAGGTCTTCGACCTCGCCGACGTGGCGGAGGCTCACCGCGCCCTGGAGAGCGGCCGGGTCGAGGGCAAGATCGTCCTGCGCGCCTGACGGGGACGAACGTCGGTCAGTGCTTGAAGGCCTTCAGCCCGGCCGGTGTGCCGCGCCCGGTGGGTCCGTCCCAGCCGACCGCGGAGTCACACAGGTTGTTGCGGTAGCCCATCGCCTTGCACATCCCGACGCCGAAGTTGGTCCCGATCGTCACGTCGTGGAATGCCGAACTCGGCGCGGCATACACGGTGTTCGGGCCGATGATGGACTTGTTGCGCGGTGCGCGAGCGTAGAGACCGGCAAGGAACGGTGACGAGGCGCTGGTCCCGCCGACCACGATGAAGCCGTACGGCATCCCGGTGTAGGGCGCGTAGCTGTCGTAGACCGCCACCCCGGTGTAGGGGTCGGCGACCGCCGAGATGTCGCTGGCCGCCCGGTGCCCGTAACACGCCTTGCTGACGCTCTTCGGCTGCCCGACCGCAGGTCCGAGGTCGTCGGTGCAGCCGCTGCCGGCGCCGTTCCAGGCGACCTCGCGGTAGCCGCGCTTGGCGCTCTTGTCGACATACAGCGAGGTCCCGCCCGCCGAGGTGACCGTCCGCAGGCTCTGCGGCCACTGACCCTCCTCGAACATGAAGCCGTCGTCACCCGAGGAGGACACGATCGCCATCCCGGGCTGCCGCATCAGCGTGGCGATCTTCCCCTTGTCGGAGTATTTGTCCGTGGGGTAGCCGTAGCTGATGCTGACCGCGTCGGCGCCCAGCTTCTTGGCGGTGCGGACACCGGTGGCGAAGTGCAGGATCGCGTTGTGGGTCTGCTTGGTGGTGCCGTAGAACCCGTCGATCACCGGCACCTGCATCGAGATGATGCGGCACTTCGGGCACGCGGCCGACGCCATGTCCACGTCGAGCGCGGTCTCCACCGCGAGTTCTTCCTCGCCATACTGCATGTCGCCGCCCTTGGCCGGCTTGTACGGCGCACCACCCAGGTAGTTCATCTGCCGGAAGCAACCGTTGGCCTTCGTGCACGCCGGCAGGTGGTATGCCGACCGGTAGATGGCCAGATCCGATTCCAACGTGGGGTACGCGCCGGCGCCGATCACCACGATCGTGCCGGTCCGCGAGGAGGCGTTGGTGAGGCCGTACGCCTTCTGCAACTCCTTGGCGCCGTAGCCGATCGGCGGGGCCATCGTCATCGGCCCGACCGTGGTGCCGAGCGACTGCCGGATCGGCGTCTTCGACTTCTTCGACACGGTCAGCATCTCGGCCTGGCAGCGCAACCGGTGCACGGAGCACACATCGGTCTTCCCGGCCGTCCGTGCCAGTGTGCCGTTCCGCAACGCGGTGCGCAGCGACTGCGCCTGTGACGTGTTCACCCCGTCCGTGCGCGTCCCGGTCGCACTCGCCGGTCCGGCGACCATGCCTGTCACTGTTACTGATCCAGCCACCAAAGTGACCATCAACCGTCGCTTCATGACGTCCCCCTTTACGCGCGGCCCAGCGGACCGCTCGCTTGCGCATCCGCAACCATTGCGGCGCGAAAATCGGTCGGCCCGCACAGGCGCGGGACGGCCGAGCCCGAGGCCGGAGGATCAACGTTCTTTCGACCAGCGACGGACAAGGTCAGGAGTACCGCAGATCACACTCGCTCGGCAAGCGATTCGGGCAATTAACCGGCTCCGCCGGTGGTGAGGCTGCTCATCAGGTCGCGCCGGCGTCGTGCATCCACCAGTACCTTGGTCGCGGCACTGACCTGCTCGATGTTCCCGACCCCGTACGGCAGCGCCCGGACGTCGGCATCGACGATCTCCTCGAGCAGGAGTCGCGCGATGTCGGCCACCCGCCGGAACGGCCGGTCGAAGTGCGGGACGGTGACCGGCTCGGTCGCCGGCAGGCCGAGCTCGCCCTGCAGCCGGCCGAGTGCAGCGAACCCTTCCGCCAGACCGTCCTCGCGCTCCTGCCAGGTCGGTGCGGCCACGGCGGCCCGGAAGCCGGGCAGGGCCGCCGAGGCACGCGGCAGCCGCGCGAACGCAGTGCCGAGCCACTTGCTGTATGGCGGCCAGCGCCGCTCCAGGAGGAAGCCCAGGTGCATTCCCACGTGTGCCAATCGCCCTGCCAACACACGGGATCCGAGGTCATCGCCGCGGGACGCGGACCGCCCGACGAACGACAGCTCCTCCCCCGCCTGGGTCCAGTCGCAGGCGAGCAGGTGCAACCACAGGTCGTGCGGATACCACTCGAGACGCTGCCGCATCGCGGTGAGTTCACCCGCCCCGTCCGCAAAGACCGGTCCGCCGGTGACCTCGAGCACCGCCTGGCCGGTCAACGACAGCCAGTCGGTCACCGACAGCGGGGCGGTGGCGTCCACCCCGAGACGGGACCGACCGAAATCACTCGCCGACGTGACCTCGATCTGCGGCCGGGCATCGCGCGCCCAGCTCGTGGAGAACCGGGTGGGCCAGTCACGGTAGTCCGCCGGCAACTCGGCGTCCAGGGACTCGACGACCTCGTTGATCCGGTCGTGAGGAGTGAGCAGGGTCAGCCGTAAGCCGAAGTCGTGGTCCTGGCTCACCGCATCGTCGAAGCCGAGGACGTCCGACCCGGTGCCGAGTCGCGCGGCGGCGTAGCGCAGCCCAGGGAACCGGCGCGCCAGCAGCGGCGCCACCACGTCTTCGAAATACGCACGAGACAGTGCCCGACCATCCATCACCGCCACGCTAACAACACGCCGCCACCATTCAGAGGACACAGCCAGAGCCGTTACCTCTCAACGCATACCGAATATCTATTTCCCAGGCCCGAGCGACGATCCATAGGTTCGGTGGATGCAGAACGAGACCGCGACCCTGACCGTACTCGGGGGAAACGATGCGTATCCCACGGCGGCCGGGGGCTGCTCGGGGTATCTGCTCGAATTCGCGGGCGTCCGGCTGCTGATCGACCCCGGTTTACTCGACTCTGCC
The DNA here is from genome assembly GCF_014190805.1 of Flexivirga oryzae. Taxonomy (NCBI): domain Bacteria; kingdom Bacillati; phylum Actinomycetota; class Actinomycetes; order Micrococcales; family Dermacoccaceae; genus Flexivirga; species Flexivirga oryzae. Next base: position 352,758 of record NZ_JACHVQ010000003.1, on the reverse strand, counting down.
CGAGCTGCTGACCCGGTGCCCGGCCGGCAGCATCGACGCCGTCTTCGTCAGCCACGGTCACCCCGACCACTGCGCCGATCTCAACCCGCTGCTGCGAGCGCGGTGGCTGGGCGAGGAAGCCGTGCCGCCGCTGCGCGTGTTCGCCCCGGCGGGTGCACTCGATGCGGTGCTCGCGCTGGACCGGCCCGGCATGCTCGACGACGCCATCGACCTGCACGAGTTCGATCCCGGCGAACGATGGGAGGTGGACGGTTTGACGGTCGAGACGCGACTGCTGCCGCACTGGACGCCGAACGCGGGGGTGCGCATCTCCGGCGGCGAGGTCGCCGTCGCCTACTCCGGGGACTGCGGCCCGACGGACGCCTTGGCTGAACTCGCAACGGGCGCAGACCTGTTCGTCTGCGATTCGAGTTACGTCGACGACCCACCGGAGGACTCCGTGGGTCTGCTGGGCACGGCACGATCGGCCGGAATCCAGGCGGCCCGGGCCGGGGTGCGGACACTGCTGCTCACACACCTGATGCCGGGCACGGATCCGCTGGATGCACAGCGGGCCGCGGAACGACAGTTCGCGGGGAGGGTCGCCGTGGCCCAGCGAGGCACCGAGCTCGGGTCGGTGGAGGCTGCGTGTCGGTGATGCTCTCCCCGGCCTCGGGGCTGCAGCGCCGATCGGCCGGTGCTGTCGCCCTGGTGGGCGCCTCCGGTTGCTTCCAGTTCGGTGCCGCCATCGCCGTTCCGGCGTTCACGGCACTCGGCCCGCTGCCCACCAGCGGACTGCGGTTCGTGTTCGCCGCGCTCCTCCTGCTGCTCCTCACCAGACCGCGGCTCACCGGGCATCCCCGCAGCTACTGGCTGGGCACGCTCGCCCTGGGGGTTGCGATCGCCGGTATGACGGGCGCCTCCTACGTGACGCTCTCGCTCATCCCGCAGGGTCCCGCCACAGCCCTGGAACTGTTGGGGCCATTGGCAATCGGCGTCCTGGGCAGCCGCCGTGCGCGCCACGTGGCGGCGGGCGGCATCGCCCTGGCGCGTCGTCGCACTGGGCGGTGGCACGGTGCAGGTGACCTCGGCCGGCCTGGCCTCGGGGCTCGTCACCGCCGCAGCGTTCGCGGCCTACGTGCTGCTGCAGGCCAGGACGGGTTCACCCGATCTGAGCCGACTTGCGCTGGCCTTCGTCGTCGCGACGCTGGTGGACCTACCGCTGATCCTGCCCGCGGTGCCCGATCTGTCGGCGACGGTGACCTGTCGGGTGCTGGCCTCGGCACTGGTCGGCGTCGCGGCGGCATACAGCCTGGACGCCTTTGCGATTCATCGGCTCGGCGCACGCCAAGCGGGCGTCCTGCTCGCACTCGACCCGGCGGTCGGTGCGCTCTCCGGCCGGCTCGTGCTCGGGCAGAGCCTGACGACCATGACCTGGGCGGGGATGGGACTGGTGATGACGGCCGGGGTGTTGGCAGCCGGCTCCGACAGCTCGCCCGCGGCGGCCGAATGAGAGAGGTGGGGTGAAGATGATCGACATGTCCGGCCGGGTGGTCCTGGTGACCGGGGGCGGTCGAGGTATCGGGCTGGCCACTGCCCGGCTGCTTGCCGAGCTTGGCGCGACCGTCCTGATCGGTGCCCGGGACCCGCAGCGGGCCGAGTCGGCGTTGGCGAGATCGGGTCGGCTCGCGCAGCCGGTCGAGGTCGTTTCGCTCGATGTCACGCAACAAGACACGGTGGACAGTGCCGCACACTGGATCGCCGAGCGACACGGCACACTGGATGTGCTGGTCAACAACGCCGGCATCGCCGGCGATCGCCGCGCCCAGGTCGCCGGGAGCGCCGAACTCGCAGTGGTACGTGCGGTTTTCGAGACCAACGTTTTCGGCGTGATCACCGTGACCGAAGCCATGCTGCCGCTGTTGCGCCGATCGAGACACGGGCGGATCGTCAACGTCTCGTCCAGCGTCGGCTCGCTGGATCGGATGAGCGACCCCCACCGCTACTTCGCGGCCATCCCGGGGTCGGTCGCCTACCCGCCGTCCAAGGCAGCGCTGAACCAGGTCACCGTCCAGTACGCCAAGCAGCTGCGCGGCGAGGGGATCCTGGTCAACTCCGCCGACCCGGGCCCGTGTGCGACCGACTTCACGGTTGGTTTCCCCGGCGTCACCCGGTCCGCCGCCGACGGCGCGGCCGTCATCGTCGAGCTGGCCACCCTGGCGGATGACGGCCTCACCGGGTCCTTCCGCAATGCCGACGGGACAGTCGAGTGGTAGGTGCATCTGTCCACGCACGGGGTCGTTGTGCCGCTGGCTCAGACGATCCCGACGGATCCGACGGTGTGCTCGAAGATCAGGCTGGTCTGCGTGCTCGCGACCTCGCGCGCCTTGCTCAGGTTCGTCACGAAGCCGCGCAGGTCGTCGGCCGATGCGGCTGCCACGTGCACCTCGAAGTCGTCGATCCCGGCGAGGAAGTAGACGTTCAGGACACCGGGAAGCCGCGCCAGACCGGCCGCATAGGTGGCTACCTGCCCCCGGGCGGTCGGCTGGAGCCGCACTGCGACGAGCGCCTGTATGCCGTAACCCAGCGCTTCGGGAGCGATGTCGAGGCGGAAACCACGGATGACACCGCGGTCGACCAGCCGTCGCACCCGGAAGTGACAGGTGGAGGCGGCGATCCCCACCTTCTTGGCGAGCGCGCTGTTGGAGAGCCGGGCGTCGTCGGACAGTGCTCGCAGCAGCCGCCGGTCGATGTCGTCGATCGCTGTGTCCGACGTCACCTTTCGCGGTCGTACATCCTCCATGCCAGGGACACTATCCGACGGTTCGGTTGGAGGAAATGCATCCGTTGCGCCCACCCGTTGAAGATCTGCAGTGACGGCACCCACCCTGGCTGTGAGACGTGCTGAAATGTAGCGCTGTCGGTTGAAAGAATGAGGTTGGCAATGGCGCTCGAACCGCTTCGGCCCGCTAAGGGTCAGGGCACTCCGCATGTGGTGGTCGTCGGTGCGGGAATGGTGGGTCTCGCGACCGCCTGGCACCTGCAGGAGCGCGGCGTCGAGGTGACCGTCGTCGAGCGGTCCGGTGTCGCGGCGGGCAGTTCGTGGGGCAACGCGGGCTGGGTGTCGCCGGGCCTGTGCGTGCCGCTGTCGGACCCGTCGGTGATCAAGTACGGCCTGAAGGCGCTACTGGACGCCGACTCGCCGTTGTACATCCCGATGAAGCCGGACCCCAAGCTGGCGGCGTTCCTGCTCGGCTTCGCACGCCGGTGCACCCCGGGTCAGTGGAAGCGCACGATGGACAAGTTCGTGCCGGTGAACCGGCGCGCGATCGAGGCGTTCCAGTTCCTGGAGGACCACGGCGTCGAGGCGACGTCCCACGACGCGCCGATCATGGCGGCGTTCCGCCGCGCGGAGGACGCAGCCGGGCTGGAGCACGAGATCAAACTGATCCGCGAGGCCGGCCTGGAGCTGGAGGCCACCGAGGTCGACAACGCCACGTTGCGCTCTGAGTTGCCGATCGTCAGCGACGACGTGGAGAAGGCCATCCGGCTGGGTGGGCAACGGTTCATCGACCCGCCCGCCTACGTCAACGCGCTCGCCGACGCGGTCGCGCAGCGTGGTGGCCGGATGGTGATCGGCTCCAACGCACGTGCCCTGCGGCACGGCCCGGGCGGCGTGACGGTGGAGATGGTCAGCGGGGAGCCGATCTCCGGTGACGCCGTCGTGCTCGCGACCGGTGCCTGGCTGCCGGAGCTGGCGAAGGTGTGCGGCGTCAAGACCGCGGTCCGCGCCGGACGCGGCTATAGCTTCTCCGTCGGCGTCACCGACCCGGCGAACCGGCCGGTGCCGTGCCCGGTCTACTTCCCGTTCGAGCGGATCGCGTGCACCCCGTTGGGTGACCGGTTGCGGATCGGCGGCACCATGGAGTTCGCCGGCACCGAGGAACCGTTGCACGTGGAGCGGGTAGACGCGATCGTCAAGAACGGCAAGCCACTGCTGTCCGGTGTCGACTGGGACGACCGGCAGGACACCTGGGTCGGCGGCCGCCCCGTGTCCGTCGACGGGCTGCCCCTGGTCGGCCCGACCCGGGTGCCGCGGGTGTTCTCCAACGGCGGCCACGGCATGTGGGGCATCACCCTCGGCCCGTTGTCCGGTCAGCTGCTGGCCGAGCAGATGGTCACCGGCATCACGCCACCCGAACTGCTGCCGTTCGACCCCACCCGCTGACCCTTCGATCGAGCGGCATACCAATGCATTGAGCGGCGTACCGAATTCATGTGATTCCGTACGCCGCTCAATGCTCGGGTATGCCGGTCAATCTGGGGGATCCCGGTCGCACTGACGGCATACAGCAGGGGCGACCGCGCCAGGATCCCGACGGACTCGCGCAACATCAGGTGTCGAGTATGCCGTCGACGGCGTCTTCCGCGGGCGCCAGATGACCGGTGTCCAGGTCCTCCATGAGGTAGATGTCGGGGTATTCGTGGTCGACCGGCCGACCCTCCTCGTCGAACACCGGCAAGGTGCGGCGCAGCAACAGCCCGGGGCGTCGGGTATGCCGGAACATGACCACAATCCGCGTGTCCGGCCAGTCCCCTTCGACGGTCACCGAGGGTGCGGAGAGACCGTCGCTGAGCGCAGACGTCACGCCGTCGGCGGCCACGGCCAGCACGTCGACTCCGTAGTCCGCAGTCACGGGGCGTGCGGGGGCACGTGCTACGGCCACCCACAGCTCATCACCGATGGCCTGTGCCGAATTCACCAGTCCCAGAACGAGATCCGCGGTCACGACCTCACCGCCGGTCTCGGGTTCGTGACCGACGGCGAGGACCCGGCGGCTGGCGAAGCCCTCGTCGTCGGGAGAGCCCGCCCACCACTTCAGCCCACCGGCCGGCTCCCCGTAGCGAAAGATCAGCTCGGCGTCCTCTTCGAGCCAGACCCAGTAGTCCTCGCGGCGGCCGGTGCAGTTCGCAACCGGCCTTGACGAGGACGGGACGCCTGCCGCCATACCCTTGTCCAGCAAAGCTTTCCGACCGAAGCGCAGCACCGACGTCGGGTACTCGAAATGCCACCCGTACCTGGTGGGGTGCGCGATCGAGGGATCGCTGGTCGTCACCCAGACGTCGTCGCCGCGCACAACGATCGACTGCTCCGCCGTCGGCGTCGGTATGTCGGTCCGCGTCCCGTCGTTGTGTATGGCGACGATCCGCCCAGGCGGGAGCGGTGGAGCCGGTGCGGGAGGTTCACCAGGGTCGATGTGTGACCAGTCGACGAACCATGCCGTCGTCGGGTCAGCGGCGGAGAGCGCGAGGTCCTCGTCGACCCGGGCAGTCGTGCACCCGTCCGGCCGGACCCACACGACGTGGTCCCCGTCCCTGACCACGATGCCGACCCCGTCGGCCACCACGGCGTGGTCCCGTTCCGGGTCGACCCGGGTTCGTGGCCACGGCCAGCCGTGCACGGTCACGGACCCGTCGTCTTCCAATGTGGCTGCGACCGGCCAGCTTTCATCGACCAGCCAGGTGCGGTTTGAGCTACGGACAATTCGGCTGGGACGCAAAAAGCGAGACACGTGAAGACTCACCGGTGTGGGAGAACGGGGCACGACGACCCCGGCGGCGAGCTACCACGGGCAAATGTATGACGGGTCAGCGCCGGGCGCGTTGCCGACGCCAGACCGGTGCCGTGGTGTCCGCACGACGCGCATCGCGGCAAGGGCTGCTTGGGCATCGGACTAACGTGGACATGTCGTCCGAGAGGCAACATTGATCGGCGGAGGGGTGCCGCGTGACCGACACGAGATCCTGGCCGATGCTGGCTGTCGATGAGTGGGCGGACACTCGCGAGACGTTGCACATGTGGTTGCAGATCGTCGGCAAGATCGAGTTGGTCTCCACGCCGCTGATCAATCACTGGTGTAACGTGGCGTACACGATCAGCGCGCGTGGCCTGCGAACCCGGTTGATGCACCTGGACGACCGCGGGTTCGAGGCCGAGTTCGACCTCCTGGATCACCGGCTGGTGCTGTCGACCACGGACGGTGCGGAGCGCTCGGTGGCACTGGAGCCCCGGACCGTCGCCGACTTCTACGCCGAGACCATGGAGGCGTTGAACGCGCTCCACCTGGACTGCATCATCGTGCCGCGCCCGAACGAGGTCTCGCCGGCGGTGCCGTTCGCCGAGGACACGGAGCACACGTCGTATGACGCGAGCGCGGTCTCGACATACTGGCGACAACTGCTGGCGATCAACCGGGTCTTCGGGCGGTGGCGCGCCGGTTTCGCCGGCAAGGACAGCCCCGTCCAATTGTTCTGGGGCTCAATGGATCTGTCGTGTGTGCGCTACTCGGGGCGCGCGGCGCCGCCGCACGAGGGAGCACCGCCACCGTCGTGCCCGCCGTGGGTGATGGCTGAGGCGGAGTCGCGGGAGAACGCCAGCGCCGGCTTCTGGCCGGGCGGCTCCGCCGAGGGCACCTTCTACGCGTATGCCTACCCGGCCCCCGCGGGTTATGACAGCGCCACGCTGACTGCAGGTGAATACGACGCCACGCTCGGCGAGTGGGTTCTGCCCTACGAGGACGTGCGCACCAGCGACGACCCGGAGCAGACGCTGATGACCTTCCTCGGCGAGACCTACGCGCTCGCGGCGGACCTCGGCCATTGGGACCGCAGCCTGCTCGACGTCGATCCGCACCGCCTCGACTCCGACATCTACCGCCGTCGCTGACCTCAGCCCAGGTGCTCCAGCAACGCCGCGAGCACGTCGTCCTGGCGCTCCAGGTGCGCCGGGTGACCGGTCCCGTCGAGCACCACTTCCCGGTAGCTGCCGCCGGCCGCGGCATACCTGTCCAGCACCGCGCGGGTCTGCACGATCATCGGTTGCGGTGGGACGGCTTCGGCGCCGGGGTAACCGGGGATGAGGCCGGCCTGCCCGAGGACCGCGAGGTCGAGCCCGGCGGCGTCGGCGACGATCTGGTCGGCGGCGCCGCGGATCCACAGCACCGGCGGGCGCTGCGCTGCACCGGGCAGGTCGTCCCAGCGGCAGTGGTTCGGCGCCATCGAGTTGAGGACGCCACGGCTTCCCGGTGCGAAGCCCGGCCAGTTCGGCGAGGGCGTCGAATCGCCCGGGTAGAAGCCGGACCCGGTGCGGGTGGTCAGCATGGATGCGACCCAGAGGTCCTCGTCCGGCCACGGGTCCGCGCGCGGGGCGACATACAGGGCTCGGAGCGTGGCACGTGGCGACGCCAGCTCCGGCATCCCGTCGGTCATCGTGCCGTCCGGGTCCTTCGCCGCGAGCAGTTCGACGAAGCGCGGGGTGCCGCCGCCACCCCCGGAGCCGACGGCGTCGGCGAACACGAGCCGACCGTCCTCGCCCCGCGTGCAGCCATAGCCGTATGGCGAGATCGGCGCCAGCAGGGTCAGCGTCGACACCCGGCCCGGCGCGTCCAGCGCGAGCCGCGCGACGACACCGCCACCCATCGACCACCCGACGGCGTCCACCGAGGTGATCCCGAGAGCGTCAAGCAGGCCGACCAGGTCGTCCACATGATCTCCCAAACCCCTTGTCGCATCGATGGGTTCGTCCTGCGTCTCGCCGAAACCGCGCAGGTCAGGGGCGATCGGACGGATGTCGTCCGGCAACGCAAGCATCAGCCGTTGGTAGAAGAGCGACGAGGAGATGTTGCCGTGCACCAGCAGCAGCGGGCGGCCGCTGGTCTGCCCCGCACGGGTGAGGACTCGCACCCGGAGGCGATCGGTGTCGACGTCCGATGCCTGGATGCCGTCGAGCAGGTGGTCCGCGGCGACCGCGTTGAGTGTCATGAGCCGAGCGTATGGCGACCCGGTCGTCTTCGTCGTCAGGCGAGACTCGACGTTCGGTGGCATGAGTTGGGAGTCCTCGCTGGACTGGTATCGAATCGCCAACGAGTAGGTGCGAGCGCGGCTCGGCCGGTACCACTCCGCACCGATCCTGTTGGACTCGCTCGACTTCGTCGAAATCGGAGCGCTGCACATCACGGCAATGCGGTGAATCCGGAGAAGAACGCCTCGTACTGCTCGATGCGGCGAGGATCTGTTCTGGGTTGCCCGTCGGCCAGGACTCGCATGCGGGGAGCGATGGCGTCTCGAACCCGCGCCCGCACGGCGGGTCCCATTTGGTGCTGAGCCTTGATGCCTTGCACGTAGGGTCCTGCCAAGTAGGGGTCCCACTCGTACCGCTCGGCAGCGGGATGTCCTAGGACCTCGTCGGCGTAATCGCCATGGCCGCAGGCATCCAGCAGCAACGCGAGATCTTGGGCATCTTTCGTTCTGCCATTGTTGTTGCCGCGGGTGTCCCAGGCAATCAATTTGAGGATGATGAGGCTGGCAAGAGTCGGACATCGGAAGGCCGCGTTCTTCGCGTAGTAGGTCTCAGCGCACAGGTAGGCGTCACTGAGGCCGGCCAGGTCCCACACGACGCCATCGATCTCGAGTTCTTGACTGGGCTCGAAATCAGCGCCGAACGGCAAAACGTCTACGTCCATCCCGTGCAGTTGGCCACGCAGATACACGCCGCGGCGGGTATCGAGCTTGTCCAGCTGCTGCTCCAGATCATCAGATCGCACAGCGATAGCGATATCGACGTCATACGTTTCGCGAGCATCTTTGAGCATCACGTGCGTGGGCGCCGATCACCATGCACTCCGGATATCTCGCGGTGAGGTCTGGGATCAGTGACGCCAACGCGACGAACCGGTCCCGCTCTTCAGTGCTGGACAGGTCGTAGCTCGTCATGGGTGTCCCACAAGAGGCGGGCGGCTTCTTCCTGGCGCGGGTCACCACTGGCGACGGCGTCAGCGTAGATCAGCAGAGGCGGTACCAGAGGCGCGTCGGGGACAGCGGTGGCTGGGTTCCAGAAGAGTTCTCGCACAATAGTGTTGGCACTCTCGCGGAGATTGAGATGCGCCTCTCGGACAATCTCTTTGACGCTGTCGGCGTAGATCAGGGTCTCGATCGAGTGCAGGCCAAGACCCAACGCCTCCAGTGCTACTTCACCACCGAGATAGGACCCCGCGGGCGGCCCGTTCTTCAGCCACCACTGCGGATCAGGACCACCGAAGGGACGCTGCTTGAGGTGTGGCAGCAGAGCGGTTGGATAAGCGGCTAGCCACCGCTGTGTCAGGTCCCGCGGGTCGCGAATGTACCGGCCTCCGGGTTCGCTGATCACATGGTTGTTTCTCCGCAGCGCCGCGAGTGTCTCTGAGACGGCGCCGGTGGAGACAGTCGCAGCGTCCGCGATGTCGGCGATCGTGTGCGCGACCAGGGCGGGGTTCACGAGCAAGGCGAAGATCACCTTCATGCCGGAAGGTCGGAACGAGGCTTGAGATGTAGCCCAGGCGCGGGCCTGGTTCGGGCGTCCTTCGACCCGCACGTAGAAACCTGGTTGGGTGATCCAGGCGTTCCCACCGGCGTCCAAGTACTGCACTCTCTGTTCCCGCAACCGTTGCCCGGTCGCTCGGCCCACATAGGGCAACCCCACGACGGTTTCCGGCACATCATCGGCAGAACGAGTCGAGTATGGCGAAGTGGGGCGCATCGCACGCTCGGCCGCGGCCGGGGAATCGAACGCCACTACCCGGAGTTCGCCACCCACTGGGGTGCGCACCCAAAGCTCATCGGACGTCACCAGTGGCTCGGTGTCCAACTCGCGCAACCGCTGCGCGAGCGCCGACCGGAGCCGATCGTCTCTCCATCCTGTTTCAGTAGCCATCGCAGATTCACTATACGTGAAACGTCCGCTTGAGTTGAGATGGTTCACTTAGTTCCAGCGTTTTGAGAGTTTTAGAAATAGTGTCTATAGTTCTAGTTATCTCTACTAGGTGGCATGTAGACGGAGGCTGTCGTGATCCTGGTGAACATCAAGCAGAGTGGTCGACGCGCTGTGACACCCGGCCAGATTCAGGATGCCGCTGCGGGGTCGTGGGTGGTGAGCGAAAAGTCGTTGCAAGACCACGGTGACGTCCTCGCCGCAGTGCGTCAAAACGAAGTCGTCGGGGCGTGGCCCATCGAGGGTCACACGCGCGATGATGCTGGCCGGGTGAGCTTTGTTCTCGGCCAACCCGGGCCTCGCGAGAAGCGGTTGGTTGGTTCACCCAGCCCGCAGCGGTGGGTCAAGGGCGCAGCCAACCCGGTCAAGGTTGTTCCCACCGCTGACGACTCCTCTGATGCGGGCGAGGTGCGGCAGGTACGTCTCCAGGGGTGGACATTGCGGGTGTACCCGGACAACAGCGTCCGACTCAACGCCCCCGCTGCAGGTGGGCGGCTCATGGTGGATTCTGTCCTTCCGGGCCCCGGCGGCGGCAGTCTCGGCGCGCGCCTGGTGGCTGCTTCGGTTGACTGAGTCGGCGATGCCACTCCCCGCTCTAACCGCACGACGTCAGCTACCCTGGCAGACGGACGACGAATGACTCCGCGATTGACGCTACCGCTCGGCGACCGTCGCCGCGGAGTGCACCGCGATCAGGTCGACATACGCGGACGCATTGCCCAGGAAGCCGGCGCGCTGCTCCGCGCTCAGCTCACGACGGACCTTCCCGGGCACCCCGGCAACCAGCGAACCCTCGGGGATCTGCGCACCCTCGGGCACCACAGTCCCCGCCGCAATGAGCGAATGCGCGCCGATCACAGCACCATTCAGCACCCTGGCACCCATACCGACCAGCGTCGCGTCACCAATCGTGCAGCCGTGCAGGGTCGCATTGTGCCCGACCGAGACGTTCTCCCCGATCCGCAGCGGGAAGTCCGGGTCCGCGTGCAAGACACAGTTGTCCTGGATATTGGACCGCGCACCCAGCTCGATGACCTCCAGGTCAGCGCGCAGCACCGCGCCATACCAAATGCCCACCTCAGGACCCAGACGCACCGAGCCGATGACGGTTGCACTCGGCGCGATCCACGCCGCTTCGTCGATCGACGGGATCCGGCCGGGTAGTTCGATCACAGTCACCCTGTGACGCTACCCCTGCAGTCCGGATCACGCCGACGGATTCGGCAGTAGCATGGTCAGTGCGGGTCCGGCGACGTCGGACCGAAGAGCCGACAGCAAGGATGAGAGTCGGTCACCCTGGAAGGCGTTACGCCACAAGAGCGGTTTCCTATTTAACGCGTCGGGCCCGCCTCAAGCGTTCGTGGCATCTGGGGTGTTTGTGAGAGCCTGCTGGGCTGCGTTGGACAGGCCGACGCGCAGGAGGATCTGCCATGTCGGCACCAGTCCGAGCCGCGAATACTAAGGTGCCCGTGTGATCACTGGGGACCTGAAGAGCAAAGTCGACCGCATCTGGGACGCGTTCTGGTCCGGCGGCATCAGCAACCCGCTCGAGGTCATCGAGCAGATCACCTACCTGGTCTTCCTGCGCCGCCTCGACGAGCTGCAGACGATCGCGGAGAAGAAGGCGCGCATCACGGGCGGCCCGGTGGAGGACCCGAAGTTCCTGCCCGGCCAGTCGCGTCTGCGGTGGAGCAACTTCAAGAACCTCGAACCCCAGGTGATGTTCAAGACGGTCCGCGACGAGGTCTTCCCCTTCCTGCAGAGGTATGGCGAGCAGGTCGGCGGCGACCAGTCGACGTACTCCGAGCACATGAAGGATGCTCGCTTCACCATCCCGACACCGGCGCTGCTCTCCAAGGTCGTCGACCTGCTGGACGAGATCCCGATGGAGCGCCGGGACACCAACGGCGATCTGTACGAATACATGCTGTCCAAGATCGCGAGCGCCGGGCAGAACGGCCAGTTCCGCACGCCGCGGCACATCATCCAGCTGATGGTCGACATGACGGCGCCGCAGCCGCTCGACGAGATCTGCGACCCGGCGTGCGGCACGGCCGGGTTCCTGGTCGCGGCGAGCGAGTACATCCGCGAGCATCACCCGGAAGCCCTCACCGACGCCACGCAACGGAAACACTTCCACCACAACATGTTCCACGGCTACGACTTCGACAACGTCATGCTGCGCATCGGGTCGATGAACATGTTGCTGCACGGCATCGAGGCGCCCGACATCCGCTACCGCGACTCTCTGTCCGAGGGAGCCAGCGAGGACACCGAGAAGTACACGCTGATCCTCGCCAATCCCCCGTTCGCCGGCTCGCTGGACTACGAGTCGACTTCGAAGGACCTGCAGCGGGTGGTCAAGACGAAGAAGACCGAGCTGCTCTTCCTCGCCCTCTTCCTCAAGCTGCTCAAGCCCGGCGGCCGCGCAGCGGTCATCGTGCCGGACGGAGTGCTCTTCGGGTCGTCGAAGGCACACAAGGAGCTGCGGCGGACTCTGGTCGAGGACCAGAAGCTCGATGCTGTCGTGAAGCTGCCCTCCGGGGTCTTCAAGCCGTATGCCGGAGTCTCCACCGCCATCCTCTTCTTCACCAAGACCAACTCCGGCGGAACCGATGACGTCTGGTTCTACGACGTCCGTGCTGACGGGTATTCCCTTGATGACAAACGGAATCCGATCGAAGCCAACGACCTCCTCGACGTACTGACTCGCTGGCAGAATCGTCCTGCCGAGCACGACCGCACCCGCGCCGATCAGTCCTTCCTCGTCCCCAAGGCCGACATCGTCGCCCAGGGCTACGACCTGTCGATCAACCGTTACAAAGAGATCGAGTATGACGAGGTCGAGCACCGCGCCCCGCTCGACATCATCGCCGACATCGAGCAACTCGACGAGGAGATCGCCAAGGGCCTGGCGGAGCTGCGGGCGATGCTGTCGTGAGGACCGCAGCACTCGCGGAGCTCTGCCAGATCAATGTGGGAAGGACACCGGCCCGAGCCAATCCATTGTTCTGGGGCACTGGCCACCGGTGGCTGTCTATTGCGGACATGAATCAGGGTCTGGCGATCTCAAAGACAAAGGAGCAGATCACTGACGCCGGCGCACGGCTCGGCAAGGTTGTCCCGCCCGGCACCGTGCTCCTCTCGTTCAAGCTCAGCATCGGCAAGGTCGGGATTGCCGAAGTGCCGCTCTATACAAACGAAGCGATCGCGGCCCTCCCCATCAAGAACGACCGCGTCTTGGACGCGAGATATCTCATGCGATCACTTCAAGCCATGGACCTGGCTGGCGGCTCCAACCGAGCGGCGATGGGTGCAACCCTCAACAAGAAATCGCTCGCGGCAGTTCAGATTTCTCTTCCAAGCTTGCCAGAGCAGCGCCGCATCGCCGCGATCCTCGATCGCACCGACGCCCTCCGCACCAAGCGCCGCCAAGTCCTCGCCCACCTCGACTCCCTGACCCAGTCGATCTTCCACAACACGTTCGGGCATGCCAGCGAATGGCCAACACAGCGCCTGGACTCACTCGTTGCCGATGGCGACCGAATAAACTACGGCGTCGTCCAACCCGGTGACGATACGCCGGGTGGCGTACCCCTAATACGAGTTTCCGACCTTGCCGCAGGAACGGTTAACAGGGCCAATCTGAAGCGGATCGCACCCGGCATAGAGAACTCATACGCGCGCTCTCGACTCCGCGGCAACGAGATCCTCGTCAGCAGCGTAGGCAGCATCGGAGTGATCGGGCTCGCGGGACCGGATGACGTCGGCAGCAATATCGCACGGGCGATAACCCGGGTGCCGATCAGCGACTCGACGCTACGGACATACATTGCGTGCTACCTACGCACAGCCACGCCACAGCGCTACTTCGTCTCCGAACTACGCACCGTCGCTCAACCGACGCTAAATGTTGGGCAGCTGGCGGCGACCAGTGTCCCCGTTCCACCGCGAGACTTACAAGCACGGTTCGGGGATCGGCTTCGTGAGGTGCAAGCAGCTGCAGCACTCGTCGCTCACGCCTCCCAGAGGGACGACGAACTCTTCGCCTCCCTCCAGTCCCGCGCCTTCCGAGGAGAGCTGTGATGCCGGTACCCACCTGGGAGCAGTACATGCTGCCATCGCTGCAGTACCTATCCGACGGCGAAATTCACCGCACACGCGAAATCGTCGTCGCTGCTGGCGACATACTCGGCCTGACCGATGAGGAGCGACGCATCGTCATACCCTCGGGCCAGGAACATTGGGTCAACAGGGGCAACTGGGCGCTGTCCTACCTTGCCCGAGCCGGGGCGACGGAGCGTCCGTCGCGTGGTCGTCATCAGATCACCGACGTCGGTCGGAAGTTGCTGGCAGAGCACCCGGATGGCATCACGGAGCGAGATCTTCGTGCGCTGTCCGGCATCGCGAACGCTCCCAACACCTTCAAAGCATTCCCAACCGCCACGGAGACCACCGCCTCGACCGAGGGCGTGGTCGACACGGCCCTCGATCCGGAGGAGCAGATCGCCTCGGGCGTCGCGCGCATCCACGCCGACGTTGCGGACCAACTTCTCACCCGCATCCTGGCCCAGGAGCCCGTCTTCTTCGAGCAAGCCGTCCTCGACCTGCTGATGGCCATGGGCTACGGCGGCGCCGACGGATCCGCAACGCGCACACAACTTTCGGGTGATGGCGGCATCGACGGCATCATCGACCAGGACGCGCTTGGGTTGAGCCGCATCTACGTGCAGGCCAAGAGGTACGCGCCCGACAACCAGGTGGGGCGACCCGCCATACAAGGGTTCGCGGGTGCACTGGCCGGCAACCAAGCTCACCAAGGCGTCTTCATCACGACGAGCCGCTTCAGCCGCGAGGCGACCGCGTTCGCCGAGCAGGTGCCGACCCGCATCGTACTGATCGACGGCGACCGCCTCACCCGGCTGATGATCCGCTACGGCGTCGGCGTCCAGGTGAAGCAGACGATCCAGCTCGTGGAGATCGACGAGGACTTCTTCGAGTGACGGTGCGCCGACGGCGCGGAGGAATGTCGGTGCAGGGTGGCAACCTTGCAACATGGGTGAGGGGAAATCTAGTCAACGGCGGGGTCTGAGCCGCACGAACCGAGCCGAACCGGCCATGGCGCTCGATCTGGTCGAGCGTGTCTCCGCCCTGATCGACGAAGCGCGGGAGTCGATCGCGTCATACGCCAACGCGACGCTCACAATGACGTACTGGCAGGTCGGCACGATGATCGAGTCGGAGATCCTGGGCGGCGAGAGAGCAGATTACGGATCCGAGATTCTTTCGACACTGTCGAAAGAATTGACCGAACGCTTCGGCCGAGGTTTCGCGTTGCCCAACTTGAGCCGGATGCGCAAGTTCTCGCGCCAGTTCCCCGATCCGGCGATTGTTGCGACGCTGTCGAAACGATTGAGCTGGTCACACTTCGTAGTCCTCCTACCACTCAGATCAGACTCCGCTCGCAACTTCTATGCTGACCACGCCGCCGCTGACCGGCTCACAGTGAGGGAGCTCCAACGCGCGATTGGCCGCAAGGCATACGAGCGGCGCGAGATCGCCGACTCGCAGGTTGGGCCGGGGTCGATGGTTCCGGCCGACACGTTCAGCGACCCGTACCTCCTCGACTTCCTCGGGCTCCACAACGGTTACCTGGAAGCTGACCTCGAAGCGGCGATCTTGCGGGACTTGGAGGCGTTCCTGCTCGAGGTGGGGTCTGGCTTCACCTTCGTCGAGCGTCAGAAGCGCATGGTCATCGACGGCGATGACTTCCATCTTGACCTGCTGCTCTACCATCGGCGACTACAGCGGCTCGTGGCAGTTGAGCTGAAGTTGGGCAAGTTCGACGTACGCCACGAGGGCCAGATGAGGCTCTACCTGAAGTGGCTGGATCGCTACGAGCGTCAGAAGGGCGAGGAGGCACCCGTCGGGCTGATCCTGTGCACCGAAGCCAGCCGTGAGCAGGTCGAACTCCTGGAGATGCACAAGGACGGCATCGTTGTCGCCGAATACTGGACCGACCTGCCGCCGAAGCAGGAGCTCGAGGCCCGACTGCGGGTCATGCTCCGCAACGCACGGGAGCGGCTTGCGCGACGTCGGCTGCCCGGGTCGACAGACGGCGAATGATCTCCAGGGTTGACACCACCGACCAACAATGGTCGCCGCGATGTGCGCACCGATGAGTTCGACGTAGGTAGACACGTTGACGAGCGGCGCGTTGCTCGTCCGTCGTCGTCCACCGCGGGGAGCCCCTGGCCCCGGTATTTCGGCCATGCTCACGCGCCGGGCAAAGCGCGGAACGGACGCTCGACCAGACCCAGTCTGCTGAGCTCGACCTTCGTCAACTTCGTGCAACGCTGCGGCTTCCTCTCGCTCGACCCGGTAGGTTCGAGGACGTCAGCATCGGAAGGGGGCCGGATCATGAGCAATTTCGATTTCATCAAGACCAGCCTGCCGACCGTGCACGCCGACTGCGTGCGGGCGGAGTCCTACCTGTCGAGCGACCATGCCGCCGCGTGCTTCTACAGCCGCCGGGCCGTCGAGCAGCTTGTCGGGCACTTGTATGACGTGCTCGGCCTCCCTGTCCCTTACCGCGACGACCTCGCCGCGCGGATCAACGACTCGGGCTTCAAGGCGAAGGTCGGGGTCCGGATCACGCAGAAGCTCAACCTGATTCGCAAGGTCGGCAACACCGCGGCGCACGAGGGCAAGCCGATCGCGCCCGCAGTCGCGCTGCAGGTGCTGCGGGAGCTGTTCCATGTCGTCGTGTTTGCGGCATACAGCTATTCGACCGACCCGCAGGGTGTCCCGACCGGCAAACAGTTCGACCCGTCACTCGCAGCCAAGCTGGCGCCACTGTCGCGTGACGAGCTTGTCAAGCTCGCCGCGAAGTTCAAAGCACAGGATGAAGCCCACGCGAAGGCACTGGCCGAGCGCGACGACCTGGCGGCTGCGAAGGACGCCGAGATCGCCGAGCTCAAGCAACAGATCGCCGCGGCACAGGCGACCAACACCGCGCCGGATGACCACGACTACAGCGAGGCCGAGACCCGTCGGCTGATCATCGATGTGCTGCTGGCAGAGGCGGGTTGGCCACTGGATCAGGAGCGTGACCGGGAGTACCCGGTGACGGGCATGCCTAACGGCGGCGGAGACGGGTTCGTCGACTACGTGCTGTGGGGCGCGGACGGGCTGCCTCTCGCGGTCGTCGAGGCCAAGCGGACCACCAAGAGCCCACAAGTCGGGCAACAGCAGGCCACGTTGTATGCCGACTGCCTCGAGGCCGAATTCGGCCGCCGCCCAGTGATTTTCTACAGCAACGGCTACCAGCACTGGATCTGGGACGACGCCGCGTTCCCCGGCTCGGGGTACCCACCGCGGGAGATCCAGGGTTTCTACACCCGCGACGAGCTGGAGCTGATGATCCAGCGCCGGCAGACCCGGCTGCCGCTGGCCGGAGCACCGGTCGACGCGAGCATCGTCGAGCGCTACTACCAGACCCGCGCGATCAAGGCCATCGACGCAGCCTTCGACAAGCGGGAGCGGGAAGCGTTGCTGGTCATGGCAACCGGGGCCGGCAAGACCCGCACGGTGATCGCGCTCGTCGACCAGTTGATGAAGGCCGGCTGGGTCAAACGCGTGCTGTTCCTGGCCGACCGGACAGCGCTGGTGAAGCAGGCGGTCAACGCGTTCAAGACGCACCTGCCGAGCGTCACCACCGTCAACCTGGTCACCGAGCGGAATGCCGACGGCCGGGTCTACGCCTCGACATACCCGACGATCTTGAACCTCATCAACGAAATTGACGACGGCAGCCGCCGCTTCGGGCCCGGCTATTTCGACCTGATCATCATCGACGAGGCGCACCGGTCGGTGTATCAGAAGTACGGCGCGATCTTCGACTGGTTCGACGCCTACCTGGTCGGGCTGACCGCGACGCCGAAGGACGAGGTCGACCACAACACCTACCGGCTCTTCCACCTGGAGGACGGCGTCCCGACCGACGCCTACGGCCTGGACGAGGCGGTGGCCGACGGCTTCCTGGTGCCGCCGTTCGGGGTCTCGGTCGGCACCAAGTTCTTACGGCAGGGCATCCGGTATGACGACCTGACCGACGCGGAGAAGGACGAGTGGGACGCGCTCGACTGGGGTGAGGACGGCCCGCCGGCCGCGGTCGATCCCGAAGAGCTCAACCGGTTCCTCTTCAACGAGGACACCGTGGACAGGGTGATCTCCACGCTGATGACGGAGGGTTACAAGGTGGCCGGCGGCGACCGGCTCGGCAAGACGATCATTTTCGCCAAGAGCCAGGCGCATGCCGAGTTCATCGCGGAGCGCTTCAATGTCGCCTACCCGGAGTATGGCGGGCAGTTCGCCCGGGTCATCACCCACCAGATCACCTACGCACAGAGCCTGATCGACGACTTCTCGCAGGCCGACAAGGCGCCGCACATCGCGATCAGTGTGGACATGCTCGACACCGGCATCGACGTGCCCGAAGTCGTGAACCTGGTCTTCTTCAAGCTGGTGCGGTCCAAGTCGAAGTTCTGGCAGATGATCGGTCGCGGGACGCGGTTGTGCCCGGGCATTTTCGGGCCGGGCGAGGACAAGAAGGACTTCTTCGTCTTTGACTTCTGCGGCAACCTGGACTACTTCAGCCAGGACCTGCCTGGGTCGGAGGGTTCGCTCCAGAAGTCGCTCACCCAAAGGCTTTTCGAGTCGCGGCTCGGTTTGGTGGTGGCGCTGGATCACGCGTCTGCGTCGTCGGACCTGCGGCGGACGACGGCCGACTGGCTGCAGGAGTTCGTCGCGGGGATGAACCTGGACAACGTGCTGGTGCGGGCGCAGCGGCAGCAGGTGGAGAAGTGGTCGTCGCGGGCCCGGTGGGACGCGGTGTCGAACGACGATGCGGCTGAAATCCTGTCGCACCTGGCCGGATTGCCGTCGACCGTGCGGGACCCGGACGAGGAGGCGAAGCGCTTCGACCTGCTGGTGCTGCGCCGTCAGCTGGCGCAGCTGGAGGGCGATGCCGTTGCCGCAGAACGGATCCGGGAGACCGTGCAGGCGATCGCGGCGGCGCTGCTGCCGAAGAAGACGATCCCGTCGGTCGCGGCTCAGTTGGAGTTGCTCGACGAAGTCGCCGGGGACGAGTGGTGGGTCGACGTCACCTTGCCGATGCTCGAGGTGATGCGGCTGCGGTTGCGCGGACTGGTGCGGTTCGTCGAGAAGACCCGGCAGAACCCGGTCTACACCGACTTCGAGGACACGCTCGACGACGCATCGATCGTGGAGTTGCCGCAGGCGACGGGCGGGATGAACTGGGAGCGCTTCCGCGCGAAGGCCCAGGCGTATCTGAAGGCACACGAGGACCACGTCGCCCTGCAACGACTGCGGCGCAACAAGCAGCTGACGGCCGAGGACCTGGACTCGCTGGCGAAGATGCTGGTGGAGGCCGGCGGCGATCAACCGGTCGATCTGGAGTGGGTCACCGAACGGGCCGGCGAACTCGGCCCATTCATCCGCTCCCTCGTCGGCCTCGACCGCAGCGCCGCCAACGAGGCCTTCGCCGCGTTCCTGGACGACACGAGGTTTTCCGTGGACCAGATCCGCTTCGTGTCACTGATCGTGGACGAGCTCACCGCCAACGGGATCATGGAACCTGCGCGCCTTTACGAGTCGCCATACACCGACCACGGCACCGTCGACTTCATCTTCCCGAGTGATTACGAAGGCATCGTCGAGATCCTGCGGGACGTGAACGCGCACGCGTCGCCAGGTGGCGCAGCGTGACAGCCGACGACAGAGCGCGCCACGTGCTGCAAGCCGATTTTGTCTCCTCCGGCCCAGAGGAGACAAAGACCCCCAAATGCGTGTGTCAACTGCAGACAGACAGCTCGATGGGCAATCGTGAAACTCACGGGTCATAGGCGAACGAATCCTCAGCTATCCTGAGTTACTCGCTCGGATAAAGCCCTGCAATCCATGTTCCCTGTCAGGTCGCAGAACACGGATTCCTTGACGATCAACAATCGCGCACAAAAATGGATCTGTCGAAACGACCTTCGCGTTCATCACCGAGGGCACTTGAGGGCTTGGCTTCCCGTGCATGATTATATCTTCCCAAGTCCGAGGACTCTCCCGGCGCAAGGACGCAATACCCGTAGCGATAGCGCCGTGCATCGCGGCACGAGCCCGACCCGCATCCTTTTCCCCTACCTTGGACCAAATCTCTTCGCATGAGCACTCGAACTGGTGCGTTGCAGCCATAAAACGGCCCCAAGACGTTTCATTATCGACGAACTGTCCTTGGAGAAGCGGGTAGGCTACCTGCTCGGCCTCGAACTGCCTGAGCAAAATGGCGTCAACACCATCCCTATTCGACACCGTGTCGGCGTCCTGCCATAGGGCCCGACTTCGGTCCGCCAGCCGCTCGCTCCTGCTGTAAACCTCCCGCGGTGCCAACATCGCGAGTAGGTCGTTAATGACAGCGACATCGTCGTCAGACCAGTCATATGTTCTCATCGCGATCCTCCCGTGACCGTAGCGATAAGTCGGGGATCCAGCGGCTAGGACAAAGGCATACCTCGGACTGACCGGGACCAAAACCGTACCCGGACCGTACCCAGGAAGCCAGAGCATCCCTAGGTCGTTCGTGGTCCATTCTGTAGCCGCTCCCGCTCTAGCAATCGACCACCGAGAGCGGGTCATGACTCTGTCGATGAGGCTGCCAGTGAGACCGTACCGAAAGATCCGTGCATCGTCCGTGTCGTCCACCTTTAGGTCGAACGTCTCGTGCAGAGTCAATTTTGGATGGCGTGCGAGTAGGTGTCCAACGTATGGACTTGCTGTCAGAACGAACCAAGCGGTCGGAGCCCACCCACAATTCGACGTGGCCGCGACGCCCGCCAGCAAGTCGTCAATTCTCCACTCGGCACTCTGCCATAAACCGTCCAAGTCGACCCCACCAACTCCAGGGTGACCATAGACGTGGTGCGCCCGCGGGTCGATGCCAGCCCGCTCCGCGCGCAGCCTGAGCGTCAAGTCAACGCCTCGACGTGCCACGAACACGTGGCGCGATCGGCGAGGTCCGGATGTATCCGCCGAGAAGGTTCCGATTAGGGAGGCCGGAAAGTAGTGCTGGGCCCCACGGTCCGCTGTCACATCACTATTCTATGCGCTCGATCCCGGGACGCACATTGATATACGTATTAGGTGGCGGCGACTCGGATTCGGTTCTTCTAAGGCCCAAGGGATGCCCCATTTGCCGTCCGCTTTCGTCAGGGTTTAATTTCTCGGACTTCACAATGGAGGATTTCTCGCCCCACTACAAGCCCTTGCCATGATCGAGGTCACATTTCTTGGCGCAGGTCGCTTCTATCCACCATCACTCCGGTCATCGGCACAAGGTGGTACTCCTCTGTCCACCGAGCATCTTGCGAAACCACCGGCTTCGGGACATCACGCAAAGAGGTGGAAACTGGGAGCGGGTAGCCCAGAGAGTGAAAGCTGTCGGCACTACTGTGGATTTGCTTCAGAATGCGTGCGGGAATACCCGGAGCTTCAACCTGAAGTGCAAGGTGTTGCGTGTAGTCGTGAAGCACCCAACGCAAGGTTCGATCTGGATCTCTGACAGCGAGAATTCTCGTTTGATCGAGCATTGGTTCCCGAGGTTTGCCGTCTATATCCTGGCGAGTCCGCCTCCAAGCCTCGCGCCAGCGGACGAAGGTCTCGTGCCAAGGCACTTCGCGTCGGTCATTCTGCAACTCACTGAGGCGGCGCGTATAAGCATTCCGACGCCGTAACCCATCCTCACATGCTAGCGAAAGAGCGGTCCGCGGGTATTTCGAGAGGATGTCCTGTGCAGCTAGTCGGTCACACAGGTGAGAGACCAGACGATTGACGCCGCGAACTGCTGCCTCCGCCTCCGCACGACTCGGGATGTACGCCGCGTGGACGACGCGGTGCCTCAGCGCGGCGACTTCCTGGGCCCAGACACCGATCGCGTTGCGCCGAGTCATGTCCCAAGGCCCGCCGAGACGACTTGGGAGTTCGGAGCGAACTCGGGCGTCCAAGCCCCGCATCCACTCGCGCGCGGCGTGTTCTGGTGACTTCGCCTCTTCCCACATCAGATGCAAGATTAACTCATCAAGCAGCGATTCGGCAGATATTCCGAGCAAGAGCGCTCCCATGCGCATATCCCCATATCGATCAATGGCAACCATCGCCTCTCGATGTAAATCCAGGTGCGCCGAGAAGACCCCGTTATCGAGTCGATGTCGAGTGTCGCTAAGGGAGACCATCATATCCGTGGAAATGGTCTGTGGCGCTACGATTGATCCAATCACCCCTCGCGTGACCATCAGGTTCACTTCCGGTGCCACGGTGGGATCACCGATTTGAGATGCTCGACGAAGAATCACTGGCACAAAGAGTGGCAACCGTTCAATCGAACTGATTATTGTCGGCTCACGTTGAAACGCAACTGTTGCGCGCTGTATGGATCGCAGATCTGTAATCGCGACAGCGATCGCGTTTCGCAGTCGACGCTCGACCAACAGCGGATCGATGACGGCATCCGGTGGAAAGAAGCGCCAAGACCATCTCGCCACTTGGTCCGGATAGACTTCATCGGCCTCGAGTGGCTCAGCAGTATTCTCGCGAGCACCTCCGAAGGTGAACGGTCCCGCCGAACCGAGAGTGCCTCCTGCAATCCGTAAGCCAACCCCACACTCGGCGATTGTGACTGCCCCTAGCCCTGCAGATCGCAAATGATCCAATGCGATATGTCGCACCATCTGCTCGCTCAGGGCCTCGGCCTTTTCTTCTGTCGTCAGATGCGGTCCAGAGACGACCCTCGCGACATTCATCGCGGCTTCGAGGCCATCACGGATCGCTGCGTCACTAAACGTCTGATGAAATTGGATAGAGCTGGAAAGCGCGTACTTGTCTGACCAATCGGTGTGCGACGCGTCATTCCCCAAAATCTCGCTGCACGGGTATGCATAGTCGCCCCCAGCACTGTCTTGAAACCAGAGATGGTTGAGCCACGGCTGGAGAAGGTCGATCTCTATGTTATCCAGAGGGACGAAGGTGGGGATGATTGTGCCATCTTCAAGTCCGATGGGATCCGGCAGCGGCAACAGAAATGTCGCGATTAGTTCGTCAGGCTGAATTATCCGCCATCTAGTTCTTCTCTCTTGGATCTGCTCGTCGCCATCGTCCACAATTTCTCACCCGGAATGCGTCAGAAGTTCTGCGCCATGTTCGTGAAGCGCGAGTAATGCCCCTGGAACGCAACGGTGATCGTGTCGGTGGGGCCGTTGCGGTGCTTGGCGACGATCAGGTCTGCTTCGCCGGCGCGCTCGGACTCCTTGTCATAGGAGTCCTCGCGGTGCAGCAGGATCACCATGTCCGCGTCCTGCTCAATGCTGTTGTGCGCGGCGATGCCGTCGGCGATGAAGTTGTGGCCACCGACGACGGTTGCGTCGAAGACCTCTTCGATGCCGTCCGCGTCGATGGACACGACCGGATCCCACAGGATGTCGTTGATGGCTTCCAGGTCCAGGTCGGCAGTGTCCAGGGCAGTCGCGACCGCAGAGAGAGCGGGCGCATCATCACCGCTGGCAACCGCAAGTTGCAGGTGCTCGCGCAGTGCCGGATCGACCGTCTGCTCCCCGCGCGCGGCGGTCGCTGCACGCACTTCGTCGCGGAGGGCGGCCTGCTCGGCGTTCAGCGATCCCTTGCTGTAGATCTCCTGCAGGAACCGCCGCACGTCGTCGACCCCGCGCACGTGCAGCTGGTAACCCCCGACCGCTCGCAGGACCTGCGTCGAGATGCCGAAGCGCAGCAGCAACCGCGCGACGTCGTCGATCAACCGCCGTGACGCTGCCTGCAGGAAGATCTGCGCGTCACCGTCGGCGCCACGAGTCACCGGACCGTCCAGCCGCCACAACGCGTTGGCGAAGACCGCCATCTCGCGCTTGGACATGTGGAACAGGTCCGGGATCAGCTCGCGCCTCTCGGCGGGCAGGATGTCGACCCCGATGGCGCAGGCATCCGCTTCGCGTTCATAATTGCGCGGTTTGAACGGTGTCCGCGACGACCAGTAGTACGCCATCGTCTTCAGCTGGGCGTCGTTTTCGAGCGGCTCGAACATCTCCGGCGCCGGCACGTGCCGCGGCACCGCCAGCCGGTCGCCGGTGCGCAGGTCGCCGAGCTGGCGCCAGCCGTCATACGTCAGGAAGCGGTGGTTCTCCGTTGCGCGGATGGTCTTGCCGGACGCCAGCGTCATCCGGAACACGGGGCGCACCCCTGTGGAGAAGGCGTGCGTGAGATGCCTGACGACATACCGGAGCGAATCATCCAGGGCCCAGACCGGCACGTCCTTCTCACCCCTTCTCGCCAGTTCCCCGATCGACTGCTCCGCACCCGAGTCGGCGCGCAGCAGCCGCGTGTCGGCCGTGAGGCAGCCCGACTCACGCAGGTCGGACATCTGCGGGCGCTTGTCGGTGCGCTGCTCGGGGCCACGGTTGAGCTGGCTGATCGCGATCACCGGCACGTTGAGCTCCTTGGCCAGCAGCTTCAGCGCACGGGAGAACTCCGACACCTCCTGCTGCCGCGACTCGACGCGCTTACCCGACGTCATCAGCTGCAGGTAGTCGATAACCACCAGCTTCAGGTCGTTGCGCTCCTTGAGCCGGCGACACTTGGAGCGGATCTCCATCAGCGACATGTTCGGCGAATCATCAATGAACAAAGGCGCATCCGCCACCTTGCCCATCGTGGTCGCCAGCCGCGTCCAGTCCTCGTCACGCATCGTGCCCTTGCGCATGTGCTGTAGTTGTATGCCGCCCTCGGCCGACAGCAGACGCATGGAAATCTCGGTCTTGCTCATTTCCAGCGAGAAGACAGCGGACGTCATACCCGCCTTGATCGAGCACGCCCGGGCAATGTCCAGACCGATCGTGGAGTTGTGGGTCGGGATCATCGCGCTGCTTGCGAGATAGAGGTGCTCCGGATGGTCGACCTCGACACACCGCACCGGCACGGACGGCACCGGGCGGACGTCGGCGATGAAGACCGAGTTGCGTCGCTGGAAGGTGCGCGCCCTGCGCTGCTTGTGCAGCAGCTTCTTCCGGTCGAGCCAGAAGACGTCCCGGTCCGTGGAGAAAGTGAACGTGAAGGCTGTCGACGACTTCGCCACCCCGAACCGCACTCCCAACGTGCGCAACAGGTCGTCAACGCCATCGCGCAGCTGCAGATCGGTAGTTGTGAACTGGATCCTCCCGGACGCCGTGACCGTGCCAACCGCGTCAAGCAATCCGGCCAGGAGATCCCACCGCTGTGCGGCGCCCGCCCGCAGGTAAGCCATCGGGACATGTCTGTTGCCAAGCACTCCAAGACTGGCGAGCTCGTCGGGCGACGCTCCTCCCTGACCCTCCAGGAGCATCATCAACTCGTCATCCGCCACATCGATCACCGCCGACGCAGCGTCGCCTCGAGCGAGCCACGCTCCGAATGCGTACGGCCGCACCGGCAGGTCTGCCTCCGGCAACTCCACCGGGCCGGCCAGCTGCACACTGTGCTCAAGGCCCGCCGAGTCGGCAATCTCGCGCGTGGTGCGGACTGCGGAACCACCACCGGAGCGAGTATCGGTCAGCCACTGGTGTTGCTCGTCAGCGACGATCACCGTGCCGTCGGAGAACTCGACCTCGTAGCACGGGCGCCCGGTCATCACCTCGGTCGCCGCAACGACCGTCGTCGGTGTGCCGTCGGCTGCGATCAGTCGGTCGCCGACGTTGACCTCGCCCATCGTGGTCCAGCCCGTGGGGGTCGGCAGCGGAGTGTCGAGCGCGAGCGCCTTGCCCACCGCCGGTCGTGCGGCAATGACGATCATCTGGCCAGGGTGCAAACCGTTGGTGAGTGCATCCAGGTCGGTGAACCCGGTGGGCACACCGGTCATCTGGCCGCCGGTGCTGCTGGCGGCGTCGATCTCGTCGGCCGTCTCGGCGATGATCTCGCCGAGCCGCACGTAGTCCTCGGCCTCCTTGCCGGCGGTGACACCGAAGACCTCCGCCTGGGCGGCGTTGATGACGTCGACGACATCGCCGCCGCCGTCGGCATACCCCATCTGCACGATGCGGGTGCCGGCAGTGACCAGCCGGCGCAGCACGGCCCGCTCGGCCACGATCTCGGCGTAGTAGCCGGCGTTGGCGGCGGTCGGGACGCCCTGGATCAGCTCGTGCAGGTAGGCCTGCCCGCCGACGCGGCTGAGCTCGCCGCGCTTGGTCAGCTCGTCGGCAACGGTGATCGCGTCGGCCGGCTCCCCCCGGCCGTAGAGGTCGATGATCGCTTCGTAGATCGACTCGTGCGCCGGCCGGTAGAAGTCACGGCCGTCGACCGACTCGGCCGCGTCCGCGATCGCGTCCTTGGACAACAGCATGCTGCCGAGCACCGACTGCTCGGCGGGCACGTCCTGCGGCGGCACCATGCCGCCCCCCTGGCCACCCTGGTCCGTGTAGTCAGGGGGCAGTTCAGCAATCGCCACGCAGGCACTCCTCGAAGCTGTTTTCGAACATGCGTCGATTGCACCACTGACCTCCGACACAGCCTTGACAGGGCGCTCGCGACACGCGAAAACGCCACGCTAGAACCCCACCCGGCCACCCCGCAAACCCCACGTCCACCGGGCTTGTGGACTGCTTGGGGATAACTTGTGGGGATCGCCGGTATGGCGGTGCACGCCCTGGGGACAACACTGTGGATATCGGCGCACTTCCGGCCGCTACAAGGCGCTGACCTGCCGAAACGCGATCCACCGGCTGTGCACAAGAAAAACTTTTCGGCGTCTTGTGTGGCGAGAGTTACCCACAGGGTGATGCGTTGCCAGATGGCTTCGAGAGGCACGAATCAGCTCATATGAGCGGCCTTACGTTTTGGTCAGTTGGGGTGTAGGGTGCGGCCCTTGGCCAGCTGGCATTCGCGCTCTCATTCGACGCTGAGTTCCAGGTTTGTGACGCGCCACCCGTAACCTGAGCCCGAGTCCTTGTCCAGCTCCATCCAGCCGACGAGGTGCTCCGCGTTGGAACCGTCCCCACTGACCGGGCACACGGCCCGCTGGCTCGAGACCTCGCAGGTGCCTGGAGACCCGTCCACGGTGAAGATCATGTCTCCGAACGTGGTCGTCAACTCCGTCCACTCGGCGTCGCTCACGACCTCGGGATCCTTCAATGATCCTCGCTTCTTCTCAAACTGGGCGAGGAATACGTCCTCGGCGACCGCCTCCGGCGAATAACTGACCGTGTGGTTGCTGAGCACCAACTTGCCGGACTGGTAGGAGACGGTTGCAGCCTGGTCGACGTGGTAGAAGCAGCACCCCTGGTATGTCGTCCACGCGATGTGCGCGGCATTCCCGCTGAAAGAGATGGTCGTCAGGTCGGAGTGCTCGCCCTGCACGAACCTCCCCAGGTTGAGCGACGCCAGTAGTTTCCCGCCTGCGCCGATCAACACCAGATCTTGCGGCCAGGTGACACCACCCGCCGTGCACACATACGCGGTGAGCGCCTGCTTGTAACCCAGCCCCGCGAGGTCGCCATACGCAACAATGTCCACGAGCGAGCCGCCACCCGGGCTGCCCTCGGTGGTCTTGCCATTCTTCAGCCGCTGTGCGGGCAACCGACAATCAGCCGGAACCTCGGCGGACCGCAGCGTGCTCGCGGTCACCTGCTCGGCCTGTGGGTAGACGTTCACCGTCCGCGCGGAGTCCGACAGTCGTTGCTCAAGCGCGAAATTCATCGTGGAGAAGACCGGGCCGACCAAAGCCAAGTAGACGGTCAGCCGTCCGACGACGGCGCCCGCCAATTTGCCAGCCTTCACTGGCGCGACACCGCGCTCGGTCAGATAGCTCGCCAAGGTCTTGGCGAGATCTTCGTCGATGCCGCCCAAGCAGGTGAGCGCGGCACGGGTCCACGTCCCTGCGTCGTGTGCCGCCTTCACGTCCGAGTAGCAACCGGCAATCGCGATCGCGCCGGCGGCATACCCATCGGCCAGCTGCTCCAGCTGTGCACCGACAAGGCGTCCCAGGGTGGAGACCAGGAAGCCCACCGTGGACGGCGGCTCGAGTCTCAGCACCGTCGACGTCCCCTGCAGGTTACGCACCTGTTGCTCGGTGGCACCAAAACTGAGCTCCTCCCCAGCACCGACGAGCTCAGATCCCTTCGGGGAGAACAATCCCCACGTTTGGGACACGTCATCGTCAAGGTGCCCGATGGCGGACACGACGTCGTCGAGCGACATACCACTGAAGGTGCTGTTGTAGAGCCAGTCGGTCGCCGGCCCGAGGTAGGCGTTGTAGGCGAAACCGCGATTGACCCGCGCCTTCACGTCGAGGATCGACGCGTGCTTTGGGTCGCTGCCGACACAGAACAGCAACGGGTTGTTCTTGTCGGTCTCGATGAAGACGCTGCTGCTGACCCAGTCCGGCGTGCCCGAACAACTGGGCGGATTGACCCGAGTGTCGAACACCTTGCCCACCTGGTAATACGCCCAATTCGCAGCGGAATTCACCGCATCGCTGACAGCCTTCTTCACCTTCTCCACCGCACCGGTGATGTCGGTCCACAACGACAGGTGATGCACGACCGCAGTCACAGTCCGTCGATCGCTGGAGAGCTTCGAAGGGACGGCGTGCCACGCGCCCCATTGCTCGTCATAGAACGCCATCGTCGCCGAAACACCGGTGGGCAGCGGCTGGGCATAGGTGCGGGACAGCCGGATCCCGCCCGTCGGGAGATGGGCAGTGGTGCTCACTCTGACCGGAATCCCAACGTTCAAAGTGGCATTCGGCGACCAGCCCTGCCGCAACGCCTTGGTCTGCTGCTTCGTGAGTGTCGCCGACGCGATGGTCACTTTCTGGTCCGACCCGATCGCAACGGCCTTGGTGCGTGTCACCGCCGCCGACCTTGCGCTCGCGGACACGGACTGCGTCGTCCTGGTTGCCGTCGTAGGCGTCGTGGCGCGGTGTGAGCTGGTGCAGCCCGCTGCGAGCAGGCACACCAGGACTGTGAAGATCGCCATCAAGCGGCGGCCGCTGCTCCTGTATGTCGGACGCACGCCCTGCTCCCTCCCGTGACGAGCGTCCGCGCCGGACGGACGACACCCACAACAGGGTCGTTGACGGATCGACCCGCCGTCACTGATGTTGCGTCCACCCATGGACGCTGCAAGACGCTCTGGTCAGCGGATCAAGTGGTCCGTCGCCTCCAGGATTTGCAGCTGCTGGACCGGGCCGGTGACCGTCGCCGTGCCAGGCAGGTCGGTGAAGTCGCCGCCGTCGACCGCGAACTGCCCGCCATACACCGTCGTGATGGAGGCGCCGACGGTGCCGCGCTGGAGATAGGTGTGCTTGACGTCGCCGTCCGGGTAGACGCCGCCGCGCGACGTCGTCGGGCCGAGGCTGGTGCCGTCGCCGAAACGGAACGTGTTGGATTTCAGCACCGGCTTGATCTGGACCTTGTGGCCGAGCAGCGTGACCGTGCGTACCTCGTCGGGACCGTAACCCGGGCCCGAGAAGTCGACCGCGAAGTATGTCGGCAGGTTCACCAAGGTCCGGTTGCCCACCGGCTGCATCGTGACCTTGGGCTTGACGAACGGCGTGTTCGAGAACGCCGCCTTGATCATCGCGACGGTCAGGCCGGGCTTGTGCTTGGCGTTCGGCACGAGGCTCGGCCAGCACGTCTCCCCGATCTGCTCCCAGGCACCGAACTCGTTGCCCGGCAACACCAGACGCCGCCACACCATCACCAGCGGCCCCTCGGCGTTCTTGACCGGAACGCAGGCCTTGGCGGCACGTTCGCAAGTCACCTGGTGGTCACCATCGCCTGGTTTGTTTCCCGAGCAGGCTTGCGGGATCTGGTATTCGTAGGGCACGACCTTGACGACTGTCTTGCCTTTTTTCTTGACGTTGGCCTTGCCGTTCTTTGGGAGGCTCCTGGTCTCTTGTCTGCTCATGCCAACAGCAGCACCACCCTTTACAACGCATGTGACGCAGGTTGCATTTGCGTCAGGCGTCACAATGAGAGCTTCCAGACCAGCCGCAGACACGGCAACAACTCCCACAATCGCTGCAGCCGAGGCTTTACTCATGCTGGACCTCCGCTACCCGCCAGCCCTTGCCTTTCAGCCACTCGACATGGACAACACTCTTCACCGTCGGTGTTGGTGTTGTCTCCAAAACCGTTCCGTCGCGACTTAGCAATCTGGCTGGTTGCTGCTGCATGGTTATGTGCACCAGGGAAAATTGATTTCCTAACCTGTCAGTCTTTGTCGTCCGATACTTGAATTGGTCACGATCGTAACGCTGGCCCTTAGCCATCATGGATTCAAGATCTTTGTTGATGGTGTCGCAAAAGGAACACCCGGATGTCGAGATTTCCTTCACAGTGCCTTTTTTGGGATCTCTGTACTTAGCATTAATCACCGAATAGAAATACTCAGCAAACGCCCTGGCGCCGGCTTTGGTGTGCTGGCGCGCCGGTTCGGGCACACCTGGCGCACCTGCGGCGGTGCCCTTCGACGAGGAGGCGGACGCGGGCGTCGACGATGTCGTGGACGTGGCGGGAGCGCTCGGGGTGCTGGTCGGCGAGGCAGCCGTCGTCAACGCAGCGGCCGACGTCGCCCGCGTAGTGGCGGCGACGTCCCCCGAACCCCCGCTGCAGCCCGACGCCGCCAGCACGCCCAGCATTGCCACCGTCACGCCGATCGCACGTGTCGCCCGCATGACTGGCCCCTCCCTGTGCGAAACCTGAATGCCTCGTGATTATCGGCGAACCGAGCACCTCGTGGCGCTTGACCTTCGTAAAGATTTGGTCAAGTGGTGCGATGGCTCGTCATACGACATCCCAGAATGATGCGCCCGAGGGTGGTTCGGCGCAGAAGTTATCCACAGGAGCGGTGGATTTCCTCGGCTGCGGTAGCCATCACCGGCGCCGAGAGTGCAGTAAGTGTCGTTGCGCGCCGGCGAGAACGACAGCGTGTGCACTTTCGGCGCGCGGGGTCCCGGCTGGACCTCGATCCGGACCTCCTCCGCTGCGCTCCCCCGGCCCGACTCGGCCACCGCACTTCGCTCCCCCATCCTTAGACTCGGCCACCGCAATCCACCTCCCCCGGCCCGACTCGGCCACCGCAATCCACCTCCCCCGGCCCGACTCGGTCACCGCAATCCACCTCCCCCGGCCCGACTCGGCCACCGCAATTCACCTCAGCCGGGCCGACGCGGCCACCCATATCGCTCACCCAGCGGGACCTCGATCCGGACCTCCTCCGCTGCGCTCCCCCAGCCCGACTCGGCCACCGCAATTCACCTCCGCCGGGCCGAGTCTCCACCGCACATGGCTCCTGGCCACCGCGGGCCGACAGCCGGCATACACACAAACGCGGCCACGGCCTCCCCGCGGGGTGACCGTGGCCGCGTTGGACCGTGAGTCCGGTGTGTCAGCGCAGCGTGCCGTAGTTGGACGGCGTCGTCCAGATGGTCTGCAGCTTGACCACGTCACCGGGGACCGGTGCCGCGATCATCATGCCGGGGCTGACGTAGATGCCCACGTGGTAGGCGGGCGACCCGAAGAAGACCAGGTCACCCGGCTGCGGGTTGGTGGTCTTCTTCATGTACGCCTGCTGCTGGCTGGCCGTCCGCGGGATGTAGAGGCCGGCCTGCTTGTAGACGTAGGACGTGAGCCCCGAGCAGTCGAAACCCTCCGACGGCGTCGAACCGCCCCAGACATACGGGATGCCGAGGTACTTCTTCGCGATCGGCACCACCGCGTCGACACCCTTGTCGGTGCCGGTCGACGGCGGCGGCGGGGTCGGGGTCGGGTCGGTCCCGCCGCCGGAGCCGCACGGGAAACCACCCAGCGCGGCCCAGGTCGCCGGGCCGATGACCCCGTCCACCGCCAGGCCCTTGGTGCCCTGGAACGACTTCACCCTCGTCCGCGTGTCCGCGCCGAAGATGCCGTCCACCGCAAGACCACCCAGCCGCTGCTGGGCGATCTTCACGTTGGCGCCGGTGGAGCCGTAGCGCAACACCTGCACCGTGCACGAGGGCGTCGGCGTCGGGGTCGGGGTGGGGTCGGTCGGCGGCGTGGTCGAACCCGGGAAGCCACCCAGCGCATCCCAGGTCAGCGGTCCGATGACCCCGTCCGCCGCCAGCCCCTTGCTGCGCTGGAAAGATTTCACCTTCGCCAGCGTCAGCGAGCCGAAGATGCCGTCGACGGCCAACCCGCCCAGTCGCTGCTGCGCGACCTTCACGTAGCTGCCCGTCGAGCCGTACCGCAGGTAGACGACCGACGACGGCGACGCCGCCGTGCGGGTACCCGAGGCCGCCGCGGTCGCGGTGCTGCCTGAGGCTGCTGGTGTACTGCCCTGTCCTGAACCTCCTGTATTTCCCCCACTGGGATCGGCAAACGACGGTGCGGCCTGCACGAGGCTGGCTGCGGTCGCCGGGACGCTCAACAGCGTTCCCGTCACCACCAGGCCCTTGCGGGACGTGATCGCCGGGGCGACCTTGGCGGATAAGCCAGGCCGTGGTTTGCGATGTCTAGGAGTAGTAATCGTGGTCATCTGACCCTCTCGCGTACTCGTCCGGTCCGTAAACACGCGCAAGGGGATGACACGCGTGCCGTGTCATCCCCCGATGTCGCCTACTCCTTCCCCGAAGAAGGCGCTGCACCTGCAGCACTATGCCGGGGCTCCCGAACCTGTGAAAGACGCGAAATCTGAGGGTTATTGGGCCCTCGTGACGGGTGTGACTCGTGTGGCTTGTGTGATTTGAGGCCATTCATGGCGCGCGTGGGTCGCCGCGTTGCAATTTCAACGATGCACGCCGCGTCAGCGCGGCTTGTAACACCGGTGACCCCGAAAACGTTCGAACGACACGCCGAATGGAAACTTTTTCCGGGATATCTCACGATGCGAGACGCGGAGGCTGCTGTATGACGAGACGTCGGGGCAGCGGAACGATGGCCTGTCGCCGAGCGCCGCCCGTCAGGCCCGCTCGTCGACCTGAGTGCAGAGTAGCGCCGCGTGGTCCGGTGGCGAGGTCAATCCCGGAAATCGTGCCCGGATCGCAAGGTGCGCCGTACGGGGCGTGGTCGGGCTGCGGGAGCCGGCACACCTGCCGGCATACGAAACGGCTCCCGCCGACCCGTGAGGGCCGGCAGGAGCCGTTGATCGACGAGGGACCTCAGATGCGGCCGAAGTAGTGGCTGCCCCAAAGGTTCTGCACGCCCACGACGGTGCCCGGGCGGCGGGCGGCGATGATCTTGCCACCGCCGATGTAGATCGCGACGTGGTAGGCCGGGTAGCCCCAGAAGACCAGGTCGCCCGGACGGGGCGAGGACACGCGCGTGGCGCGGGCCGCCTGGGCCGACGCGGTGCGCGGGATGCTGATGCCGGCACGCCGGTAGACGTAGGACGTGAAGCCCGAGCAGTCGAAGCCCGACGGCGAAGCGCCGCCGTAGCGGTAGGGCACGCCACGCAGGCTCATCGCGATGCTGACCACGGACGAGTTCGACTTCGGTGCGGGCTTCGGCTTGGGCTTGGGAGCCGCCGGGTAGCCGCCGAGCGCGGTCCAGGTGTAGCGACCGACGATGCCGTCGGCGACCAGGTGGTGCCTGCGCTGGAACGCCTTGACCTTCGCCCGGGTGAGCTTGCCGAAGATGCCGTCGACGACCAGGCCGCCGAGCTTGCGCTGCACGACCTTCACCGCGTAGCCGCGCGAGCCGTAGCGGACCGTCGGGCCGATGCGGACCGTGGACGGCAGGTGGCTGATCGCCGGGGTGTTGCTCACGGCTGCAGCATGTGTGGCGGTCTGCGCGAAACCGGAGGCGGGAGCGGCCGAGGCGCTCTCCATGCCCGCCAGCGGGACGATGACGGCGCCGGCAGCGGCCACTGCCACGCCTCGACGGCCGACCTTGTTCAGAACTTTCGACTCACGCTGCAAATGGCGCGGGGAGTACGAACCCATGAATCCAGGGACCCTTCAGATGGACTGCAATGACAACAGTGGGTGCGGGCGCCGTTGCCCCGGGACCGTTCGACCCCACCCAGGTTGTGCAGCCGACTCCCCGAATCGCCGGTGGCACGGTCACCGACTATGACGTACGCGCGCGCCATACCAAAGTCGAACCAGCAGATCTGTGGACAACTGTTCAGCGAGCTTCAGCCGCGACCTCGGCGTGTCGCGCGCGCGGGTGCCGTGACCGTTTCGTGATATTCCGCGGAATGCCGCGGAATGACGGACCGCCCCTTCCATCGCTCACGACCGCTCATCCGAGTTTTCGGTGCGTCTGAAATGTGAGATATCCACATCTTGTATGGCGAGACGAATGCGTCCATGTCGCCCCTCGATCGGGCGCGACGATAGCCGCCGTGGCGCCATACCCTGGTCGGGTGCCCGTCACCCCCGCCACACCAGGCACCCCAGCCACGTCCACGCACCGGCAGATCCTGGCGCTCGCCGTCCCGGCGTTCCTCGCCCTGGTGGCCGAACCGCTCTTCCTGCTGGGCGACTCGGCGATCGTCGGGCATCTGGGCACCGACCAGCTCGCCGGCCTCGGCGTGGCCAGCGCCGCGCTGCTGACCGCGGCCAACATCTACGTCTTCCTGGCCTACGGCACCACGGCGCTCGTCGCGCGCCGGCTCGGGGCCGGCCAGGAGTCCGCGGCCGTCGGCGCCGGTGTCGACGGCATCTGGCTGTCGGTGGTGCTCGGCGCGGCGACGGCGATCGTCGTGGCGGTGTTCGCCGGGCCGATCTGCGACCTGTTCGGTGCGTCCGCCCAGGTCGCGGACGAGGCCACCATCTATCTGCGGATCAGCGCGTTCGGCATACCGGGCATGCTCGCGGTGCTCGCCGCGACCGGGGTGCTGCGCGGGTTCCAGGACACCCGCACCCCGCTGATCGGCGCCACCGCCGGCTTCGGGGCCAACCTGCTGCTCAACCTGGTGCTCGTCTACCCGGTCGGCATGGGCATCGCCGGATCCGCGCTCGGCACCGTGCTCGCACAGAGCGGGCTCGCCGCGGGGCTGCTCATCGTGGTGCTGCGGCGCGCGCACCGCCTCGGGACCAGTCTGCGGCCGCACCCCGGACGCGTGCTGGCGGCCGCCCGGTTCGGTATGCCGCTGCTGGTGCGCACCCTCGCGCTGCGCGGCGCGATGCTGGCCAGCACCTGGGTCGCCACCGAACTCGGTGACGTGCCACTGGCGGCGCACCAGGTCGCGATGACGGTGTTCGGCTTCCTCGCGTTCGCGCTCGACGCGCTCGCGATCGCCGCCCAGGCGATCACCGGCCACACCCTCGGCGCCCGCGACGTCGACGGGACCAGGGCCGCCACCCGGCTGATGCTCTGGTGGGGCTGGTGGATGGGCGTCGTGCTCGGCGCGCTCGTCGCCGCAACGCACACTGTGCTGCCGCTGATCTTCACCACCGATCAGGACGTGCGGCACGCGCTCGGGGTGGCGTTGCTGATCGTGGCGGTCGGGCAGCCGGTCGCCGGGCTGGTCTTCGTGCTCGACGGGGTGCTCATCGGAGCCGGCGACGGCACCGCACTCGCGTGGTTGCAGGTAGCGGTGCTGGCGGCATACCTGCCGTTGCTCTGGCTGGTGCACGTGCACGCCGATTCGCTGCGCGCCGCCGGGGCTGCGCATGCGCTGATGATGCTGTGGTGGGCGTTCACCGGGTTCATGGTGTTCCGGCTGGTCGCGCTGGGCCTGCGGGCGCGCTCCGGGCGGTGGATGGTGACCGGCGTCTGAGGGTGGGTGGCGGCGGGTGCCGCGGCGGCTGGGTGCGGCGGGGCTAGCTGTGCGGACGGGCGCGGGCTGGGGCCGGACGGGCAGCCTCCCGCGGGCCGAAAGGCCGACCGTCGTCACTTCGGGACGCCATACCGGCCCAACGCCGTTCCCACGGACCGACCGTCGTCACTTCGGGACGCCTTCGCCGGTGCGCGCCTCGAAGCCCGGTCACACGTCCCCACCGGGGGGACCTATGAACGGCTATCCGCCCCAAACCGCGCACAAGTCGACACCGGGGGGACTCATGAACGGCCAGCACCTCGAAACCCGGTCACACGTCCCCACCGGGGGGACCTATGAGCGGCTTGCCGCCCCGGACCGCGCACAAGTCGACACTGGGGGGACTCATGAGCGGCCAGCACCCCGAAACCCGCCGGTCACACGTCCCCACCGGGGGGACCTATGAACGGGCCGCACACGCCAAGAGCCGGCCACCCCACACGGGGCGACCGGCTCTCGATGCTGCCTAAAGTCAGCGCGTCACTTGGCGGCGACGACCGACAGCTTCACCGTGGCCTCGACCTCGGGGTGCAGCCGGACGCTGACCTCGTGGTTGCCGACGTTGCGGATCGGCTTGGCGACCTGCACGGTGCGGCGGTCGATGGCACCGGCACCGGCGGCCTTGACCGCGTCCGCGATCTCGGCGGTGGTCACGGCGCCGAAGAGGCGACCGGACTGGCCGGCACGCGCCGACAGGGTCACGACGGACGACTCGAGGTTGCCCTTGAGCGACTGCGCCTGCTCCAGCGACTGCACCGCGCGGGCGGCTCGCGCCTTGGTGATCGCGTCGACCTGCTTCTGGCCGCCCTTGGTCCACGGCGTCGCCAGCTTGCGCGGCAGGAGGTAGTTGCGGGCGTAACCGTCCTTGACCTCGACCACGTCACCGGGAGCGCCGAGACCGGCGACCTCGTGAGTCAGAATGATCTTCATAACTGTCTTCTTTCTCAGCGCGCCGACGAGGAGTAGGGCAGCAGGGCCATCTCGCGGGCGTTCTTGACCGCGGTGGCGATGAGGCGCTGCTCCTGCACGGAGACGCCGGTGACCCGACGGGCGCGGATCTTGCCACGGTCGCTGATGAACTTGCGCAGCAGCGCGACGTCCTTGTAGTCGATCGTCTCGACCTTGGCCAGCTTCAGCGGGTTGGCCTTCTTCTTGGGCTTGCGAATGACGGGCTTAGCCATCGTGGTGCTCTCCTTCGTTTCCGAGAGCCCGAGCCGGAACTCGGGATGGGGTTGTTCTTGAGTTGTATGACGGTCCTTTCGACACGCCCTCGGCTAGCGCCTCGGGCTGCTCAAGGACCTCAGAAAGGGGGCTCGTCGTAGGACGGGCCGGTGCTCCAGCCACCCTGGCCGCCACCGGACTGCGGAGCCTGCTGTTGCTGGCCCCCGCCCTGCTGGCCGCCCTGGCCGCCGGTCGCCCACGGGTCGGACTGCTGTCCGCCACCGAAGCCACCGCCGGAGTTGCCACCCGAGTTGCCGCCGAAGCCGCCACCCTGCTGGCCACCGCCGCCGAAACCACCCTGGCCGCCGCCGCGCTGGGTCTTGTTGACCTTCGCGGTTGCGTAACGCAGGGACGGGCCGACCTCGTCGACCTCCAGCTCCATGGTGGTGCGCTTCTGACCGGTCTCCTTGTCGTCCCACGAGCGGGACTTCAGCCGACCGGACACGATCACCCGCGACCCGCGGACCAGCGACTCGGCGACGTTCTCCGCCGCCTCCCGCCAGACCGAGCAGCGCATGAAGAGCGTCTCGCCGTCCTTCCACTCATTGGTCTGACGGTCCATGAAGCGCGGAGTCGACGCAACGGTGAAGTTGGCCACGGCCGCCCCTGACGGGGTGAACCGCAACTCCGGGTCCTGGGTCAGGTTGCCGATGACTGTGATGGGCGTGTCGCCTGCGGCCATGTCTGAGCTCCCTAGAGGTTGGTTGCGATCCTCAGGCGTCCACGCGCAGCAGC
This sequence comes from Flexivirga oryzae, assembly GCF_014190805.1. NCBI lineage: Bacteria > Bacillati > Actinomycetota > Actinomycetes > Micrococcales > Dermacoccaceae > Flexivirga > Flexivirga oryzae. The sequence continues at coordinate 315,176 of NZ_JACHVQ010000003.1, read as the reverse complement.
TTGGTGCGCATGACCTGCTCGTTGAGCGACAGCTGGCGGTCGAGCTCCTTGGCGGTAGCCGACTCGGCGGTCATCGTCACAACGGCGTAGATGCCTTCGGACTTCTTCTTGATGTCGTACGCAAGACGGCGACGACCCCAGATGTCGGTGTTGTCGATCTTGCCGCCTTCGGCGGTCACGACCTTGAGCATCTTGTCCAGCGTGGGCTGGACAACGCGCTCGTCGAGCTCGGGGTCGATGATGATCATCAATTCGTACTGACGCATGCGTTAACCCACCTCCTTCGGTCTCAAGCGGTCACGGTCTCTCCGTGACAGGAGGGTCGCAGCGTGGCCCGCACCCCCTGGTCGCACCGCTTCCGGTGTTTGCAGTGAGTATGCCGGGCACCCCCGACAGAGGGGTGTGGCATGGGCCGTGGGCGAGTTTATCCGCCAACCGCCGCTCGGCGTTAATCGGTGGCGGGCTCGCCCAGCGCCCAGCCGTCGGTCACCGGGGCACTGTACGGTTCGGCCGGATCGCGCGGCAGGTCCTGGGCGGACTCCCACGAGGCCCACGCGATGCCGAGGTACGCGATCGCCCGGATCAGCACGAAGAAGCTGTATGCCGCTCCCGGCATACCCTTGGCCGGGTTGCTCGGACTGGCGATGAACAACCAGGCCATCACGAAATAGACGATCTCGGCGCCCGCCCACAGCAGGTGGTCGCGCCAGCGCAGCCCGACCAGCGCGATCAGCGGCAGCACCCACAGACAGCTCTGCACCGACATCGACTTGCCGGTCAGCAGCACGATCACCAGCATCGTGAGCGCGAGCGGGGCCAGTTGGGTGCGTTCGGCGGGACGGCCGGTCAGGTAGAGCCCGAGCAGGAACGCGATCGCCCAGCCGAGCACCGCGATGATCGACGCGGACGCCGCCGGCAGCGGGTGGTGGGCGACGGTGAGCAGATAGGAGAGCGACCCGTACCCGGGGTCCGCGTGCCACCACACCCGGTAGGGGTCCAGCGGGTCGCCGCCCATCAGGTAGGCGATGCCGAAGCACACCGCGACCGCGCCGGCGGCTCCGGCCAGCAGCCGCACCACCGCGTCCCGTGCCCCGTCGCGCAGCGCGATGAGCACGATGGCGCCGAGGATCACCAGCGGATAGGTGCGGGACATGACGGCGGCGCCGAGCAGGATGCCCGCGGCGAGCGGCTGCTTGCGCGCCCACAGCGCCATACCGACGGTGGCCAGCGCCACCCCGAGGATGTCGAAGGAGACCAGCGACGCGGTGATCAGCACCGGGCTGAGCGCGACATGGGCGGCGAGCCACGGCGTGGTGCGCATCGTCGAGGAGATCGCGACCGTGGTCAGCGCCACCAGCAGCACGATGACCACGGCGCCCAGCGCGAAGTAGACCCGCTGGGCCGCCAGCCCGGCACCCGACGGGGTGAACTGGTTGACGATCCAGGTCAGCATCGCGGTCAGCACCGGCTGGTTGTGGCCGGGGCCGCCGACCGACCAGGGCGTGCCGCCGTGCGCGCCGGTTGCGGCGACCGGCAGGTCCGAGTAGCAGGCCCGCCACAACGCACCGGGCGACCCCCACCCGTCCTCGACGCAGTGCCCCTTCTGTATGACGCCCAGCGCGACCATCACCGACGCGAGCGCGGAGAGCATCGCCCCGGCATACGTCCAGCCGCGGCGGCCGATCGCGGCGAACCGCCCGGCCGGTCCGCCGATGATCTCGGACGCGAGCGCCGCGGGCTCCTCCCCGCGGCTGGGGGCGGTCAGACGAGTGGGCGAATGCACGACGGCGAGCCTAACTCGCGACGCTGGCCGGCGGGTGGGTGATGCCCGCGGTCACGACACCGTCTGCCGCAGTTCGGCGCGCCGGAGGTGCCGGATCCCGGACAGGACACTCTCGAGCAGCATCACGACCAGCCAGCAACCGCCCACCTCCAGGGCGATCAGCACCAGGTCGAAACCCGGCGGGAGCAACGCCTCCCCGGGTCGACCACCCTGCGGATACAGCCGGCTCTGCACGACGAGGATCACCAGCGACGCCACCGGCAGCCCGGCGAGCAGCAACCAGCCGACCGGGTCGATCCGCCGCGGTCGGTACCAGGACAGCACGGCGTGGATGATCCACACCCACCCCACGATCCATGGCATCGCTCCGAACCACCATTGCGTCCCCACACCGGCCCCCTTCGTCAACCGCTCCCCACGGGTAGGACGTATGGGACGTCACGAGGTTGGCTGCGGCTCCAGGGAACTCGACTCGCCGCCGGGGTTGATCGGCGGCGGGACCACGGGTGTGCTCGGCCGCGTCACCGTCGGTGACGAGGTCGGGCTCGGCGGTTCGGTGGTGGCCGTCGTGGTCGTGGTGGGCGATGGTTCCGTGGTCGAGCTGGAACTGGAGCTCGAGCTGGACGAGCTGGACGACGAGCTCGACGGGGTGCTGGAGGGCGTGCTCGACGGGGTGGTGCTCGTGCTGGTCGGCTGCTGCGTCGGCGTGTACGTCGTGCTCGACTTCACGTGCTGCGCCTTCGGCAGCTTGGCGACGGGCTCGCCCGAGAGCGCGGCATTCATGAAGTCCAGCCAGATCGTCGCCGGCGTGTCACCGCCGTAGAACGACGCGTTGTGCGTCGCCTTGTCCAGGCCGACGGTGCCGGCCTTCGTGCCGTTGCCGGCATACATCCCGACCGAGACGGTGAGCTGGTCGGGTGTGAACCCGGTGAACCACGCCGACTTGTAGCCGCTGGAGGTGCCGGTCTTGCCGGCCGCCGGGCGCTTCAGCAAGCCGGCGGTCAGGTGCGCGGTGCCCTCGTAGTCGGTGAGCGGACCGGTCATGCCGTTGACCAGGTTGGCGGCGATGTCCTTGGAGATCGCCTGCGTCCGGTCGGGGTGCGCGGTGTAGCCGTAGTCGCCGATCACGCTGGTGACCTTGCGGATGAAGTAGGGGTCGGCCTTCTTCCCCTGCGCGCTGATCGTGTTGTAGGCGTTGGCCATGTCGATCACCCGCACGGCGGCATACCCGAGCACGTCCACGTCGGAGGGCTGATCCATGCTCGGCGAATCGGCGGGTATGCCGAGCTGCTGCGCGGCGGCCAGCGTCTTGCCGGTGCCGAGCGCCTGGTTGAGCCGCACGAACGCCGTGTTGGACGAGACCGCGAACGCGCGCTGCAACGTCAGCATGCCGAACTGCTCGCCGTTGTCGTTGAGGACCTTGGTGGTCTTGCCGCCGCTGCCCGGCAACAGCAACGGGGAGGCGCCGCTGAACTGCGTGTCCATCGTCATGCCGTCCTGCAGCGCCGCGGTCAGCGCGAACGCCTTGAAGCTCGAACCGCCCTGCAGGTGCGCCCCGGTCGCGGAGTTGACCGCGTCCTTGGCGATGTTCTTCCCGCCGTACATCGCCACGATCGCGCCGTCCGGCTGCTCGGCGATGAGGCCGGTGTGCAGCGCGTCCAGCCGCGCGGTCTGGCTCGGGACGTTCTTGTCGACCGCGGCGACGGCGGCCTGCTGGGACTTCTTGTCGATCGTGGTGGTGATCCGCAGCCCACCGCGGTCGATGTCCTCCGGGGTCAGCTTGAGCTTGTTCTGCAGCTCGCTGCGGACGGCGGCGACGATGTAGCCGTTCGGGCCGGTGATGATGCCCGCGTTGGGGTTGTACTTCTTGAACGCCGGCATCTGTTGTTTGGCCCGCTCGGCGGGCGTCATCCAGCCCTCCTTGACCATCCCGTCCAGGACGTAGGTCATCCGAGCGTTGGCGCGGGCCTCGGCGGCCGCGCCGTACTGCGGGTCGTAGAGGCCGGGTGCGTTGATCACCGAGGCCAGGAAGGCGCCCTGGCTGGCGTCGACCTTGTCGATGTCGACCCCGAAGTAGGCCTGCGAGGCCGCCTGTATGCCGTAGGCGCCGCGGCCGAAGTAGATGTTGTTCAGGTAGTCCTGCAGGATCTGGTCCTTGGAGTACTTCCGGTCGATCTTCAGCGCGATCATGATCTCCTTGACCTTGCGCTTGACCGACCGGTCCTGGGTCAGGAAGTAGTTCTTGACGTATTGCTGGGTGATGGTCGAGCCGCCCTGCTCCTGCCCACCGGACAGCGTGCTCCACGCCGCGCGCAGCGTGCCGCTGACCGAGACGCCGGAGTTCTTGTAGAAGTCGCGGTCCTCGGCGGCGAGGAACTCGTGCTGCACGACCTCCGGCACCTGGGAGAGCTTGACGTCCTCCCGGTTGATCGTGCTGAACCGGCCCAGCTCGGTCTTGCCGTCGCTGTAGTAGACGATCGACACCTGCTTGCCCGCGTCCGCCTGCGGCTGCGGGATCGGCGTGCGCAGGTAGATGACCAGGAGGGCGACGAAGCCGATCACCCCGACGATGCAGAAGCCGAGCACGGTGCGCCAGAACACCTTGAAGAACAGGCCGTGCTCCTTCTTCGGGCGCCGGCCCTTGCCGGAGCCGCGGCCCGGCGCGTCCGCGCGCGTCATACCTGCTCGCCCGCCCGATCCCCCGACCGTGGCATCGCCGTTGTCGTCCTCGCCCGGCGAAGGCACATCCTGCTCATCTGTCACCCGATGAAGGGTAACCGCCGCGGCTTGGGATCGGGAATCGCGAGACCATCGACACGCTATGTGCGGTAGATGTATCGAACCGATACATCGAATGAGGTATGCTTGCGGCAACATCCAGGTGACGACGAGATGACGAGGAGGCTTCGCATGTCACGTCGCGGCGCCATACTCGAGCTCGCGATCCTCGGGTTGCTGCACGACCAACCGTTGCACGGCTACGAGCTGCGCAAGCAGCTGTCCGGTGTGCTCGGCGCCTTCCGCGCGGTGTCGTTCGGCTCGCTCTACCCGGCGCTTCGCGGCCTGGTCGAGCGCGGCTGGATCACCGAGCGGTCCGCGTCCGACCACGACCACGCGGCCGGCGGGCTGGGCGGCAAGCGCAGCAGGATCACCTACGAGCTGACCGCAGAGGGCAAGGAGCAGTTCCAGACGCTCATGGCCCAGACGGGTCCCGCCTCGTGGGAGGACGAGAACTTCGACGTCCACTTCGCCTTCTTCGGCCGAGCATCCAGCGATGTGCGCCTGCGCATCCTGGAGGGTCGCCGCAGTCGGCTCGAGGAGCGCCTGGACGCCTCGCGGGAGCAGTCCCGCGAGCGCCGCGAGCGCACCGACAAATACACCGCCGAGCTGCACCGCCACGGGCTCGAGTCAACCGAGCGCGAGGTGCGCTGGCTGTCCGAGCTGATCGAGACGGAGCGGTCGGCATACCGCACCACCAACCCCGGCACCGCGGCGCCAGCCGAGCAGCCGGTCGCTGAAGATCTCCCGGAGCAAACCTCCGGCCGCAGCGAAAAATCCGACAAGGAGTAGAAATGGGTTCCATTCGCGTCGCCATCGTCGGCGTCGGCAACTGCGCGAGCTCGCTCGTGCAGGGCGTTGAGTACTACAAGGACGCATCGCCCGAGGCGACCGTGCCGGGTCTGATGCACGTGAAGTTCGGCGAATACCACGTCAAGGACGTGGAGTTCGTTGCGGCGTTCGACGTCGACGCCAAGAAGGTCGGCTTCGACCTGTCCGAGGCCATCAACGCCTCGGAGAACTGCACCATCAAGATCGCCGACGTGCCCCCGACCGGTGTCATCGTGCAGCGCGGCACCACGCTGGACGGCATCGGCAAGTACTACTCCCAGACCATCACCGAGTCCGACATCGAGCCGGTCGACGTCGTCCAGACGCTCAAGGACGCCAAGGTCGACGTGCTCGTGTCCTACCTGCCGGTGGGTTCGGAGCAGGCCGACAAGTTCTACGCGCAGTGCGCGATCGACGCGGGTGTCGCCTTCGTCAACGCGCTGCCGGTCTTCATCGCCTCCGACCCGGAGTGGGCCAAGAAGTTCGAGGACGCCGGCATCCCGATCATCGGTGACGACATCAAGAGCCAGGTCGGTGCCACCATCACCCACCGCGTGATGTCCAAGCTGTTCGAGGACCGCGGTGTCACGCTGGACCGCACCTACCAGCTGAACGTCGGCGGCAACATGGACTTCAAGAACATGCTCGAGCGCGAGCGCCTGGAGTCCAAGAAGGTCTCCAAGACCCAGGCCGTCACCTCCAACCTGACCGGTCCGCTGGCCGGCATCAAGGACGGCCGCAACGTGCACATCGGCCCGTCGGACTACGTCGCCTGGCTCGACGACCGCAAGTGGGCCTACGTGCGTCTCGAGGGTCGCGCATTCGGTGACGTTCCGCTCAACCTGGAGTACAAGCTCGAGGTGTGGGACTCCCCCAACTCCGCCGGCATCATCATCGACGCCATCCGCGCCGCGAAGATCGGCAAGGACCGCGGCATCGGCGGCCCCCTGCTCTCCCCGGCCGCCTACCTGATGAAGTCCCCGCCGGAGCAGCGCGAGGACACCGCGGGCCGCGCACAGCTCGAGGCTTTCATCAAGGGCGACGTCGAGCGCTGAGCCCTTCCACTCCCGATCGAGTGGACCCCTCCCGCATTGAGCGGACCCGAAATCCGGCCTGGATTTCGGGTCCGCTCATTCGGTTTTGGGTCCACTCGATCGGGGGCGCGGGGTCAATGCGTGGGGTATGGCGGCAGTGGCCGGCTCGGCTCGAAGCGGCCGGCGTTGGGCTGCGGCTGGGTCCCGTCCACGTCGGTCACGCCGTACTCGAGGGCCAGCCGGCCCACGTCGACGACCTGACCGCTGAACCGCTGCACCTGCGGGTCCGTCGCGAGCGCAACCATCACGCGCGCGGCGTAGTGCGGCGACTCGGTGTTGCCGGCGAGTTCTTCGGCGGGCACCTTCGCCTCCATCAGCTCGGTGCGCATCCAGCCCGGCGCGACCGCGATCGCCGGGATCCCCTTGGGTTGCAGGTGATAGGCCAGCGCGTAGACGAGCCGGTTCTTGGCCGCCTTGCTCGCCTCGTAGGGCAACCACGCCGGCGGCTCCGGCGTGTGCCAGGTGGAGGTGAGGATCAGCCCGTGGCCGGCCGGTCCCATGGCGAGCTTCAGCGTCAGCATGCAGGTGACGAAGTCGGAGTAGGCGCCGCCGAGCAGCATCGCGCGGAACTGGTCCATCGGCTCGTCCCAGACCTCCTCGCCACCGGGGTCGTGGTGGTCGTGCCCGCCCCAGGCATTGTTGACGAGTATGTCGATCCGCCCGTGGCGGGCGACGAGGTCGCGGACCAACGCCTCCACCTGCTCCGGGTCGGTGTGATCGCAGCGCCGCCATTCGCCGGTGCCGCCGTGCGCCTCGACCTCCTCCAGAGTGCGTTCCAGGGTGAGGTCGGCGGGCTCGGCGTGAGTCGGAGCCTCGCGGGTGCTGCGTCCGGTGCAGACGACATACGCTCCGCCCGCAGCGAATTCGATCGCGCAGGCACGCCCCAGCCCGCGGGAGGCACCGGCGATCAGCACGATCTGCCCGTCGAGCGGTCGGATGGCGGGTGTCATGCCGGCACTCCCATCGAGGCGGCGACCCGGGCCGCCGCCTCGGCAGCTTCGGCATCGGACGCGGGGTGGTGGACGACATCGACCAGGTGTGCCGGTCCCTCGTGGAGTGAGGACGTGCGCCACGGCAGCAGCCACACGTGGAAGTGCTCGAAGGCGGCCATCGTCGACCACTGGTAGACGCGCTCGCAGCCCAGGCCGGTCCGCATCGCCGCCAGCAGGCCGCCGACGACGGGCACGAAGGTGGCCGCCTCGTGCTCGTCGAACCCGCCCTGGTCCACGACATGGCGACGGGCTTCGAGGATCACCGTCCCGGCGGCGGCCATGCTCGGCGGCGCGGCGCCGGCGCGCCAGGTGCCGTCATCGAGGAACCAGCCACCCGGCGGGGCATCGGTGCCGCGGTCGTCGGTGCAGAACCAGCAGTTGTTCGTCATACCGCTGATTCTGGTGCAGTCGCCGGGTCCGTTGCTTGATCGAAATAGCTCTCCTGCCGCAGCGGACGGGGCACCCGTCGGCAAACCGCCCCCGTGGTCAGTTACTGGCCGGTATGACGCAATACTCGCCAGTAACTGACCAGTCGGAGCGATCGCTGCCCGTGTCGCCCCGCCGGTGGTGGCGCTCACGCCCTGGCGGAGAACACCGGCAGATAGGCGTACTCGTGACCGTCCGCGGTCGGGTGGTAGGCCTCGGTGATGTCCCAGAAGTTCAGCGAGTGCAGCCACCGGTCGCTGTCGCAGATCTCGTGACCGCTGAACGCACCGCGGACGTCGCCATAGGTGAAACCGGCCCTGCCTGCGGCGGTCTGGATGATCGAGTCGAGTGTGTCGATGCCGCTGTCGATGGCCGTGCGCGAGGTCTCGCTGATGCCGACGCAGTCCTTGGAGAGGTCGTAGAAGTCGGGGTAGCCGAGCACGACGACGTGTGCGTTCGGCGCCTTCGCCCTGATGCCGTCGTAGACGCCCGCCAGCTTGCTCGGCAGGTTGGCCTGCGCGTCGGCCTTCGCGGCGTTGATCTCGTTGACGCAGGTGCTGGTGCCGTCGAGGATGCAGTCCTCCATGATGCTGCTGAAGCCTTCGTCGTTGCCACCGACGGTGATGCTCACCAACGTGGTGCTGCTGGACAGGGCGGACAGTTGATTGGCAATGACGTCAGAGGTTTTCGCGCCGGAACAGGCTACTGACTTGTATGACGAAGGGTCGTGCGCATCCGCCCACAGGGCCGAATAGGCGTTGGGACTGCGATCGCACGATCCGCTGCTGCCGATGTAGTCGCCCGCTCCGACCCCCGAGGAGTAGGAGTCACCCAACGCCACGTAATTGACGGTGGCCGCGTTGGCCGCCAGTGCCGGGACGAAGGACATTGCCAGAGCGGTTGCTCCGACGCCGAGTTTCAGAGCGAGCGAACCACGTGTCATATCAGGGCTCCTTGGAGGTGTGGCTGGGGTGTGTGCCACATCGCATTGAAGACCTGTGTGACCCGGCGCTGCGGGGTTTCGGCGCCGATCGGTTCCCGGATTGACCAAACATTGGCCAAGACATTGCCGAATTATTACGGGGCGGAGGCGGTTTCGTTACCCTTGCGGCGTTCGCAACCGCTCGCGCCGACAAAAGAGAGTGCTCGTCGCAACGACGGACCGGGCCGACCTGATCGCCGCCCTGGCGTGGCGCGCCGGGCGCACTAGCCCGGAGATTTCACGGGACAGTGGTGCTCGAGCTGGTGGTGTGAGCTGAAAAGTGCCCCTGAGCTGGGAGGATAGGGATTACGACGTCACTATCCGAACCAGCTCAAGGAGCACCCTCCAGGTGAAGAAGACTACCGGGTTCTACCCGCCTGTTCGTGTCGATGCCGCGCCGGTGACTGCGGTCGGTTCCGCAGGCGGTGTGCTGCTGACCAAGACCGCCGAGGTGACCGGACTTGTCAGCGGGTTGGCGGAGGTCTTGCGGCCGTGGCGGAAACCGACGGCGGTGCATCATCCCGGGAAGGTGCTCGCCGATCTCGCAGTCACGCTCGCGCTTGGTGGCGATTGCTTGGCCGACGCTGCGGTGGTCCGATCCGAACCAGGCTTGTACGGGCAGGTCGGGTCCGAAGCGACGATCTCGCGCACCATCACCGCGCTGTCGGTGGACGCCGACAGGACACTGAGGGCTGAGGCGAACGCGCGCCGTGCCGCACGTGCGACAGCCTGGGAGCTGGTCGGTGACCGGGCGCCGAATCACCCTGCGACTGCTGATGATCCGGTGATCGTGGACCTGGACGCCACCTTGATCACCGCGCACTCGGACAAGGAGAACGCCAGGCCGACGTTCAAGCGTGGCTACGGTTTCCACCCGCTATGCGCGTTCGTCGACCACGGCCCGGACGGCACCGGCGAACCCCTGGCGATGATGCTGCGCCCGGGCAACGCCGGCTCGAACACTGCCGCCGATCACATCGCCGTCACCCGCGACGCGCTCAAACAGCTGCCCGGGATCGACCCCTCACGACCTGGCCGGAAGGTACTGATCCGCACCGACGGCGGTGGCGGCACACGCGAGTTCACCGGCTGGCTCGCCAAGCGGGGCGTGTCCTACTCGATCGGGTACACGCTGCCGATGGCCACCCCGGACATCTACCGGATCATCCCTGCCACAGCGTGGCAGCCGGCGCTGGACGGCGACCATGAGTTGCGTGCGGGCGCGGACGTCGTGGAGATCACCGACCTGCTCGCGCACCACGGGCTGCTGTCCGGGTGGCCGGACGGGATGCGGATCATCGTGCGCCGCGAGCGGCCACACCCTGGTGCACAGTTGCGGTTCGACGACGTCGACGGGTACCGACTGACCGCCTTTGCTACCAACACGATTCGTGGGCAGTTGGCCGACTTGGAGTTGCGGCACCGCCGCCGCGCCAGGTGTGAGGACCGGATCCGTATCAGCAAGGACACCGGACTGACCAACCTGCCGCTGCACAGTTTCGCCCAGAACAGGATCTGGTGCGCGCTGGTGATGCTCGCCGTGGAGTTGACTGCCTGGACCCAGTTGCTTGCTTTCGATGTCGGCCACGAGGCACGCCGGTGGGAGCCGAAGAAGCTGCGGTTCTACCTGTTCACGATCCCGGCCACGATCGCCCGCCGCGGCCGACGAATCCTGGTACACATCAAGGAAACCGCGCCACACGCCGACCTGGTCACGACCGGATGGGACCGGCTACAGCGGCTCACCGCGCCGACCTGAGCCAGCACACCGCCCATCCCGACCACCCAGGAACGAACCGGCCAGTGGAACCGGCACCCCACCGCGAGTGACATCGCGGCAGACTGTCACACCCACAAGGCAAAATCGAGACCAGGGCCAGCGATCAAGCCGGGAACAACGTCACACGGCAGCCCCATGAAATTTCGAGGCTAGGGTCGGTCCATGACTTGCAAACGCGTCGCGGTCTACATCGACTTCGACAACGTCGTGATCTCGCGCTACGACGACGTCCACGGCTCCGGACGATGGCGCAAGGACGATGCCCGGCACCACTCCCCCCACGAGTCCGACGCTGAGCCCGCCCGCCGGCTCATCGAGGCGGAGGTCGATCTCGGCGCGATCATCGACTACGCGTCGTCCTTCGGCACCGTCGCCCTCACCCGGGCGTATGCCGACTGGTCGGTGCCGGCGAACGCGGCATACAAACGGCAGTTGGTCGATCGGGCAGTCGACCTGGTGCAACTCTTCCCGACCGCCGGCACCAAGAACGGCGCCGACATACGGCTGTCGATCGATGCGATCAACGACCTGTTGCAATACGCCGACCTGACCCACGTGGTGGTCGTGGCCGGCGACTCGGACTACATCGCGCTCGCGCAACGGTGCAAGCAACTCGGCCGCTTCGTGGTCGGCATCGGGGTGACCGGCTCGACCAGTCGGGCCCTCGTCGCAGCCTGCGACGACTTCAGCTCGTATGGCGACCTGCCCGGCGTCTCCGATGACCCGGCGCCGGCCGAATCCGCCACAGAGTCAGCCGAACCCGTCGCGAACTCCGAGTCTGCCGCCACCACCAAGAAGCCGAAGAAGGCTGCGGCGGGCAGATCGAAGCCCAGCCAGGCGGCCTCCAAGGGCAAGCAGGGACAGGCGACCGCGCTGCTGCGGCGGGCGCTGCAGATCGGCGCCGAGAAGAGCGATGACGGGTGGCAGTACGCCGCGAGCCTGAAGTCGCAGATGCAGCGCCTGGACTCCACGTTCAAGGAGAAGCCACTGGGGTTCACCTCCTTCCGGGCGTTCCTGGAGAGTCGCACGGACGTCGTGGAGACCAAGATCGAGAGCGGCCAGCAGCAGGTCCGGTTGCGCTGACCCGCCGGCCTACGACCGGGTTCGCCGACCGACGTCCGCGCCGATGATGGCCTGGACGATCGATGCGAAGGCGACCGCGTGACCGCGCGCGTTGGCATGGACCCCGTCCGAGGAGTAGAGGCCGGGGTCGGCGGCCAGCGGGTGGTGGTGGGTGTCGACGTGTATGCCGCCGAGACTTCGGGTGACCGACGCAGTCAGCCGGTCGAGCTCGTCGAACCGGCGCGCCATTGCGTCGGCGTGTTCGGCCGGCACCAGACCCGACCTGGCCAGATCGAAGAGGCCGACAGTCAGCACGACCGTGCCACTGCCGGCCAGCGGGCGCAACAACCCGGCCAGCCGACTGCGCAACTGCTCGGCGTCGAAGCGGTGGAAGGCGTCGTTCCCGCCGGCGGAGACCAGCACCGCATCGGGCGCGAAGGCCATGGCCCTCGGTAGCTGTTGCTCCCGGATCTCGGCGACCGTCAGTTGTGGTGTGGCCACGTTGATCGAGGCGAAACCGGGCCTGGTCGAGCCCAACGCCTCGGCCAGCCGGTCCGCGAACGAGACGTCGCGGTAACCGTCGAGCGGCTCACGCACACCCGCCGTGACGCTGTCCCCGAGGATCGCGAGGCGTTGCCACGGCTCCGGGCGCAGCAGCTCGGCTGCCAGGTCGCGGTCGATGCACCACGGGTCGTCGGCCTCACTCGGCCGGCGCGGATCCGGCGTGCGGGCCCGGCTGGTCATCGGCCCACCCGCGTGCTCAGTTCGGAGACACCCGAGGTCACCGCCGGCGCGGGGACCGGCGGTCGCAGCAGGAGACCGCCGCCCGCCGCAAGCAGCGCGGCGCCGGCCGCGACCAGGTAGACGACGGTGTAGGGGCGGCTGACACCGCCGACGTCCGCCAGCACGAATGCGACGGCGGACAGCCCGAGTGCACCGCCCAGCTGACGGGAGGCCATCAGCACACCGGTTGCGGCGCGAAGTGCTGCGGTGGCGCGGCCAGGGTGCCCCCGGTCTGGATGCCGACCGTCAGCAGGCCGATGCCGACACCCATCACCGCCCCGACCGGCAGCCACAGCGACACGAAGTGCGCAGTGCCGGTGATCGCCAGCGCCAGCGTCGTCGTCGCCGCGGCCTCCACCAGGGCTCCGGTGCAGATCATCACTCGTGGCGGGAGCGGGACTCGCAGACGGCTGATCCCGACGCCGGTGGCGGCAGTGACGACGGCCGCCGGCGTCATCGCCAGGCCGGCACGCAGTGCGCTGTAGTCCCACACGTCGACGAGGAAGAGGACACCGAGCAGCATCGTCGCGAAGAGCGCCACGCCATACAGCGTCGAGATGCCGGTCGCCGTCGCGAACGACGTGTTCCACAACAGATCCGTCCGCAGCGCGGGGTGCTCGTGCCGCAGCGATCGCACGCCGGCGCCGCAGCCGGCGATCGCCGCGCCGGTGAAAGCCGCGAGGACGACCGGTGACGTCCATCCACGGCCGGGCGCCTCCGTGAGTCCGTAGACCAGGGCACCGACCGAGAGCGCCAGCAGCACCGAACCGGCGAGGTCCGGGACGCGGTGGTCGCGGGCATCGTGCGCGAGGAATCCGCGGGCCGCCCACAGCACCCACGCGCCGATCGGCAGGTGGAGGAAGAACACCGCGCGCCAGTCAAGTCGATCCACAACGACTCCGCCGACCGCCGGCCCGACAGCGGCGGCGAGCGCACCGGCCGCGCTCCACAGCGCGATCGCCGGTCGGCGCCGGTCGGCAGGGACCTCGGCGAGGACCAGCGCGAGCGAAGCCGGAAGCAGCAGGGCCGGGCCCAGGCCCTGGACGGCCCGACCGGCGAGCAGCACCGCGAAGTCCGGCGCGAGGGCCACTCCGAGGGACGCAAGGGTGAAAAGGACTGTGCCCACGCGGAACAGGCGCGTCCGTCCCACGGCATCGGCGAGCGCTCCGTTCGCTATTTCAATAGCGAACGGTCGTCCGCCTTCTGCTAGCATGTGTGGTCATGGGCGGACGCGCATCGGCACAGGCGGCGCGGCAGACGCGACGGAACGTGCTGCACACGGCCGCCGATCTGGCGTCGGTCGAAGGACTCGACAGCGTCACCGTGGGCCGCCTGGCCGACCTGTTGCAGATGAGCAAGTCCGGCGTCATCGGCCCGTTCGGGACCAAGGAGGCGCTGCAACTGGAGACGGTCGAGCTGGTCTTCGCCGACTTCCGGGCCCGCGTGTGGGAGCCGGTCCGCGACACCACCCCGGGCCTGCCCCGGTTGCTGGCCGCCTGCGAGTCGTGGCTCGCCTATTCAGCGGATCCCGGCTACCCCGGCGGTTGCCTGTTGACCCAGATGACCTACGACTACGACGGCAGACCGGGCTCGGTGCACGACCGGCTGGCCGAGGGCCGGGACCTGTGGCGCGCGACGCTGCGAGCCGACCTGCGCACGGCGGTCGAGGGCGGGCAGCTGCCCGCCTCCCTCGACGTCGAGGTGGTGCTCTTCGGGATGGAGTCCGTCGCGGCGTTCGTGACGCCGGCGCGGCTGCTCCACGCGGACGGCCAGGCCGCGGAGCACGGCCTGCGCGCGATCCGGCAGCTGCTCGCGGTCGGGACGTGACCGGGCCCGTATGCCGCGGCACCCCCGAAGTGCCACGCCATACGGCTTCGCTGTCCCTCGCTCAGATGGTGAGCTCCGAGTCCCCTCCCCGGCCGAACTTCTCGGTGAGGAAGCGGTGGTTGGCCAGCAACTCGTCGCTGCCGAGCCGGGACGCGCGGTGCAGGTGCGCGTCGACCTGGGCGAGCAGCAGATCCAACTGCTCGACGATCAGCTGGTGACCCGTCTTGCCGTCGAGCACCTCGTCGGTGTCCTCGGTGCCGGGTGCGAGCGCCAGGTAGGACCGCAGCGCCTGGGGCCCGAAATCGGACTGGATCTGCTCGACCTCGAAGACCTGGGAGGTCGGTGCACCGTGCTCGCGCAGATAGGTCAGGACGCTGACGGCCTCCCGGTCGAGACGCTGGGCGCGCTCGCGGAGGTCGGCCGGGATGCGCGGTGAGCTGCTGAGGCTCGCCAGCGTCTCCGGCGCCCGCTTGGTCAGGTCGACGTGCGGTCCAGTCGCGTGCTCCCACTGAGCGCGCTGCTCGGCGGAGTGCCCCACGCCGACGTGCTCGTGATGCCGCTGCCACTGCTCCTGCCGGCGCTGCCATTTCGCCTGCTTCCGCTGCAGTTTCGCCCGCTGACGCTGGTTCGCACTGCCGCACCCGCCGAAGCGCGACAGTCCACCACCGAGGAAGACGGTCACGAAGACCATCGGCCAGACCAGCCAGTGGCCGACGACGCCGACCATCATCCAACCCAGCGGGATCAGCAACCACCACTGTGAGCGGTGCAGCCGGACCGGTGCCATGTCTTCACTCCTTGTCACGTCACGCCTTCGAGGTTGACTCCCACGTTAGGC
>NZ_JACHVQ010000002.1:600000-829728 GCF_014190805.1 Flexivirga oryzae | reverse complement strand
GAGGGCCACGCGCCGATCTTCTTCGCCAGCGGGTGCGAGGCGCCGAACGAGCCGAGGTAGATCGCGCTCAATGCCGCGGCACCGACCGGCCCGCGCTTGGCCAGCCAGGTGCGACCGGCGAAGATGCCCGCGGCGCCGAGCAGCACACCGCCGAGCGGACGGATGCCGGTCTCCCGAGCCGTGAGGTAACCGCCGACCAGCCCGAGGGCTGCGATCGGTGCGGTCTGGACGTGCGTCGCGTTGCGAAGAGCCATGTCCCGCAGCGTAAGACGCCCGACTGAAGCCCGATGGCTCGGGTCAGTGGTTGGCCCAGGAGATCGTGACGCGACGGTTCTTCGCACGCCCTGCCGGGTTGTCGGACCCGTCCTTCGTGGTGTTGGCGGCGATCGGCTGGCGTTCACCGTTGCTGGAGACCTTCAGCTTCACACCCGGCAGGTCCTTGCGCAGCACCGCTGCCACGGCGTTCGCGCGCTTCAGGCCGAGCTTCTGGTTGAACGCGTCGCTGCCCTTGGAGTCGGTGTTGCCGACCACGGCCACGGTCTTGCCGTCGACGTGCGACTTGATCGACTTCGCGGTCTGGTCGATCACCTGCTTGCCGCTCGCGGTGAGCTTCGCACTGCCGAAGGCGAAGAGCACGTCGGCGTTCAGGTCGACCGTGGAGGTGTTGCCCACGTTGCACACCACGTAGCGCCCGGCCAGTTTGCCGCCCACCGGGGCCTTGCCGACCACGGTCTTCTTACCGGTCTTGTCCACGTAGAACAGGCCGCTCTTGGACGCGGCGCCCTTGGTGCCGTCGGACCCGACGAACTGCAGGCCGTCCTTGTTGGCGCAGCTCACCGAACCGTCGGGCAGCACACCGATCACGCCCGAGGAGTCCGCGATCACGCCGGAGCCCTTCGTGTCGACGGTCGACGGTTTGCCGGACGCGGACAGCCAGGTGGCCTCTGTCGGGGTCAGGGTGAGGGTGCCCGCGGAGCTGGTCTGCTTCGTGTGCTGCAGGTCGGTGATCGGTGACCCGGTGTCGACGCTGTACCGGATGCCGTTGTTGTAGACGAAGGTGATCTTGCTGCCCTCGGCATACCAGCCGCCGTGATTGGTCAGGGTGCCCGCCTTCGACGCACTGTCGGCGCCGTCGGCAGCGGCCGCTGAGCCCGAGCTCGGGGCGGTGCTCGCAGACGAGTCCGAGCCGGTTGAGCCGCCGGAGCCACTCGAGGTGGACGGCGCTGCCGAACTCGCCTGACTGGTCGCCTGGGTGCTGCTCCCGCTGTCGACGGTCGCCCCCTCGTCCTGCTGGTTGCACGCCGACAGCAACGTGGCAGCGGCCAGCACGGCGGTCGCCGCCGTGACCGACTTGATTCGCTTCATGTCCCCTGATCCTTCCGCTCGCAGGGTGCGTCGGGTATGACGCGCGGCGACTCCGTTTCGCTCCATCCGGATCCGCCCGCTCCCGGGCGCCGCGCCTACGATCACACCATGGCCCCTCGCATCGCCGAGCCACGACATACGAAAGGGTGCCGCTGCCAGAGCTGGCAGCGGCACCCTTTTCGTCGTACCCCGGGAGGAACCCCCGGAGGTTGCTCAGTGGATCATCACCGGGGCGGCGTCCTCGTCCGCGGTCTCCGGCAGCGGCTTCCGCGGCAGCAGCAGCGCCGGGATGATCGTCAGCAGGCACAGCAGTGCGGCGACCCAGAAGGTGTTGCCGAAGGCGTGCCCGCCGGCGCTCTGGGCCTCCTTGAACAGCGGCGCGAACACCTTGGCGGCGTTCTGCGGGTGCGTGGCCAGGTCACCCAACTGCGAGGCGATCGACGGGAAGTGCGAGCCGATGTAGGCCGTCTGGTCCTGGGTCAGCTTCGGCGTCTTGCCGGCGGCCTGCTGCTCGGCCAGCGACTGCGCGATCCCCACCGACTTGTTGGAGTTGAGGTGGTTGGTCAGCACCGTCGACATCACGGCAACGCCGACCGAGGAGCCGATCTGCTGGATGATGTTGATCAGTGTCGAACCGCGAGCGACCTCGTGGTGCTTCAGCGTCTTCAGCGCCGAGGTCATGATCGGCATCATCGTGGCGCCCATGCCCAGGCCCATGATGAACAGCACCGGGATGATGTAGCCCCAGTAGCTGGAGCTGCCGTCGATCTGGGTCATCGCGAACATGCCGCCGATGATCAGCACCAGACCGAACGGCACGATGCGGCCGACCGGGAACTTGTCGGTCAGCGCGCCGGCGATCGGCATCGTCAGCATGGCGCCGATGCCCTGCGGGGCGACCAGCAGCCCGGCGTCGAGGGTGGACTCACCGCGGATCTGCTGGAAGTAGGTGGGTACCAGCAGCAGCCCGCCGAAGAACGCCGCGACGAACAGGAACATCGTGACGGTCGACACCGACAGCAGGCGGTTCTTGAACAACCGCAGGTCGAGCAGCGGGTGCTCGGGCCGGAAGGTGTGGAAGATGAACGCGATGATCAGCACGATGCCGATGGCGGCCGGGATCAGCACCTTCGCCGAGCCGAGGCCGTCGGACGGGATCGAGGACACGCCGTACAGGAACAACGCGAGACCGGGCGACATCATCAGCATGCCGAGGAAGTCGAAGGACTCCGACGGGGTCGGCTTGTCGTTCTCCAGGGCGAAGAACGCGTAGATCAGCGCGATGACGCCGATCGGCAGGTTGATCAGGAAGATCCAGTGCCAGCTGGCGTGCTCGATCAGGTAGCCGCCGATGATCGGGCCGAGGATCGGGCCGAGCAGCATCGGCACACCGAGGATGGCCATCAACCGGCCCATCCGCTTCGGGCCGGCGGCGTGGGTCATGATCGTCATACCGAGCGGCATCAGCATGCCGCCGCCGAGGCCCTGCAGCACGCGGAAGCCGATGAGCATGCCGATCGACTGGGCCAGTGCACACAGCACCGAGCCGAGGGTGAACAGGACGATCGCGAGCATGTAGAGTCGTTTGGTGCCGAACCGGTCAGCGGCCCAGCCGGTCAGCGGGATGACGGTGGCAAGGGCCAGGGTGTATGCCGTGACGGTCCACGCGACCGTGGAGTAGGCGACCGGCTGGCCGTGCGAGCCGAAGACGTTCTGGAAGGTCGGCAACGCCACGTTGACGACCGTGATGTCGAGGATCGACATGATGGCCCCGAGTACGACGACTCCGGCGACCTTGAGGACCGCCCCGTCGATCTCCTCGGGATAGTCCATGGGTGCGGTCTGGGACACGCTCCCCCTCCTTTGAGCTGGTTTGTGGGGTGATGCACTGCGCCCATGAAAAGTGCAGCAGTCAAGGCTAACCCCGGGCGCCGACAACGCGCCAATCATTACCGGAGGGATCCTCCGCCGGATCTCGCGCGACTCAGTCCGCGAGCAGCGCCGCGATCCGCTCGACTGTCGCGGCAGTTGCGCCCGCGTCGCCGTCGGGCAGGTCCGGATCGGTGAACAGATGCCCCTTGCCGGGTGTGACGAAGTCCACAAAGTCCGCGCCGGATGCGCGGACCGCGTCGCCCAGTGCCTGCAGGTCGGCCGGGTCGACGAACGGGTCCTCGGCATACCGGTGCACCTGCACCGGCTGTCCGCTCCACGTCCCGCCACGCGGCGGCGCCACACTGTGCATCAGGATCACCGCGGCTGCCTGCGGGCGGTCGGCGGCCAGTCGCTGGGCGAACGCGGCACCCAGCGAGAAACCGGCGAGAACCGTGTCGGCGGGCAGACCCTCCAGGATCGGTCGCACCCCCGCGAGCAGGTTCGCCGGGCCCACGTCGTCGCGGTGCGACAGCCCGGCGCAGGTGTCGTCGAAGACGTGACCGCCGTAGTAGTCGGGGACCACCACCTCGTGCCCGTGCTCGCGCAGCGCGTCCGCGAAATGCGTGACCGCCGGGCGCAGCCCGAACGCCGAGTGCAGCAACAGGATGGTGCTCATGTCACGGACCTCCTAGGACTGGACCGTCTTGGCAGCATTCTCGTCTCGTGGAGGCGGGGCCGCACCCAGCAGCACCGCGAGCAGACCGCCGACGACCATCACGATGCCGACCAGCCACAGGCCGGTCTTCTCGGTGCCCGTGCCGTCCTTCAGCCAGCCGGTGAAGTACGGCGCGAAGAAGCCCGCCGAGTTGCCGACCGAGTTGATCAGCGCGATGCCGCTCGCCGCCGCGGCGCCGGACAGGAAGTTGGTCGGCAGCGCCCAGAAGGTCGGCAGCGCGCACATGATCCCGACCGCGCAGATGGTGACCGCGACCATGGCCGCGAACGGGCTGCCCAGGTAGAGCGTGATCGGTATGGCGATGCCGCCGACGATCGTCGGTCCCGCGACGTGCCAGACGCGTTCGCGGGTCCGGTCGCCGTGCAGCGCCCACGGGATCATCGCGATGGCGCCGGCGACATACGGGACGGCATTGATCAACCCGCGCTGCACGATCGAGTAGTCGGTGCCGTACTGATCGGCGAACCCGGCGATGATCGTGGGCAGGAAGAAGCCGAGCGCGTAGAGGCCGTAGACCATCGCGAAGTAGACGAAGGCGAGCGCCCAGACCCGCGGCCGGGTGAGCGACTGCAGGATCGTGACCCGGTAGGCACGGCTGCGGCCGAGTTGTTCGGCGTCCAGCGCGCGCTGCAGGGCGTCGCGCTCCTCGGCCGGCATCCACTTGGCGTTCTCCGGGCGGTCGGTCAGGAAGAACCAGGTCACGACACCCAGCAGGATCGCGGGCACACCTTCGAGCAGGAACATGATGCGCCAGCCGTCGAGGCCCAGCCAGCCGTCCGCGTGCGCGATCAGCAAGGACGAGATGGGTGTGCCGATCGCGCTCGACAGTGGCACCGCAACCATGAAAAGTGCTGTCATCCGGGCGCGTTGACGCTGCGGGAACCAGAACGTCAGGTAGAGCACGATGCCGGGGAAGAAGCCGGCCTCGGCGATGCCGAGCAGGAAGCGCAGCAGGTAGAGGGTCCCTGCGTTGGGCACGAAGGTGATCGCGGCGGCGACGATGCCCCAGGTGACCAGGATCCGCGCGATCCAGCGGCGGGCGCCGAACTTGTGCAGCGCCATGTTGCTCGGCACCTCCAGCAGCAGGTAGCCGAGGAAGAAGATCCCGGACGCGAAGCCGAACATCGACCCGGTGAGGTGCAGGTCGTCGTTCATGCCGTTGGGGCCGGCGAAACCGATGTTGGTGCGGTCCAGGTAGTTGATGAAGTAGAGCAGCGCGACGAACGGCACCAGCCGGCGCACGGATCGCCGCACGGCGCTGCGCAATGCCGGGTCGTTCTCGTCCGGGGCCGCTTCGGCCAGCTGCTCGGTCAGGTCGGGTCCTCCGCCACGCGGCTGCGTCATGGTTTCAACGTATCTGCCCGCGGGCCGCGCGGGTCGAGTAGCGACGAAGGAGCGTATCGAGACCAAGCGGCCCCTCGCGCGGTACAACTGTGGGGTGGACGGCACTGAGGTCTGGCATGTCAGGGACGGCGAACTCCTTGGGGATCGACCGGATTCATGGGTCTATGTATGGCGGCTGCCGGACGGCCCCGACCCGCGGGCGAACATTCTCTACCTCGGGACGACCGGGATGCCGCCCGCACTGCGGATGTATCTGCACCTGAACTCCAAGGACAAGGAGCTCGGCCGGGTCCGCAAACGGTTCCCGAGGATCAGCACCGAAGCGGCGGACATCTACGCGTTCCCGGTGCCGCCCGGGTTGCCGCGGCCGGAGGTCAAGCACGCACTGGTGCACGCGCTCGCCGACGCCGGGCTGCTCGCGCCCGAGTATGTCGGGCCGCCCCTCGAGGGCATCGTGGACGTGAGTGACGCCGTGGCGGCATACACCGCCCAGGTCGTGGCCGAACTCGCCGAGGTGGCCGAGTAGGTCGCGGTGGCCGAGGCCTCGATACGCGGATTCCCCCGCTTCGCTCCTCCATCCGCTACTCGGCCACCGCTGCTGGTCGAGGAACGAGCAGCCCGCGGTGGCCGAGGCCTCGATACGCGGACGGAGGAACGAGTAGCCCGCGGTGGCCGAGTAGGTCGAGGAACGAGACCGTATCGAGGTCCCGCCGCTCCTAACCGAACAGGATCGCCGCTTCGTCCCAGCGCTCGCGAGGCACCGTCTTCAGCACCGTGGTCGCGGAGTGCAGGTCGACCAACTCGATGCCGGTGCCGATCAGCGAAACCATGGTGCCCCAACGCTTTTCGACCACCGCATCAACCGCAGCCGTGCCGAATCGGGTTGCCAGCACCCGGTCGTACGCCGATGGGACGCCACCGCGCTGCAGGTGACCGAGCGTGGCCGCACGGGTCTCGATGCCGGTGCGTTCCTCGATCTCCGGGGCCAGCCGCTCACCGATGCCGCCGAGCCGGGGCCGGCCGAACGCATCCAGGCCGCGCGGCGCGTGCAGGTGCTCCTCGCCGGACGGGACGAACCCCTCGGCCACCACGATGACGGGGGCGCGCTTGCGGTCGCGGGCGTCCTCGACCCAGCCGCAGATCTGGTCGACCGAGACCTCGACCTCGGGGATGAGGATCGCGTGCGCTCCGGCGGCGATGCCCGCGTGCAGGGCGATCCAGCCGACGTGCCGGCCCATGACCTCCACGACCATGCAGCGGTGGTGCGACTCGGCAGTGGTGCGCAGCCGGTCGATGGACTCGGTCGCGACGGAGACCGCGGTGTCGAACCCGAAGGTGTAGTCGGTGGCGGACAGGTCGTTGTCGATCGTCTTGGGGACACCGACGACCGGGATGCCGTCATCGGCCAGGCGCCGTGCCGCGGTGAGGGTGCCCTCGCCGCCGATGGCGATGAGGCCGGTCATGTCGCGGGCTTCCATGACCTCGCGGACCCGGTCGGCGCCGCCCTGCTCGAAGGGATTGGTGCGCGAGGTGCCCAGGATCGTGCCGCCCGCGCGGGAGATGCCGCGCACGTCGTGACGGGGCAGCGGCGCCATGTCGTCCTCGACGAGTCCGCGCCAGCCGTCGCGGATGCCGAGGAAGGACACCTCGTGGATGCGGTCACCCTTGATCACGGCCCCGCGGATCACCGCGTTGAGGCCGGGACAGTCACCGCCACTGGTCAGGATTCCGATGCTCACGCGCCCTATCGTGGCGGGTCGGCGCCGTTCTGTGCGCGGTTGTCCACGATGTTGTCGTCCCGCGAGGCCCGGCGACTCACCCACCCGGGTGGATCGGGCATGCTGGCAGTGATGATGACCCCGATGTGCCTGGTCTTCCTGCTGCGCGACACGCCCGGCGGGCAGGAGGTGCTGCTCGGGCTGAAGCAACGGGGGTTCGGCACCGGCCGGATCGTGGGCATCGGCGGGCACGTCGAGCCCGGCGAAACCGACCTCGAGGCCGGCGTGCGCGAGACCTTCGAGGAGACCGGCCTGCGGGTCGCACCCGCCGACCTGTATGACGCGGGCCGCGTCGTCTTCCGCTTCCCCGCCTCGCCCGGCACCGACATGTCAGTGGCGCTCTACCGGACGACGACCTGGACCGGCGAACTGGTGGCGTCCGACGAACTGGACCCGCAGTGGCACCCGGTGGCGGCACTGCCGACGGACCGGATGTGGGACGACTCGCGCATCTGGTTGCCGCACGTGCTCCGCGGCGAACTGATCGACGCGGACATCACCTACGACCGATCCGGATCACTGGTCGCTCAGGTGTCGCTCATCGTTCTCCCGGATCCGAAACCAGCGCGAAGCACGATCTCTAGGTAGTGTGGGACGGTCGGCCGCACCACGGAGTGCGATGTTCCGGCAACTCCCACGGGTCTTCGACGGGTCCGTGACTCGGGTGGCGAGATGAGGTCTGATGTCGACGATCGATTACACGCGTGCGGGTTCGGGCGACCCGCTGGTGCTGGTGCACGGCATCGGGCATCAGCGCTCGGCCTGGGGTGAGACGTTCGAGCTGCTGGCGCAGGACTTCGACGTCATCGAGCTCGATCTGCCCGGTTTCGGCAGGTCGCCGGCCCCGGCCGCGCCATACAGCTATCGCATGGACAGCTACGTCGACCAGTTGGAGGGCTTCTTCGCGCACCTCGGGCTGGATCGGCCGCACGTCGCGGGCAACTCCCTGGGTGGGCTGTTCGCGCTGGAGCTGGCCGCCCGAGGGTCGGTGCGCACGGCGACCGCGATCTCACCGGCCGGTTTCTGGGGTCCGCTCGGTCTGGCCAACGCCATCGCGGGACTGTCGGTGTTGAAGGCGTCGGCACACGCACCGCGTCCGGTCGTCAAGCTCTTCTCCGACAAGGCGCTGCTGCGCAGGGCCAGCCTGCGCACGCTCTACTCCCACCCCGAGAACGTCCCGGGGGACGTCGCCTACAGCGATGCGCTCAACCTGCGCACCTCGCCGGGCTTCTTCCCGGTGGCGTGGCACGCCTCGCGATCCCGCTACCGGCACCAGCCGCTGGTCCCGGTCACGATCGCCTGGGGCACCAAGGACCGGCTGCTCCCGCCGTCGCAGGCGGCGGCCGCACGCCGGGCGCTGCCGATGGTCTCCCACCTGACGCTGCCCGACTGCGGGCACGTCCCGATGGTCGACAACCCCGAGCTGGTTGCCGGCGCCATCGTGCAGACCGTGGTCCAGGCCGCCGATCGGGCCGGTCAGCCGCTGCTGCACCTCACCGGCGCCTGATGACCGAAACCCACTCCTACCCGGTCACTTTGACCTGGTCGGGTTCCACCGGAGAGGGGTATGACGCCTACTCGCGCGCGCACGACGTCGCTCCCGGGGAGCTCGCGGCTGTGCCGATGTCGTCCGACCCGCACTTCCGCGGCGACCCGGCACGTGCGAACCCGGAGCAGTTGCTGGTGATGGCGGCGAGCAGCTGCCAACTGCTGTCCTTCCTGGCCGTCGCGGCCCGTGCCCGGCTGGACGTCGTCGATTACCGGGACGACGCGGAAGGCGTGATGCCGGAGGCGAATTCGCCGATGTGGGTCACCCGCATCGAGCTGCGGCCGGTGGTCACCCTGGCCACCGGCAGCCGGCTCGGCCAGCTCGAGCGACTGACCCGGATCGCCCACGAGGAGTGCTTCATCGCCAACTCGTTGCGCTCCGAGGTCGTGGTCGACGCCCGCTTCGTCATCGACGGCGAGACCGTCGCGACGGCCCACGTCTGACGACCCCCCACCCCCAAACCCCCTTGCCGAGAGGCTCACCAACGAGCGAGCGGCCCAGAAATCCACCGTCAAACGCCGTCAAACGCGTCGAACAAGTGGGCCTGTCGGTCGTTTGTGGGCCTGTCGGTGAAGTGGGTGGCCGCTAGGCGGCGACAGGGAGGCCGAGCGAGCGCCAGGCGGCGAAGCCGCCGATGACGTCCGTCGCGTGCCGCACCCCGAGCCGCCCCAGCGTCTCCACCGCGTGGGACGAGTCGCGTCCCTCCTGGCAGATGACGATCACCCGGAGATCGGTGGAGGCGATCGGCAGCCGCGCGTCGCCGCGGGGGTCGAGCCGCGCGCCGAGCGTCGAGTGCTCGATCGCCAACGGGGTCAACGAGGTAGGCAGCGCTCCCTCGGTCCGGCGCTGGGCCTCGGGGCGTATGTCGACCAGTGTCGCGCGCCCCCACAGGACCTCCTGGAACGCGGCGCGCGGGCTGAGCCGCTCACGTGCGTCGGCGACGGCCGTCCGGCGGAATGCCGGCGCGGCGCTGAAAAGCTCCGACTGCCACGTCAATTCGACATCCGGTGCTGGCGGGCTGGTGACTGTCATGAGGGTGTCCTTGGGCTGTCTGTGCGAGTCTCGTTGTGGGAGGGCGGGATTCGTCGTGTCTCAGGCGTGACGCGGGAGCTCACGAGGCCAGACAGCGACACATGACCGCACGGCGCATCGGCCGAACGGGATCACGTGCCATGATGTATTGCATAACGACAAGTTACATGAAGGTGCGAGTGCACGGCAACCTGCCGCGTCCGCATCGCGAACACCCCAGGGATCCCGTGCCATGCTCTGACGCATGGCTGCAGACGAATCCGTGACCCTGCTCATCCTCGGCGCCGGTGGAGATCTCACCCACCGGCTGTTGCTGCCCGGCGTCGGCAGCCTGCTGAAGATCGAGCCCACCCGGAAGGTTCGGATCATCGGGGCCGACCGCGCGGACCTGAGCCCGGCCGACTGGAAGAAGCGGGTCGAGGAGGCCTTCGACACGGTGCCGGTGCCGGCCCGCCCCAAGCGGTCCGTCCTGTCACGCACCCGCTATCAGCGCACCAACCTGCTGGACGCCACCGAGTTGTCCGACCTGATCGGCTCCCTGGCGGGACCGCTGGTGATCTACTTCGCGCTGCCGCCGGCCGTGTCGATCGGCGTGTGCAAGCTGCTGGAGGACATCGACCTGCCGGCCGGCACCCGGCTCGCGCTGGAGAAGCCGTTCGGTTCCGACGAGAAGACCGCCCGCGCGTTCAACGAGCAGCTGCACCGGGTGGCACCCGAGGAGCAGATCTTCCGGGTCGACCACTTCCTCGGGCGCTCCACCGTGCTCAACCTCATCGGGCTGCGGTTCGCCAACCGCATCCTGCAGCCGGTCTGGAACCGTGAGCACATCGAACGGGTCGAGATCATCTACGACGAGGACCTCGCCCTCGAGGGCCGCGCCGGCTACTACGACAAGGCCGGCGCGCTGCGTGACATGTTGCAGTCCCACCTGCTGCAGGTGCTCGCGGTCTTCGCCATGGAGTCGGTCGCCGAGCTGAGCGCGACCGAGGTGCAGGACCAGAAGAACCAGGTGCTGCGCTCGACGCACCTGTGGTCGAACAGCCCGAAACGCGCCAGCAAGCGCGCCCGCTACACCGCGGGCACGATCGGGAGGCGCAAGGTCCCGGCATACACCCGGGAGAAGGGCGTCGATCCCGCCCGCAACACCGAGACCCTCGCCCAGGTGCAGGTCGAGGTGCGCAACAACCGGTGGTCCGGTGTCCCCTTCACGCTGCGCAGCGGCAAGGCGCTCGGCACCCCGCGCAAGCAGATCGTGGCCTACTTCCGCCAGGTGCCGCACCTGCCCGTCGGCTTCGACAACACGGCCGCACCGGACAAGCTGATCATCAACCTCAACCCGGGTGCCGTGTCGTTCGTGCTCACCATGAACGCCGAGGGCAGCCCGATGGACCTGGAGCAGAAGGAGCTGCGCGCCGAGCTGGCACCCGGCTGGATGCTCCCGTACGGCGAGGTACTGCGTGAGGTCCTCGACGGCGACACCATGCTCTCGGTCCGTGGTGACGCGGCCGAGTCCTGCTGGCGGGTCATGGACCCGGTGCTCAAGGCGTGGGCGGCCGATCGCGTCCCGATGGAGACCTACCCGGCCGGTTCGAGCGGGCCGGACGGCTGGTTGCCGGGCGACTCCGTGGTCAACTGAGTGCCGCGACGATTCGCGGTCCCGGAGCGGCTCCGCTTACCCTTGCCGCATGTCTGATCCGTATGGCGGGGCGTCCGGCGACCGGAACATCCACTACGAGGAGACGCGCGCCCAGCCCGCCGTCGACCCGTACGCCACGCCGTCCGGGCAGCAGGGCGACCCCTACCCGCAGGCGTCCGCGCCGGTCTACGGGCAGCAGGGGTATCCGGGGACGGACCACGGTCAGCAGGAATACGCCAGCCCGCCGCAGTACGGCCAGCAGCCGTCCGCGCAGGCGCCATACGACCCGAAATACGGCCCGCCCGCCTACAACCCGTACAGCAACTACCAGCCACAGCCCAGCAACGGCATGGCCATCGCGTCGTTCGTCACCAGCCTCGCCGGCACCTTCGTGCTGTGCGGCGTCTCGGGCATCGTCGGCATCATCCTGGGCATCGTCGCGCTGAACAGGTCCAAGGAACTGCAGGACGCCGGCAGAGGTATGGCGATCGCCGGCATCGTGATCGGTGCCGCGCAACTGGTGCTGGCGATCGGGTTCGCCATCCTGATGTTCGTCCTGATCGCCCACGGCGACAGCAGCGGCAGCGGCACCGTCGGCAACACCGTCTGAGCCGGTCTCACCAGCGGTTCATCGCCGCCAGTCCGAGTCGCACCGGCCGGTGCCGCGCCACCCTCGCCAGGGTCGTGTCGCCGCGCGTGATCCCGGTGAAGACGCGCCACCCCGGACCGGTCCGCAGCATGGTGTGGAACGCCCGCGGGTGTCGCTCGAACGCCCGCAGCGTGCGCTCGCCGATCGCCATCTCCGCACCGAGTTCGGCACCCACCGCCGTGGTGTATGACGCCAGCGCCGCCGACGGGGTCAGGCGTCCCTGGCCGGACTGCGCGGCGCACGCACCGGCGAGCTGGCCGGACCGCACGGCGTAGGAGATCCCCTCGCGGGTCCACGGTTCCAGCAGGCCTGCCGCGTCTCCGGCGAGGAGGACGCGGCCCCTTCCGAGCGGCGAGTCCGCGGTGCGGCACCGGGTCAGGTGCCCGGACTCGCGGACCGTTTCCAGGTGCGAAAGCCCTTGCTGGGCGATGAATTCGGTGAGGTATCGCTTCGTCTCGGCCGGGTGGCCCTTGGCCATGATGACCCCGACGGTGAGTAGGTCCTGCTTCGGGAACACCCACGCGTACGACCCGGGCGTCGGACCCCAGTCCAGGTGCACCCGGCCGGCCCAGGCCCGGCATGCCGCGTCGTCCGGGGCGAGTTCGGCCTCCAGACCGAGGTCGGTCTGTCGTAGCCGGACACCGACGTACCGGCCGATGCGGCTGGCGGAGCCGTCCGCACCGACGACCGCGCGGGCGCGCAGGTCGCCGTCGGAGGTGGTGACCGTGACCAGGTCGTCGGCCTCGGCGATCGCCGTCACGGTGACGCCGGTGCGGACCTCCGCGCCCGCCGCCTCGGCGGCGTGCAGCAGTGCGGTGTCGAAGTCGCCCCGGTTGACCAGACTGAGGATGCGGCGACCGGCGGAACGCTCGAAGGGGCGCGCGCCGGCCAGGGTGAACGACGCGCGGCCGATCTCCTGCTGCACCGGCACGTCCAGGTCGTCCGGCAGGGACGCCAGGGTGGGGCCGATCAGGCCACCGCCGCAGGTCTTGTAGCGCGGGAAGCCCGCGCGGTCCAGCACGAGGGTGCGTGCGCCGGCGCGTGCAGCGGCATACCCGGCCCGGCTTCCGCTCGGGCCCGCGCCGACGACCAGCACGTCATACGTCTCAGGCGGCTGTGTCACGCTGGGAGATGGTAATTGGTCCGCGCTGGCGAGCGAAGTGACCGGCGAGTAACTTAGAGGGCCGACCGCCACCTGTCGACCGGCCGAGGAGACGCGATGCCCTTGCAGGACCACTACGACGTACTGGTGGTCGGTGCCGGCCTGTCCGGCATCGACGCCGGCTACCGGATCCAGACGATGTGCCCGGGAGCCGACTACGCGATCCTGGAGGCACGCGAGTCGCTGGGCGGCACCTGGGACCTGTTCCGTTATCCGGGGATCCGCTCCGACTCCGACATGTTCACCCTCGGGCTGCCGTTCGAGCCGTGGACGGGGGAGAAGTCGATCGCCGACGGCGCCGACATCCTGGCCTACCTGAAGGACACGGCCGCCAAGTACGGCATCGACAGGCGCATCGTCTACTCGACCCGAGTCACGGCGGCCGACTGGTCCAGCGCGGACGCGCGGTGGACGCTGACCGTGGACACGCCGGACGGCACCCGCCAGGTGAGCGCCGACTTCGTCTACCTGTGCTCCGGCTACTACAACTACGAGGATCCCTACCGGCCCGACATCCCGGGCCTGGACGACTTCGCCGGTCAGGTGGTGCACCCGCAGTTCTGGCCGGCCGACGGGCTCGACGTCGCCGGGCGCAACGTCACCGTCATCGGCTCGGGAGCCACCGCGATGACGCTGGTGCCGGCGCTCGCCCGGCAGGGCGCGCACGTGACGATGCTGCAGCGGTCGCCCACCTACGTGATCAGCCTGCCCGCCCACGACGCGATCGCGGACGCGGCCCGCAAGGTGCTGCCCGCGAAACAGGCCTACCACGCGATCCGGATGAAGAACGCTGTCACCTCGCTCGGCTTCTACGAGTTCTGCCGGCGGGCGCCGGGCGCGGCAACCAAGGTGCTGCGGGCCGGTGTCGCCCGGCAGCTGAAGGACGGTTCGGTCGGTATGGCGGCCTTCACGCCGCGCTACCGGCCGTGGGACCAGCGGTTGTGCGTGGTGCCGGACGCGGACCTGTTCCGGGCCATCGAGGCCCACGACGTCGACATCGTCACCGACACCATCGAGCAGGTGGACGCGACGGGGATCCGGACCTCCTCGGGCCACGACATCCCGTCCGACATCATCATCACCGCCACCGGGCTCAACCTGCTGATGGCCGGCGGCGCGACCATCCGCATCGACGGCGAGGAGTGCGACCCGGGGGAGCGGTACATCTATCGCGGGCTGATGCTCGAAGGCGTCCCGAACGCCGCGATCTGCATCGGCTACACCAACGCGTCGTGGACGCTGCGCGCCGACCTGTCGGCGAAGTACTTCTGCACCTTCGTCAACCACGTGCGGCAGCACGGCTACCTCTACGGCTACCCCACGGTCGAGGAGGCGATGCCGCCCACGCCGGCGCTGGACCTAGCCGCCGGCTACGTGCAGCGTTCGCTGGCGGCGCTGCCCAAACAGGGCGACCGCAAACCGTGGTTCCTCAAGCAGAACTACTTCGTGGACCGGCGCGACGCCAAGAAGGCGGACGTCACGGCGGACATGACGTTCGTGCGGCCGGGCGAGGTGCGTCTGCCGCAGTCCGACCTGCACACCGCCACCCCCTCTTCGCCAGTGACGGCTCCCTCGGCGAGTGACGGCGAGATTGCGCCGTCACTCGACCAGGAGACCGTCACTCGGGACACGGAGCGGGTCGGGTGAGGGTCGCGCTCGCGTCGTACCGGAGCAAGGAGCACTCCGGTGGTCAGGGCGTTTACGTGCGCAACCTGTCCCGGGAGCTCGTCGCGCTCGGGCACGACGTCGAGGTCTTCAGCGGTCAGCCCTACCCGGTGCTCGACCCGGGTGTGCGTTTCACCCCGGTGCCCAGCCTGGACCTCTACCGCGCGGACGACCCCTTCCGCCGGCCGAACCTCCACGAGTTCCGTTCTGGTGTAGATGTTTTCGAGTATGCCGCCATGTGCACGGCCGGGTTCCCGGAGCCGCGGACGTTCGGGATGCGGCTCTCCCGGCTGCTGCGTGACCGGGTCGGCGACTTCGACATCCTGCACGACAACCAGACGCTCGCGCCGGGTCTGCTGGCGCTGGAGCGACGCGGTCTGCCGCTGCTGACGACCATCCACCACCCGATCAGCCGGGACCGGCGGCTCGAACTCGACGCGGCGACCGGCTGGGCGCGGGTGTCGAAACGCCGCTGGTACGGCTTCGTGCAGATGCAGCGCCGGGTCGCCCGGCGCAGCAGTCAGGTGCTCACCGTGTCGCGGGTGTCGGCGCAGGACATCGCCGCCGACTTCGGTGTGCCGCGCGACCGGATGCGGATCGTGCCGGTCGGTGTGGACACGGTGCGTTTCCGCCCGCCGGCCACCCCGCGCGTGCCGGGCCGAATCGTGTCGATCATCAGCGCCGACGTGCCCTTGAAGGGTATGGCGGTGCTCGTCGACGCGCTCGCGGCGTTGCCGCGGGAGGCGTGGAGCGAGCTGGTGGTGGTCGGCACGCCCAGCGAAACGACCGAGAAGCAGCTGGCCGAGGCCGGCCTGGTCGACCGGGTCCGCTTCCGCAGCGGCATCAGCGACGACGAGCTCGCCGCGCTGATCGGGTCCGCCCAGCTGCAGGTGATTCCCTCGCGCTACGAAGGGTTTTCGATCCCCGCGATCGAAGCGATGGCCTGCGGCACGCCGGTGGTGGCATCGGACGTCGGTGCACTGCCGGACCTGCTCGCGGACGGTGTCGGACGGCTGGTGCCCTCCGGGGACGCCGACGCGCTGGCCGCTGCGATGGCAGCGGTGCTGAACGCACCCCGGGAAGCGGCCCGGATGGGTGCGGCAGGCCGGGCCCGGGCGGTGAGCACGTACAGTTGGGCGGCCGTGGCACGCGCGACCGCGGACGTCTACACCGAGGTGATTGCGGCCCACCCGCGGCCGTCGGCGCCCGGCGCGCTGCCGGAGCAGAAGGAGCAACAGCGATGATCACGATGGATTTCGACTCCGCCTTCCCGGTGGCGCCGGGGATGACCGTGCTCGACGTCGGTGCCGGCCAGGGCCGTCACTCGTTCGAGGCGCTGCGGCGCGGCGGCATCGTGACCGCCTTCGACCAGTCCGAGTCCGATCTGGCCGACATCAAGGTGATGTTCGGTGCCATGGAGCTCGAAGGCGAAGTGCCCGAGGGTGCGTCCGGGAGCGTCATGCACGGTGACGCGCGCTCGATGCCGTTCGACGACGAAAGCTTCGACCGCGTCATCGCCTCGGAGATCCTCGAGCACGTCCACGAGGACGAACAGGTCATGGCGGAGATCTTCCGGATCGTCAAACCCGGTGGCCTTGTTGCGGTTTCAGTGCCGCGTAGCTGGCCGGAGAAGGTCTGCTGGAAACTCTCGGACCCCTACCACGAGGTGGAGGGCGGCCACATCCGGATCTACCGTGCGTCCGAGCTGGTGGCCAAGCTCGAGAGGGCTGGGCTCGCGCCATACAAACAACATCACGCGCACGCCCTGCACAGCCCCTATTGGTGGCTGAAATGCGCTGTGGGGCCTGACAACAACGACAATCCGGCAGTCAAGGCCTATCACCGGCTGCTGGTCTGGGACATGATGAAGGCGCCGTTCGTGACCCGCGCCTCGGAGCGCGCCCTCAACCCGGTGCTCGGCAAGAGCTTCGTGGTCTACCTCCGGAAGCCGGAGGTGGCTGTATGACGGCAGAGCTCGTGCGAGGAACAGGTGCGCTCGCCGTCCCCGGTGTGCTGAGCGCCGAACAGTGCGCTGCGACAGCACAATTCGTGCTGCGGCAGCAACGATCCGACGGCTCGATCCCGTGGTATGACGGCAGCCACCTGGATCCCTGGGACCACATCGAGGCCGCGATGGGGCTGACCGTCGCCGGGCACTGGTCGGCCGCGTGGCGTGCACTGGAGTGGTCGGCCGCCACTCAGCGCAAGGACGGCTCCTGGCCGATGGTGTTGCGCGACGGCGAGGTCGAGGACGCGGGCGCGGACACCAACCAATGTGCCTATTTCGCAGTGGGTTTGTGGCACTACTACCTGGTGACCGGCCGCACCGACGGGCTGGCGAGACTGTGGCCGACGGTCGAGGCTGCGATCAATTTCGTGATCCGGGCACAACATCCGGGCGGCGAACTCGGTTGGGCCGTGGGGGAGGGCGGCGGGGTCGCCGACTTCGCGCTGCTGACCGGCAGCGCCAGTGCGCTGCAGTCCATCGAGTGCGCGTGCCACATCGCGGCGACCCTGGGCCACGACCGCCCCCGGTGGCGCTGGGCGGGCAATCGGCTGGCGGCGGCGCTGCGGGAGCGGCCCGACTCGTTCGCGGATCGGTCCCGCTTCTCGATGGACTGGTACTACCCGGTCCTCGCGGGAGTCGTGCGTGGTGCGGCCGCGCGGGCCCGGCTGGACGACGGGTGGGCGACCTACGTGAGCGCGGGGCACGGTGCGCAGTGCGTGCACGACCAGCCGTGGGTCACCTCCGCCGAATCCGCCGAGCTCGTAGCGGCGCTCGACGCCATGGGCGATGCCGACCGCGCGTTGACGGTGCTCGCGGACCTGCAGGGGCTGCGTGACGAGGAGACCGGTGGCTACTGGACGGGGCGCAACCTGCCGGACATGGTCATCTGGCCGCGCGAACAGACCTCGTGGACGGCAGCGGCGGTGCTGCTCGCGGTCGACGCGGTGACGCAGACGACCGGCGGCGCCGCGCTCTGGCGGGACGCGGGCTGGCCGGGCGACGCCGGCGCGACCGTGTCCGAGAGGCTGGTGCGGGACGAGGCGGTCGGCTGATGCCGGTGCCGGTCGAGGTTGCCGAGGTCGTCGCTGCCACAACAGGTTTCATGCCCGTCGAGGAAGGTGAGGCGCTGTACGACACGGCACTCACGGCGCGTCCGGGTACCTGGCTGGAGATCGGCACCTACTGCGGCAAGTCGACGCTGCTGCTCGGTGCCGCTGCCCGGTTCGCCGCTGCGAAGCTGGTGACCGTCGATCACCACCACGGCTCCGAGGAGAATCAGCCGGGCTGGGAGTGGCACGACACCTCCCTGGTCGACCCCCGCACCGGTCGGTTGGACACCCTGCCGCATTTCCGTCCGGTGCTGGACTCGTTGGCCGACGTCGCGTCCGCGGTGGTCGGCACCACGGAAGTGGTTGCGACGTGGTGGAATTCGTCGCTCGAGCTGCTCTTCCTGGACGGCAACCACACCGAGGAGACCGCGCAACACGACTACCGGGCGTTCGCGCAGCATCTGGTGCCGGGCGGGTTGTTGCTCGTGCACGACGTCTTCCCGGACCCCGCGGACGGTGGCCAGGCACCCTGGCACGTGGTGCAGGCCGCCGTGGCCGACGGTTTCACCGAGATCGCGCAGCACGGTTCCCTACGCGTCCTCACCGCCCCTCACTCACCGACAGGCTCAGAAAACGCAGAAGTACCGGGGTCTGGGCGCCGGGATTTCTGAGCCTGTCGATGAGTTTGTGAGCCTGTCGGCATGAGAATGGGTGGCGTGTCCGCCGGTGGTCCTGTCAGCTTCCGTGTCGGTATGGCGCGGGCCCGGGCAGGTATGGCGGCGCGCGCCCGGGCAGGTATGGCGCTGCTGCTCATCGCGGGGGTCGCGGCGTGCGGCAGTGGCGACGTCCGCAGTGCGAGCAGTGGCCGAGCGACCACGCACCGCGTCGAGCCGCTGCACACAGCTGCCCCCGGCGTGACGGCGACTGCCTCGGGAAGCACCGCCCCCGCTGCCCGCCGGAGCAGTACGACGACCGACGAGGCCCCTCCGCCATACATCGCGAAGGTCGTGTGGGTCAGCCTGCCCAGCGGCCGTAGCCTGCAGGTCTACCCGACGAGCAGCGGACGCGTGGCGACCTCGGACGGCGCCGAGCGGGTGGCGTGGCGCGAGGTCCTGCGCAAGACACCGGATGCCGGGACGCCGGGGATGCGTGCGCAGTTCGACTGCCACTGGGCCTTTGCGCGGCTGGCGGAGCCGAACAAACCCAGTTGGAACCTCGAGCCGTGGCGACCGGTGGTGTCCGCGCAGCGGATGTACGACACCCGCTGCAACCCCGGCGGCCCCGAAGTCTGACCGGTCGCGGCCGCGGTGGGTCACACCTCGGCGTCGGGGTTCTGCTCGGCCTGCGCCTGCTCGACCGCCACCTGCTCGCGGATCTCGTCCATCGGCAGCTTGCGCGTCTGGTCGATCAGGGACGACAGCTCGGGGCCGGGCAGCGCACCGGCCTGGGCGAAGACGCGGATGCCGTCGCGGAAGATCATCAGCGTCGGGATCGAGGTGATCTGCAGCGCTTGGCCCAGCGCCGGCTCGGCGTCGGTGTCCACCTTGCCGAAGACGATGTCGGGGTTCTTCTCCGAGGCGTCCTCAAAGATCGGTGCGAACATCTTGCAGGGGCCGCACCAGTCCGCCCAGAAGTCCACCAGGACGATGCCGTCGGCCTGGACCTCCTGCGCGAAGGTGTCGGTCGTGAGGGTCTTGGTTGCCATGCTTCTCGCACTCCTTGATCGGGCGGTGCCGATCGGACACCGTCGCTGGTGCCAACGAACGAGTGCCCCAGAACCTTCCGTTCGGACCGCGTGTCCACATTACGGGCAATCGTCTTGTCATACGAGATGTGACCGAACTTGTTTGGCAAAGCGGCCCGCGGCATGTTCTGCTGTGGGCATGTCTTCGCAAGCCACGTGTCTCATGCGCATCGCCGACCGGCGTCGCATGACGACGTGGCATGTCTGCCGACTTTGAGCCGACCTTCGCTCAGCTGCCGCAGACCACAGCGCCTCAGGGGGCGCGCTTCCGCCATACATCACGGAGACTTCGATGACCACTACCTCACCCGGCGTTCGGGATTTCACCAAGGACCAATTGGTCCGGATGGCGCGACTTTTCGCGCACGAGGCGGGCGTAGCCCGCACGATCGAACGCACCGGCGACGAGCGCAAGCGGCACCAGCTGACCAAGACGCCGCACCTCGAGGTGTGGGTGATGACCTGGCCGCCCGGCGCCACGACCGACTGGCACGACCACGGCAAGGCGGCCGGTGCGATGGTCGTCGTCGAGGGTGAGTTGATCGACCGGCAGTGGCGCGGCGGTTCCGAGCACTGGACCGAGCTGGGCCCCGGCGACGAGGGATCGGTGGCCGCCGGCACACCGCACAACCTCACCAACGTGGGCGACGGCTACGCGGTGACGATCCACGCCTACGCGCCCGGCCTGACCGAGATGACGCCCTACACCTGGGAGGATGGTCAGCCGGTCGCGATCGACGCGACGTCCTGACCGCTGACCGGACGGGGGCGCGCCTGCGAGGATGCGGGGATGAGCCGTATGTCGCCCGACTCCTTCCGCCGACGACTGGTCCCCATGCGGGGCCGCGACCCGGGTGAGGGCGAGCGAGCGTCCACTCCGCTGGAGTTGCTGTTCGACCTGATCTTCGTGGTCGCGGTCGGCACGTCCGCCGAACGTTTCGCGGACATGGCGGCCGAGGGGCACATCGCCAAGGGCGTCTTCGCCTTCCTCTTCGCGATGTTCGCGATCTGTGTGGCGTGGATCAGCTTCTCGTGGTTCGCGTCGTCGTTCGACACCGACGACTGGCTCTACCGAGTCCTCACCATGCTCACCATGGTCGGCGTCGTGGTCTTCGCGCTCGGACTGCGACCGATGTTCCACTCGGTCGACGAGGGCCACCACGTCGACACCCGGCTGATGGTCATCGGGTATGTCGTCATGCGCATCCCGCTGGCCGCGCAGTGGTGGCGTGCGTCGCGGCAGTCCCCGCAGTACCGGCTGGTCGCGCTGCGCAACATCCGGTGGATGCTCATCGTGCAGGCGGGCTGGGTGGTCTTCGGGTTCGTGCCGATGCCGCTGGCCGTGACGGTCGCGATCGGCGTCTTCCTCGGCGCCTGCGAACTGCTCATCCCGGTGCTGGCGCAGGGCGGCGCCAACGGCACGCCGTGGCACCCGCAGCACATCGCCGAGCGCTACAGCCTGCTGGCGATCATCACCCTGGGAGAAGGCATCGTCGGCACCATCGGCTCCTCGCAGGGCCTGCTCGGCGGGGAGACGGGCGAGAACTGGAGCTGGAACGCCATCGCGGTGGTCATCACCGGGATCGGCCTCACCTTCGGCATGTGGTGGGTCTACTTCATGATGCCGTTCGGCACCTTCCTGCAGCACCGGCCGACCTACGGGTACTTCTTCGGCTACGGCCACATCGTGGTGTTCGTCGCGATCGCCGCGACGGGCGCCGGCCTGCACATCCTGGGACTGTTCCTCGACGGTGGCTCGGAGCTGAGCGAGACGGCGGCGGCCCTTCTGCTGACGCTTCCGGTGGCGCTGTATCTCGTCGCGATTTACTCGTTGCACGACGTGCTGATCGGCCGGTTCGACCCGCTGCACCTGGCCAACATGATGGTCACCGCGCTGCTGCTGATCGCGGCGGTCGTGCTGGCCCTGGTCGGCGCGCCGATCTCGGTCAGCCTGCTGCTCACCATGGCGGCACCGTTCGTCACGATCGTCGCGTACGAGGCGGGCGCCCACCGCTGGCAGGAGGAGCAACTGCGTCGTCTCGCTGCATCACCGCGGGTCGAGTAGCCCGGAGCGTCAGCGGGTGGCGTATCGGGGCCTACTCTCTACTCATGAGTAACAACATTGATGTCACGGTTGCCGACGGCATCGCCGACGTCCGGCTGGACCGCCCCGAGAAGCTGAACGGTCTCACGCTGCCGATGTTGCGCGGCCTGGCCGATGCGGCGCACGAACTGCGCACGGACAAGTCGCTGCGCGCCGTCATACTCTCCGGAACGGGCGACTCCTTCTGCGCCGGACTCGACTTCAAGACCGTCACGGCCGACCCGAAGCAACTGCCGCTCGGCATGATCCCGCGGCCGTGGCGCGGCACCAACGTCTTCCAGGAGGCATGTTGGGCCTGGCGCCGGGTGCCGGTCCCGGTGATCGCCGCGGTGC
This sequence comes from Flexivirga oryzae, assembly GCF_014190805.1. NCBI lineage: Bacteria > Bacillati > Actinomycetota > Actinomycetes > Micrococcales > Dermacoccaceae > Flexivirga > Flexivirga oryzae. The sequence continues at coordinate 807,702 of NZ_JACHVQ010000002.1, read as the reverse complement.
ACGGGCACTGCTACGGCGGCGGGTTGCAGATCGCGCTCGGCGCCGACCTGAGGGTGACCGCACCGGATTCGAAATGGTCTGTGCTGGAAGGAAAGTGGGGCCTGATCCCGGACATGAGCGGCGTGCAGGCGCTGTCCGAGCTGGTCGGCATCGAGACCGCCAAACGGCTCACCATGACCGCCGAGATCATCTCCGGTGAGGAGGCCGCGCGGCTGGGCCTGGTCGGTCAGCTCGCTCCCGAGCCGTATGACGCCGCACGCCTTCTCGCGCAGCAGCTGACCCGGAGGTCTCCCGATGCGCTGGTCGGCGCGAAGCGGTTGTTCGACCGCACCTGGCGGTCCTCGGCCCGCCATACCTTCTCCCGGGAGCGGTGGGAGCAGACCAAACTGCTGCTCGGCGCGAACTTCCGGATCGCGCGCACCGCAGGGCTGAAGCGGGAGGAGCCGGTCTTCCGGGCGAGGCGCTGAGGGCACGCAAATCTGACAATGAGCTGCGAGGACGCTATGCGCAGGTGGATCATTCGAAGCAGACCGGTGGCGCCCGAACTACTGGTCCTCGGAGGCGCGGCATGTACTTCAAACAGTTCCTGCACGACGAGCACGGCTGCGCGTCATACTTCATCGCCTCGCGCGAGAGCCGGGAGGCTGCGGTGGTGGATCCGCAGGTCGGCATCACCCCGTATCTCGAGCTGGCCGAAGAGCGCGGCTACCGGATCACCACGGTGATCGACACCCATCTGCACGCCGATCACGTCTCCGGCAACCGGGCACTGGCTGCGGCGACCGGTGCCGGCGTGCACCTGCACTCCTCTGCCGACGTGGATTTCGAGTTCGTCCCGCTCGACGACGGTGACGTGGTGCGGCTCGGCCGGTTGGAGTTGCGCGTGGTGCACACGCCGGGCCATCGGGTGGAGGAACTGTCGCTGCTGGTGGTCAACCCGCCGCGCAGCCCCGAGCCGTCGATGGTGCTGTCGGGCGACACTTTGTTCGTCGGGGATGTCGGTCGGCCCGACTTCGGCGGTGCCGAGGGCGCGGAACAGCAGTGGTGCAGTGTGCGCCGGCTGCTGGAGTTGCCGGACTGGGTGGAGGTCTTCCCGGCGCATTTCGAGGGCACCTGCGGCAAGGCGATGTGCGGGCGCCCAAGTACGACGATCGGTTTCGAGCGCCGTTTCAATCCGGTGCTTGCGCTCTCGCACGAGGAGTTCCTCGGGTATGCCGAGCAACCGCCCGCCCGACCACTCAACATGACCGCGATCATGGCGACGAACCAGGGGCGCGCGGACCTGCCGGAGGCGCAGGACCTCGGGGATGCGGACCCGCCCCGGTGGGACGTTCCGCAGGCGAAGCGGTTCCTCACCGGTCCCGGGTTGACCGTCGACGTGCGTGAACCCGCCGAATACGCCGGCGGACACCTGCCCGGTGCCGTGTGCGTGCCGCAGGCCGACCTCCTGGTGCGGATCGGCGAGATCCCGCACGACCACGGGGTGCTCGTGGTGTGTCAGTCGGGCGGCCGTTCGCGCGGCGCGGCCCGGTTCCTTGCCGGGCACGGGTATGACGACGTCGCCGACCTGATCGGCGGTACCACCGCATGGTGCGAAGCAGGTGAAGCGCTCGAATTCACTTAGCAGTTCAGTGATTTCGTGGTGTGAGCGCCTTGAGTGAGGGGAAGCGCTGGACTGCGTGGTGTGCCAGATCCACGTCGGATGACCACGCCTGGCAACAATCGGTCACTGCGTGTTCCAGACATGTCCAGGAGCGGTGCAGCGCGCGCTGACTTCCCAGAATGAGGTGGGTTAGCAAAGCTTCGCGTACCAAAGGATTGGATCAATGTGTCTGGAGTACGACTACATCGTCGTCGGCGCCGGCTCTGCCGGTGCGGTTCTTGCCAGCAGGTTGAGCGAGTCGCCGGACGCCCATGTGCTCTTGATCGAAGCAGGGGGAAGCCACCACCAGGGGCGCATCGAGGTCCCCGCGGCATTTCCAACCCAGTTCAACACCGACATCGACTGGGCGTACCGGTCGGAGCCGGAGCCGTACTTGAACCGGCGGCGCATTTATCACCCACGTGGCAAGGTCTTGGGCGGGTCTTCTGCGATGAACGCCATGATCTACATCCGTGGCAACCGTCACGACTACGACAGCTGGGCCACATCACCCGACATGGGTAGTTGGTCGTATGACGAGGTCCTGCCACTGTTCAAGCGGTCCGAATCCAACTCCAGCATCCGGGACAAGTACCACGGCACGGAAGGACCGTTGTCGGTGTCCGACCCGCGGTCCCCGGATGAGTTCAGAGCCTCGTTCATCGCTGCGGCGCTCAGCGTTGGCCTTCGGCAGAATGGCGACTTCAACGGCGCTCGTCAGGAAGGTGTGGGATCGTTCCAACTCACACAACGCGACGGCATGCGGCACAGCACCGCCGCTGCATTTCTCGATCCGTTGGAGAGCAGGCCGAACCTGACGATCATGACGAACACTGATGCCCACCGCGTCGTGATTCGAAACGGTCGCGCGACGGGTGTAGTGGTGGAGCACGACGGTCGGGTCGAGACCATCGGCGCCGCGTCGGAGGTGATCATCTGTTGTGGTGCGTTCAACACCCCCAAGCTGCTCATGCTCTCAGGCATCGGTCCGGAGACGCACCTGCAGGCCCTCGGCATCCCCACCGTCGTGGCGAATGACCACGTCGGTGCACATCTCATGGACCATCCCTTCTATACGGTCAACTTCGAAACCGACCGACCTGGCACGTTGTTCGATTCGGCGGACCGGACAGTCCTGAGGACCTATGCAAGGGAGCGTCGAGGCGTCCTGACTTCCAACATTGTTGAGGTCGGTGGCTTCTTCAGCACCAGGTCCGGTCCGGCACCCGATCAGCAGTTGCTTGCGGGACCAGCCTTCTTCCGCGATCACGGCCGGCGGTCTCATGACAAACCGGCCTTCATGATCGGCTCCTCGCTCGTCGGGTCGCGCAGCGAAGGTCGGGTGAGCCTGAGGGACAACGACCCGCACAGCGCACCGTCCCTGCGCTTCAACTACTTTCGGGAGTCCGCGGACATGACGTCCATGGTCGTCGCATGCCGGCTCATTCGGGAGATCGCGCACAGCCCGTCGCTGCGTGCCCTGACGACGCGGGAGCTCGATCCGCGACTTGGCCACTCCGATGCGGATCTGGCGGACGATGTCCGACGTCACGTGCAGCACACGTATCACCCCGCGTGCACTGCGCGGATGGGTGCACCGGGTGAGGGCGTGGTCTCACCCGAGCTCCGTGTGCATGGGCTGACCGCCCTTCGCATCGCGGATGCTTCGGTCTTTCCATCCATACCGCACGGAAACACGAACGCTCCGACCATCATGGTTGCGGAGAAGGCCGCGGATCTCATCAGGTCAGGGTTCTGAACCTGGGGCTTCGAGTAAGCGGGCTAGTTCAGTCGCACACGATGGAGGACGGTTTCCGAGCACCCCCGGGCCTTCTTGGGTGCGCCGTGCCCAAATGAGTAGCCGATCTTCTCGATGCCGATGGAAAGTGGCTCTTCCCAGATGAGGGTGTAGGTCGGCCGGGCGCGTCGGTCCGCAGATAGACGTCGAGGTCTCCCGACGATGGAGGTTCCTACGCCATCCATCCGAAAGACCTCGACGTGTCCGAAGCTACCCCGCCGGCCGGCTTCGGCCGCCCTGACCTGAGCGCCTTCGCGTCTCATCCCAATCGACCCTGATCGAGTCTGCTGACCCCCTCGACGAGAACGCAGCGACATCACAGCCACCCGACCCCGACCGTCCGGGAAGCCGGGACACGTCACATGGCTTGTGCTGCGGGCGTGTCGAGTGGGTCGTCCAGGGGCGACGCAGGAGCGTCGACGCGACGTGCTGAGAGGTGGTTCCAGTCGAGCACTAGGACACCGGCTACAGGCATGGCGATAGGTCAGGAACGGCGTCGCTCCCTGCGCAGGAGGGAGCGCAGAGTCTCAGCGTTCGCGTAGCCGACCCGTAGCGCGATCTCGGCGGAGGTGAGGTCCGTGGTTGCTGAGAGGTGCCGAGCTCGTTCGATGCGAAGCCGTTGGACGAAGCCGAGCGGAGTGAGGTTGAGCGCCGCACGGACTCGTCGTTCGAGGGTGCGCCGGCTGGTGCCGAGCGACTGCGCGACGAAGGCGACGTTGAACGGTTCGTCCAGGCGGGCGCGCACGAAGCGTTCGAACTCGACGACGATCGGGTCCTCGTGCCGGAGATGTTCGTAGGCGACGAAGGCCGCCTGCGACGGACGCTCGTCGATGATGAGGAGCTTGGCGACATGTTGGGCCAGGTCGGGGCTGATCGATCGCACGAGTGAGAGCGCGAGGTCGATGTGGGCGAACGCGGCGCCGGCGGTGACGAGGTTCCCGTCGACCACGACCATGGTGTCGAGATCGAGGGCGACGGTCGGATAGCGCTTCAGGAACTCCGGCCCCAGGAACCAGCTGGTCGTCGCCCGCCGATGATGCATCCGTCCGGTCTCGGCGACAGCGAACACGCCGGTGCACGCCGCGGCGATCCGGGTGGTCGCCTCGTCGAGGCGCCCGAGCGAGGCGATGACCGAACGAGCATCTCGGCTCTGGAGGACGTCGTTGGTAGCGGCGGCCGTAAGGGTTCCAAGCGCAGGCACGACGACCACGTCGAACTCTGCCGACTCCGACAGCGGGTGGTCCACCGACAGGGTCATCGATGCCGTCGTGGTCACTCTCCGTTTCGGTCCGAGGATGGCGAGTTCGATCGGGCCGATCCGCGGGTCGACATCGCCGCGGGCTCCGTCGGCCACCCGCACGATGTCGATGACCGACGCGACAGCCGAACCGAAGCAGCCGTCGATCGCGATCAGTCCGATACGCATGGCGTGAACAATAGCAATACTGCCGTATACGCCACTTCTCACATGCCCTTGCTCGTCATACGCTGAACTCGCTTCACCAAGAAACCTCGACACCTAGGGCCTGTTACGAAAGTCGTCGGAGCCAGTGATCGATGACGGTGACGCGGACGGTGGCGGCGTAGCGGACGGCGAGTTTGTCGTATCGAGTGGCGAATGCCCGATGGTGCTTGAGGATGTTGATGCCGCACTCGACGGCGTGGCGGTCTTTGTACTTGGCCTTGTCGAATGCCGGTGGTCTGCCGCCGCGGGCTCCTTTGCGGCGCCGGTGGCCGGCTTGATCACCGGGCACCGGGATGGTGGCTCGGATGTGATGGCTGGTCAGCCAGGACCGGTTGGCACGGGAGGAGTACGCCTTGTCGGCCAGTACCCAGTCGGGGCGGGTCCGCGGGCGCCCGCACCCGGGCCGGGGTACCCGGATCTGGTTCAGCACGGTGATCATCTGCGGACTGTCCCCGTGTTGGCCGGGAGTCAGCACGAACGCCATCACGCCACGATGCCGATCGATCGCCACGTGCGTCTTGGTCGACCAGCCTCCCCGGGACGTGCCCAAACAGTGGTGATCCGGTTCTCCCGCAACACGTTGCGGGCTGTCTCGGCGGGCGCCGGCGGCATGCACGTGCGCCCGAGCAGTGGTGGAGTCCACACTGACCTGCCAGGACAGCTTGTTGGCCTGCTCGGCTTGCTGCAACAGCGCGGTCTCGATGCGTTCCCACACGCCCAGCAGTTGCCAGCACGCGAACAGTGCGTAGACCCGCCACCACGGCCCGTACGAATCGGGCACGTCTCGCCAGGGACAGCCGACCCGAGTTCGGTACCGAACGCCGTCCACCAGTGCTCGCAGCGGATACGCGCGTGGGCGACCTCGACGGGGCGCTGCCGGTAACAGCGGCTGCAGCACCTGCCACTGCGCATTGGTCAGGTCATGACGTGCTGTCGCGCTTATGGTGGACACGAGGCCTCCCGCAGTGACGGATTTGCTTTGACACCAACTGCGTTACTCGGGAGGCCTCACCTCATGTGTGAGGACACGCCGACACCACACCAACCACTTTCGTAACAGGCCCTAGGAGAACCCCTCATGTCCACACCCGCATCACTTCCGTATGCCTTCGTCGCCAAGATCGTCGCGGCCGATGGACAGCACGACGCGCTCGCCGATCTGCTCGCCGGCGCTGTCGCACTCGCCAACGAAGAAGAAGGAACGATTGTCTGGTTCGCGGTCAGGACCCACGCCGACACCTTCTGGATCTTCGATGCATTCCCCGACGAGGCCGCTCGCGACGCCCACGCCAACGGCGCCATCGTCGCAGCCCTGACGGCCAACCAGCACCTCCTCGGCGCAGCACCCGAGATCCTGGCGGCCGACGTCCTCGCTTCCAAGCTCCCGTAGTCCGCCAACGCACGAGACGATCGCGCCCCGCCGAGCCGTCGCCAGGTCGCGACGCAACGCCACGCTGCGTTGCCGAGCGGTGCGAGGCCTATCGGCACACGGACAGGATGCCGGCCGCGAGCCGCCTGTCGGAATCGAACCGACGACCTAATCACGTCGGCTTTGCGTCTATCGCTTGATGCGCCCACTGGGCGAACGAGCCGCTGACCTGCGTAAACGCCGAGCGTGGAGGACGCCGCCATCCGGTGGTGACCGACGACGACCGACCAGTACCGACCGTTTCACCGGAGCTTGCGGCGGCGTCGGAGCCGAGCAAGCTCCATTCTTTTAGCTCACCGCGCCCTCCTCCTCGCCGGTCCCGTCGTCGTCGAAGACGTTTCAGGGGTCTTCCCAGATGACGGTGTAGGTCGGCCGGGCGCGTCGGTCCGCAGATAGACGTCGAGGTCTCCCGACGACGGAGGTTCCTACGCCATCCATCCGAAAGACCTCGACGTGTCCGACGCTACCCCGCCGGCCGGCTTCGGCCGCCCTGACCTGACCGCCTTCGCTCGACTCGACGGCCTCGGTCTGAGCGTGACCGGGCAACGACTTGAGCCGGATCGTGCGGTCCTCGCGTGCCGCGTGGTGGAACCAGATCAGTGGTGCCGACGGTGCGGCAGCGAAGGCGCTGCTCGTGACACCGTGATCCGGCGGTTGGCCCACGAGCCGCTGGGCTGGCGACCGACCGTGCTGGAAGTTGTAGTGCGCCGCTACCGCTGTGCCGACTGCGGACACGTGTGGCGCCAAGACACCAGCGCCGCGGCGGAGCCACGCGCGAAGCTCTCGCGCACCGGGCTGCGGTGGGCGCTGGAAGGGATCGTGGTCGCACACCTCACCGTCGTCCGTGTCGCCGAGGGACTCGGGGTCGCGTGGGACACCGCCAACAACGCGGTCCTGGCTGAAGGCAAGCGGCTGCTGATCAACGACCCCACGCGGTTCGAGGGCGTGAAGGTCATTGGCGTCGATGAGCACGTCTGGCGCCACACCAGGCGTGGCGACAAGTACGTCACCGTGATCATCGACCTCACCCCGGTCCGCGATGGCGCCGGCCCAGCAAGGCTGCTGGACATGGTCGAGGGCCGGTCGAAGGCGGCGTTCAAGGCCTGGCTCGCCGACCGCGACGACGCCTTCCGTGACGCGGTCGAGGTGGTCGCGATGGACGGCTTCACCGGGTTCAAGACCGCCGCTGCAGAGGAGATCCCGGACGCGGTCACGGTGATGGATCCCTTCCACGTCGTGCGCCTGGCCGGTGACGCCCTCGACAGGTGCCGGCGCCGGGTCCAACTCGCGATCCACGGGCACCGTGGGTTCAGGGACGACCCGCTCTACAAGTCGCGGCGCACGCTGCACACCGGCGCGGACCTGCTCACCGACAAGCAGAGCGACAGGCTACGCGCGCTGTTCGTTGATGACGCTCACGTCGAGGTCGAGGCGACCTGGGGTGTCTACCAGGACATGGTCGCCGCCTACCGTGACCCGGACCGCGCCGCCGGCCGCAAAGCTCTACGCGTCCTGATCGCCAAGATCAGCGCCGGGGTCCCAGCCGAACTGGCCGAGATCGTCACCCTCGGGCGAACGCTCAAACGCCGCGCCGCCGACATCCTGGCTTACTTTGATCGGCCCGGCACCAGCAACGGGCCGACCGAGGCGCTCAACGGACGCCTGGAACACCTGCGCGGATCCGCCCTCGGGTTCCGCAACCTGACCAACTACATCGCTTATGCGGAATTCCGCATAAGCGATGGTATGTCGACCTCGGGGTTATGTTGACTGGCTCGGTCGATGCCCTGCTCCGGAGGGGACCGGGCGCTGAGCTGGTCAAGATAACGATGAGCGTCTGTGTCGGGGTTCGCTTGATCTGACTGGGCGGTCGCTGGGATCGCCTGGCGTCAGGTCAGGAGGACCAGGGATGGTGATTCATCGTGATCAGCGCCGCGCCGACGTGCGGGAGGCGCTGAACGAGTTCGAGAAGTGGCTGCTGCGGGAGCGGTCAGCGCAGGAGCGCACCGCTGCCGCTTACACGGCCCGTGTCGCAGCGTTTGTGGAGTGGCTGCCCGCACCGGTCGATCAGTCGCTGGCGACGCTGACGGCGGCGAAGGTGACCGAATGGGTGAACCTGGAAGCAGCACGAGGGTTGAAGGCGTCCACGCTGGGCAAGCAGTTGGTGATGCTGCGCTCGTTCTTGCAGTACGCCCACCGCTCAGGCCGGACGGGGCAGGACCTGTCCGGAGTGGTGCCGCACGCGGCGGCCTGGCGGCTGTCGTCGATCCCTGACCCGGTGCCTGCTGGGACGATCGAGGCGCTGTTCGCCACTCTCGATTTGCATTCGGCGAAAGGGCTGCGTGACCGGGCGATCCTGTTGCTGTTGACCGGTCTGGGGCTGCGGGCCTGTGAGATCGCCGGGCTGCGACTCGACGACATCGGATGGCGCACCGGAACCCTGCGCGTTCGGGGCAAGGGTGACCGTGTCGATGAGCTCCCACTGCCGGATGAGATCGGCCAAGCGTTGGAGGACTACGTTCTTCACGGCCGCGGCGGCCGGATCGTCGGCGAGGAAGTGTTCTTCACCGTGATCGATCCGGTCCAGCCGTTGACGGCGAATGGTGTCTGCGGGACCGTCCGACAGATCTGTATCAAGGCCGGGGTGGAGAAGTTCGGCCCGCACCGTCTGCGACACACGTTCGCGACGGGGATGCTCGCATCCGGGGCCACGTTGCAGGAGATCCAACGGCTGCTACGGCACGCTCACCTGCGCACGACCGCGATCTACACCAAGGTCGACACGAACCGACTGGCCGCGCTGGCTCCCGAGTGGCCTGCTGCCGCGTCGAGCAGGCGGACCCGATGACCGGCCTGCGTGAACTCCTGGAAGGCTACCTGGCGACCCGAAGGGCGCTCGGGTTCAAACTGGCCACGCCCGGCAAGGCCCTGGACGCGTTCGTGGGGTGGATGGAAGAAGCAGGCGAACCCACCATCCGACACGATCTGGCGACCGCCTGGGCTTCACAGTTCTCCCGTGGCACCGTGTTGGAGTACTTGAACTACGTCCGTCAGTTCGCTGCGCACGTCGCCTGGTTCGACCCCGCTACCGAGATTCCGATCCTCGACGGGCGACCCTACGGGGCGCATCGTCCTCGCCCGCTGATCTTCACCAGCGACCAGATCGACATGCTGCTGGCTGCGGCGGGCAGGCTGACTCCACAGGTCCGTGCGGCATCCTGGCAAACACTGCTCGGGCTGCTCACAGTGACCGGGATGAGGATCAGCGAAGCCCGCAACCTCGATGACGGGGACATCGCCCTGGACGAGTCCGGTGATGGCAGCGGCTGGGCACGAGTGACGGACACGAAGTTCGGCAAGTCCCGCCTCGTTCCGCTCCGCTCATCGACGATGGCAGCGATCAACAGATATCAGCGCCTTCGGGACAAGACGTTCCCGGTCCCGAAGACCGCGGCAGTGTTCGTCGCTCGGCGCGGCACCCGACTCGCTCGCTCGACCGCAGGAAACACCTTCCGAGAGATCCGAGAGATGGCCGGTCTGGCTGGTGGCCCGAACCAGCCGGCTGCCCGGCTGCATGACTTTCGGCACTCGTTCGCGACAACCACGCTGATCGGTCACATCCGCGGCGGCGGGGATGTCGATGCGATGATGCCGGTGCTGTCGGCGTTCCTCGGGCACGTCGGCCCGGAAGCGACGTACTGGTATCTGTCGAACACCCCGGAGTTGGCAGCCGCTCTTGCCGAACGTATCCAGGCGAGTGGGGCCGATGATGAGTGAGCTCGCACCGCTGCTGCAACGGTTCTTCACCGACAAGCTCGACCGGCACCTGAACGCCAGCGTCCACACGAAAGCGGCCTACGCCGACACGTTCCGCCTCCTGCTGGGTTACGCCGAGCGGGCCACGGGCATCGCCCCGTCCGCGCTGACTCTGGCCGACCTCGACGCGGACCTGATCGGCGGGTTCCTCCAGCACCTGGAAACCGAGCGCAGGAACTCCCCGGCCACCCGCAACACGCGCCGCGCGGCGCTGCGCTCGTTCTTCACCTACGCCAGCTACCGGGCACCGGACGCGATCGCCACGATCAGCCAGGTCCTCGCAATCCCCGCGAAACGCACCAAGACCACCCTCGTGTCGTTCCTCACCGCGGCCGAGGCTGAAGCCCTCATCTCCGCTCCAGACACCAGCACCTGGCTCGGGCGCCGTGACCGGCTCCTGCTGCACCTGGGCATCCAAACCGGGCTGCGTGTCAGCGAGCTGATCAGCCTGCGGATCGACAGCATCACCATCGGACCGCACAGCCAACTCGAGTGCGTCGGGAAAGGCCGCAAGCAGCGAGTGATCCCGCTGCAGAAGAACACCGTGAAACTCGTTACGGCCTGGCTCGCCGAGCGCCCACCGCAGGCAGAGGGACCGCTGTTCCCGACCAGTACAGGCACCGCGCTGACCAGAGCCGCCGTCGGCAAGCTCGTCACCAGACATGCGGCGACCGCGGCCAAGCGATGCCCTTCGCTGGCAGGGAAGAACGTCACCCCGCACACGCTGCGGCACACCTGCGCGATGAGCCTGCTGCACGCCGGGATCGACACCGCGAGCATCGCGCTCTGGCTCGGTCACGCGAACATCCAGACCACGCAGATCTACCTCCACGCCGACCTCGAAATCAAACGACGAACCCTGGAACGCGTCCCCGCGATCGATGAACGGCCCCCAGCTCGCTACCAGGCCTCGGACGCTCTCATCGCGTTCCTCAAGAACCGCTGAGCCCGGCACGGTTATGTTGACCAGCTCAGCGCCCGGTCCCCTCCGGAGCAGGGCATCGACCGAGCCAGTCAACATAACCCCGAGGTCGACATACCATCGCCCGAAGCCTGCTCGAGACCGGCGGCTTCAGACCCCAACTCCTACACCCCCGATTGGGATGAGCCCGATAACCCATCGCCACAGCCGAAAGCGAGTGGCGACATCGAATTCGACTGTTGCACAACCTGATCCTTAACCATGCCCAGATTCGCAAGGAGTTCGCATGACCATCACCACCCCCGATCAGCTCGACACCGGGACCCTCAACGACGTTCGGCCGATGACCGGTGACGAGTATTTGGAATCACTGCGTGACGGCCGCGAGATCTACTACCGCGGTGAGCGCGTGGACGATGTGACGACGCATCCGGCATTCCGGAATTCGGCGCGGTCGGTTGCCCGCATGTACGACGCCATGCATGACCCGGCCAACGCCGGTGTACTCACCACACCGACCGACACCGGCAACGGCGGCTTCACGCATCCGTTCTTCAAGACCGCACGTAGCGCCGACGATCTGCTAGCGGCCCGCGACGCCATCACCACCTGGCAGCGTGAGGTGTATGGCTGGATGGGGCGCTCTCCCGACTACAAGGCGTCGTTCCTGGGCACGCTCGGTGCCAACGCCGACTTCTACGGCGAGTACAAAAACAATGCGCTGGACTGGTATCGCAAGTCGCAGGAGCGGGTGCTCTACCTCAACCATGCCATCGTGAACCCGCCGATCGACCGCGACAAGCCGGCCGACGAGACCGCCGACGTGTGCGTCCACGTGGAGAAGGAAATCGACGCCGGCCTGATCGTCTCGGGCGCGAAGGTTGTCGCCACCGGCTCGGCAATCACGAACGCCAACTTCATCGCGCACTACGGACTTCCGTTGCGCAAGAAGGAATTCGGCCTCATCTTCACCGTGCCGATGGACTCGCCCGGTCTTAAACTGTTGTGCCGCACCTCGTATGAGATGAATGCCGCGGTGATGGGCACGCCGTTCGACTACCCGTTGTCGAGTCGATTCGACGAGAACGACGCCATCATGGTGTTCGACAAGGTGCTCGTCCCGTGGGAGAACGTCTTCGCCTACGACGTAGAGACCACCAACAACTTCGTGATGCGCTCCGGCTTCCTCAACCGCTTCATGTTCCACGGATGTGCCCGCCTCGCAGTGAAACTCGACTTCATCGCGGGCTGCGTCCTCAAGGGAGTCGAGATGACCGGGACGGCAGGATTCCGCGGCGTGCAGATGCAGGTGGGCGAGATCCTGAACTGGCGGGACATGTTCTGGGGTCTGTCCGACGCGATGGCCAAATCGCCCGACGAGTGGGTCAACGGCGCCGTGCAGCCGAATCTCAACTACGGCTTGGCGTATCGAACGTTCATGGGCGTCGGCTATCCGCGGATCAAGGAGATCATCCAGCAGGTGCTCGGAAGTGGGCTGATCTATCTGAACTCGCACGCCAGCGATTGGGGCAATCCCGATATCGCGCCGTACCTCGAGCAGTATGTGCGCGGGTCCAACGGCATCGCCGCCATCGACCGCGTGCAACTGTTGAAGCTGCTCTGGGACGCAGTCGGCAGCGAGTTCGGCGGCCGCCACGAACTGTACGAGCGCAACTACGGCGGCGACCACGAGGCGGTGCGCTTTCAGACGCTGTTCGCCTACCAGGGCAGCGGGCAGGACGTCGCGTTGAAGGGATTCGCCGAGCAGTGCATGTCCGAGTACGACGTCAACGGCTGGACGCGGCCCGACTTGATCAGCAACGACGACCTAGAGATCGTGCGGCGATGAGCAGCCCGACCGCAGACTTGGCCGCCACCCCGCTGCGGATGCGCAAGGCGTTGGGACGCTTCGCCAGCGGCGTCACCATCGTCACCACCGCGGAGGTCGACGACGGCGCCCAATCGTGCGACGACGCGGCCGTGCACGGGATGACGGCCAATGCGTTCACCTCGGTATCGCTGGACCCACCGCTGGTGTTGGTGTCCATTTCGACCCGCGCCAAGATGGATGCCCGCATCGCCGAGACCGGCCGCTACGGTGTGTCCATCCTGGCAGGCGATCAAGAACCGTTGTCGCTGCACTTCGCCGGGGCGACGCACAAGCCAGACCTCGTCAAGTTCGTGTGGCGGCAGGGCGTCCCGCTGCTCGACGGTGCGTTGGTGCACCTGTCGTGCCGGGTCACCGACTCCCACCCGGCCGGCGACCATACGCTGCACGTCGGTCGAGTTGAGGAGCTCTGGTACGACGACGGCCGACCGCTGGTGTTCTATACCGGCAGCTTCCGGGCACTCGAACTGCCCGAACGCCCCGAGCAGTGGGGTTTCTAGCGGGGCGGGGAGGCCGTGCATGCTCAGGCGATCAACTGTGCACGCACGGTCATTCTCCCCGCCCCATACCGGCCTTAGTGTTCTGAGTCACCCCCCCTGAAGGGTGCGCCATAGAAGGGATACTCATGGCAGCGCTGCAAACCGTAGGAAAGATCGGTCCGGTCCTGGATCTGTTCTCCGTTCGCAAACCCGAATGGGGCGTCTCCGAGGTGGCCGCGGCCATCGACGTACCCCGGTCCAGCGCACACGCGCTGCTTTCGTCGCTCGTCGACATCGGCCTGCTGCAATGCCGCTCACGCGGCCGGTACCGGATCGGATGGCGCGTCGTCGAACTCAACCAGACGCTGCAGGGGACCGTCGACGTCCGGTCGTGTGCGGCGCCGACCCTGCAGACGCTGTCGGAAACCTACAACGAGACAACACATCTGGCGATCATGGACCGCTACCGCGTCATGTATGTCGACAAGGTGGTCGGCAATCAGGTGATCAACGTGACCGGCGCCCGGATCGGTGCGCACCTCGACGCCCACTGCAGCGCAGTTGGCAAAGTCCTTCTGGCGCATTGTAGTTCGGCGGAGATTGAGCGGAACATCACGCACAAGCCGTTGCGTCGGCTGACGCCGTCGACGATCACCAATCCGGCGTCGTTGCAGGCTGAGCTGCAGAGCGTTCTACGGACCGGATGCGCATTCGACTCTGGCGAAGCGGTCACCGAGGTGCATTGCGTGGCGGCTCCGATCCGCGACGAACTCGGCGTCGTGGTCGCGGCGTTGAGCATGACCGCACCCTCCACTCGCTTCGTGCCCGCCCAGAACGAGTACCGGCGCGCGGTGATCTCGGCGGCTGCGGAGGTATCGCGGACACTCGCCCGTGCCGAGGACATCACCCCGGTCGGCGCGCCGGAAACACCCCTGCACGCGGTCGCCGGATGATCTCCCGACTTTCGTTGTCCAGCATCTACCGAGAAAGTCATTCATGACCGATGACATCGCACGCGCCGCCGATACTCTGCTGCGCGCCTATGAAACCCACGAGCCCATCGACCCGCTCACCCCCCAATTCGCCGACGCTCCGCTGTCGGTCGCTTACGAGATCGCCCAGGCGCAAGTCCAGGCCTGGGAGAAGGCAGGCGACACCGTCAAAGGACACAAGGTAGGCCTGGCGTCGCGCGCCATGCAGCGCCAGGCCGGGGTGACTCAACCTGACTTCGGCCAGCTCACCAGCACAATGTTCTTCCTTGAGCACCAACCGATTCCGGCCCGCACCTTCATCCAGCCACGGATCGAACCCGAGGTCGCATTTGTTCTCAGTCGGCCACTCACCGGTCCCGGCGTAACAGTCGCCGAGGCGGCAGCCGCCGTCGACTTCGTGTTACCTGCGCTGGAGATCGTCGACTCCCGGATCCGCGATTGGAGGATCGGCATCTTCGATACCGTTGCAGACAACGCGTCGTCGGGCGGGGTGGTGCTCGGCAGCCGCCCGGTGCAGCTTTCCGACGTTGACCTTCGCCTCGCCGGCTGCACCCTGCACGTCAACGGCGATCTCGTCGGCACCGGCGCAGGCGGCGCCGTCCTCGGATCACCCCTGAATGCGCTTGTGTGGCTTGCCAATACCGTGGGACCGCTGGGCGTCACGCTGGAACCCGGCCACGTGGTACTCCCCGGCTCCATGACCAAGGCGGTCGATCTGCGACCCGGCGATTCGGTGGTTGCCGCCGTCGCCGGCCTCGGATCGGTGACCGCCGTGTTCGGACAGGAAGACAAATGACAGACACCGAGTGGGGGCCGGCCAAGGTCGCCGACATTCTCCTGACCGCCCAACGCACCCGAACGCCGCGAACGTCGCTGCAGGCGGAGTGGTCGGGGCTGGACCTCGACGTTGCCTACGCCGCACAGGATCTCGCGCTGACCGACCGGAAAGCCAAGGGCGAGAATGTCGTCGGAGTGAAGCTCGGCCTCACTTCGCGCGCGAAGCAGAAGCAGATGGGCGTCGACGAGCCGTCGGTGGCATGGCTGACCGACGCGATGGCCTTGCCCGCCGGACTACCCGTCCCTCGCGACACACTGATCCATCCGCGAGCCGAGCCAGAGATCGCGTTCATTCTTGGGCGGCCGCTGGCCGGGCCCGGCGTGACCGCGGCGCAGGCACTCGCCGCCGTCGACTGGGTGGTAGGCGCTGTCGAAATCATCGACAGCCGCTACTCGGGCTTCAAATTCACGCTCGCCGACGCGGTGGCCGACAACAACTCGTCGGGCGTCTACGTGACCGGACCTGTTGCACGCCGGGTTGATTCGCTCGATCTCGGAATGGAGGCATGTCTTCTCGAAGTCGACGGCGACGTCGTCGACAGCGCCACCGGCGCAGCAGTTCTCGGCCATCCGGCCGAGGCTCTCGCGTTCGCCGCGAACACACTCGGCGCACGAGGACACACGTTGGAAGCAGGGTGGGTGGTGCTGACCGGCGGCATGACCGACGCCGTCGCAGTTGAACCGGGGGCGCGGGTAGCGGCACACTTCACGTCCCTCGGATCCATTTCCATCGCAGGAGGTTGAACTATGCCGTTCATCGAAGTGACTCTCGCCCAAGGTCGTACACCGGAACAGTTGCGGGCGTTGATCCACGAGCTGACCGCGGCGACCGAACGCACCGTGGCCGCACCGAAGGCCAACATCCGGGTGATTCTTCGCGAAGTCCCGCCGACGCACTTCGCCGCCGGTGACGAGACCCTCGCCGAGCGCCGCGCGGCCGCCGACTGATCGGCAACGCCGAACCGTCGGAGCCGTTCGACCGTCGACGCACTGAATGCTCGACACACGCTGGTCGGACGGTAGCGAATGCCGAAACATCACTGGGGTACAAAGCCTTTCAACCTAGGAGCCCCAGATGACCTCCCTCGACGAACGTACCGTTGCCGCCCCACCGGTGTCGCGCCAGTCCGACACCATGTATCACGATCTGCTCAGCCCACCGGAAATCGTTGCACTTCGCCGACGCGTCCGCGACGTCGCCGGTCGGGACATCGCACCGCTCGCCTGCCGCATCGCTCGCGGCGACGAGCGGCTCGACGGCTTTCCACGGGATGCATTCGATGCTCTTGCCTCCGCAGGGATTTACCGGATCCCGTTCGGCACCGATGTCGGCGGCGACGGACTGGCGCATCGCGCGACGGCAACAGCGACGGCAGTCGAAGAACTCGCCTATTACTCCAACAGCGTCGCAGCGATCTTCGACGTGCACGCTATTCTCGCCGGCAACGCGATCGACCAGGGGTCCGCTGATCAGCGTCGCCGCTGGCTGACCCCGGTGGTGGCGGGCGAAATAGTCGGGGCGTTCGCGACCAGCGAGCCTGCGGCGTCGAGCGACCTCTCACCGCAGGCCGTGCAGACCGTCGCGGTCCGCTCCGGTGACGGCTGGATCCTCAACGGGCGCAAGCGATGGATCACTAACTCGGTGGTTGCCGCGTTCGTCGTCGTGCTCGCTCGCACCGACGAACGCCTCACCACCTTCATCGTCCCGACGGATACTCCCGGAGTGTCGATCGGCCAGGCGGATCGCAAGTTGGGCAACCGTGGACAGATCACCGCCGATGTGATTCTCGACGACGTGCGCTTAGCCGACGACGCTGTGTTGGGCGAGATGGGCGGCGGCCTGAAGGTCGCACTGCAGACGTTGACGTACGGTCGGATCGGGATCGCAGCGGCCGGCGTCGGAATGGCACAGGCTGCGTTCGACCACACTGCAGCGCATCTCGCCCAGCGCCATGCGTTCGGCGAACCCCTAGGCGCCAAGCAGCATTGGCAGTTCTTGATGGCCGACCGCGCTACTGAGATCGCGATTGCGCGGGACCTGTATCTGAAGGCCGCACTTCGTCTGGATTCCGGAGTACCGTTCCCCGAGCCCGAGGCAGCGATGGCGAAGCTGCGCGGCAGCGAGATAGCCGTACAGATGGGCCGCGACGCCGTACAGGCCTTCGGCGGCTTCGGCTTCACCCAGCAACTGGGCGCTGACGATTCGTCGAGCCCAGTGGAGGCGATCTACCGCGACTCGAAGATCGGCGAGATCTACGAGGGTGCGAGTGAAATTCAACGCTGGGTATTGGCGAGGCAGATCTTCGGTAGGGAGATTGCAGGGTGATGTTCGCCAACACTGCCCACTGCCGATTTCCCCGCTGATCGAGTAAGGACTTTCCCGCCGGTCGAGTAGGGACTTTCCCGCCGGTCGAGTAGGGACCTCGAAGCGAAGCGGAGAGGTCCCTACTCGACCGGCGGTATCGGCCGGCGAGTACCGTCGCGAGTTCGGCGTCTCGCCGTCGGACGATCTACGCCGTTCCTGACCGACCACTCTGACCTCGCTGAGTCCGGTACTGCGCCGGACTCGCACCGAAGGCGCGCCGGAACGCCCGACTGAAGTGCGACGGGTCTTTGAATCCCGTTTGCGCACAGACGTCGACGACGCCGAGGTCGGTCTGCAGCAGCATGGTGCGTGCACGTTCGAGTCGTTGACGAGAAAGCCAGGCTCGCGGAGTTCCGCCCGCCGCGCTGAACAGCTTGTGCACATACCGCACCGACATACCGGCCTCAGCACCGATGTCCGCAATGGTCCGGTCTGAATCGTCGATGTGCCGCAGCATGATTCGCTGTACCCGCCGAATATCGTCGGCGTGCACTCGATCGATTACGGCGACCGGTGTGGTGACGTCGTTCACCGCGGTCACCACCATGTCCAACAATGCGGTGGCGATCGCCGACGCAGAGCCGGCGGAGACGTCGTCGCCGTGCGTCGCGACGTCGACGATCAGATTCGACGCAAGGCGCCCCACTCCCTGTTTCGCCGGCACGGCCACCCCGACCGCCGAGTCGATGATGCCGCGGGAAGCTCGGGAGTCCAGTTCGGCCCGGGGGATACGAAGCACCACCTGCGCGAATTCTGTTGTGCCCGAGACAAAGAACGGTCGCGATGCGTCCACGATGCCAAACGCCCCACCGCCGAGGACCCCGGTCCGTCCGTCCTGACCCAGCGTCGCGGAACCACCAGTCACGAGGCACAGAATGTAATCCTCGCCTGCGTCGGAATCGATCATCGCCGGTGACCGAACCACGGTGTGCGGGTCGGCGTGGACCATCGACAGCGACAGGTCCGAAATCGGTCGGGCGGTCAGTTCCGCACGGAACGGCCCGCCCTCGCCGGGCCAATCGACATCCATCTCGCAGAACGTCTGATCCAACGCCGCCGACCATCTCGCGCGCCCTTCAGCTGCTGCCAACTGATCAGTCTTCACCGCGACCAGACTGCTCTCGGACGCGGTCGCGTCCGTGCACTCCGGGTCATTCATCGGTGCAGGTTCAGTCATTCTCTTGAGCCACCTCCGCCAATAGTGTTTCAAATCACAGGGTATCGGTTCGACGGACCACCCGGATCTCCGAAGCCTTGCGCAGCCAGTCACCATGCCGCGTTCGGCATATCCGAATTCACCGCCCGCTAGGAGTCTCAGATGACCGCCGCCCCCGCTATCCCATCGTGGATCGAAGACATCACCATGGCCGAACTCGAGGCCGACCCACATCCCTTTTACGAGCGACTGCGCCGCGAAGCGCCGGTCGCGTTCGTCCCTGCGCTGGGGCTGCACATCATCTCGACGCGCGAGCTCTGCATGGAGATCTCGCGCGACTCCGCGAACTGGCCTGCCATCATCTCGCCTGCCGGGAGCCGCACCTTCGGCGACGGCGCCATCCTCAACGCCAACGGTCCCGAACACCGCGAGCTGCGCGACATGGTGGAGCCGCACCTGCAGCCGTCGGCCGTCGACACCTACATCGACGACCTCGTCCGCCCAACCGCGCAGCGGATGGTCGCCGCGATCGAAGACGACGGAAAGGCGGAAATCGTCTCCGCGTACTGCGAGCCGCTGGCTGTCCGTGCCCTCGGCGACATGATGGGATTGCCCGACGTTTCCGAGGACAAGCTGCGCGAATGGTTCCACAAGCTGTCCGGATCGTTCACCAACGCGGCTGTCGACGAGAACGGTGAATTCGCCAATCCGGAGGGGTTTGTCCCCGGCGACGAGGCGAAAGCCGAGATCCAGGAGATCCTCGACCCCAAAATCGACCGCTGGATCGTCGAACCCGACGACAGCGCCATCAGCCACTGGCTGCACGATGGAATGCCGGCGGGCCAGACCCGTAGCCGCGACGTCATCTACCCCAACCTGTACGTGTTTCTGCTGGGTGCGATGCAGGAGCCGGGGCACGCCATGGCCACCACCCTGGCGGGCCTGTTCACCAAGCCCGAGCAGTTGGAGCGAGTTATCGACGACCCGAATCTGATTCCCCGCGCCGTAGGCGAGGGAATGCGCTGGGTGGCCCCCATCTGGTCCGCCGCGGTGAAACTGACGACCGAGGAAGTCACCGTCGGCGGCGTCACGTTGCCCGCCCACACCCCGGTGATGCTGACGTACGGCTCGGCCAACAATGACGAGCACGAGTACGACGCTCCCACCGACTTCGACATGGACCGCCCCGTGGTTCCGAATCTCACTTTCGGTGGCGGAGTACATGCTTGCGCAGGAACATATTTCGCGAACAACTTGATCCGCATCGGCCTCGAGGAACTGCTCGAGACCATCCCGAACATCGAGCGCGACGACACCCACGATGTCGACTTCTGGGGCTGGGGATTCCGCGGCGCCCAAGCCTTGCACGTCACCTGGGAGGTCTGAGGTCATGTCCGCTCCGACTCTCGATCCGCCCCAGGAGGACCACCTGATCACGCACTCGGTCACCGTCGCAGGCTCGCCCACCCCGTTCGAGGCGGCACCCGAGCAATCGATTCTCGACGCCGCATTACGCGCCGGACAGTGGCTGCCGCATTCATGCACACAGGGCACGTGCGGCACCTGTAAAGTCCGGGTCCGCAGCGGCGACGTAGACCATCGCGACTCACCCGAGTTCACCCTGACCGCGGACGAGCGTTGCGCCGGACTGGCGTTGGGCTGCATGGCTTGTCCCCGGTCGGATGTCACCGTCGAACCGCTCGGTGCGGTCGACGACGACACGCCACATCATCCGCTGCGCGACTACACCGCCACCGTGCTAACGATCGATGAGATCGCCACCGACACAAGGCGACTCGTCGTCGAACTCGACGAACCGATGACGTTCAACGCCGGTCAGTACGCCGAGTTGGTAATACCGCACAGCGGCGTCGGCCGCCAGTATTCGATGGCCAATCCACCGAGTGAAACATCGCGGCTCGAATTCCACGTGAAGCGCACTCCAGGCGGCGCCGCGACTGACGGCTGGATCTTCGCCGGTCTCGCGACCGGCGACCAGTTCACGCTGCGCGGCCCACTCGGCCAGTTCAACCTCGTCAAGGCACAGACCGAACCTGCCATTCTGATTGGTGGAGGCACCGGACTCGCACCATTGAAGTCCATCATCCGGCACGCGCTGGAGAACGACCTGGTTCCCGCGCTGCACCTCTACCACGGCGGCCGACGCCGGGAGGATCTCTACGACGTCGACTACTTCACGGCGCTGGCGCAGGAATACGAGCACTTCACCTACCGGCCCGCGCTGAGTGAAGACCAGTGGAGCGGCGACGACGAACTGTCGTGCGCGGGCGCAACCGGAATGGTTACCGACGTCGTCGTCGGCGACTTCTCCTCGTGCAAGGGCATGAGCGCCTACCTGTGCGGCCCACCCGCAATGATCGAGGCTGCGGTGAAGTCACTCAAGCGCCGCCGGATGGCACCGAGGCTGATCTTCCGCGAGGAGTTCACTGTCGCAGCTGCACCGTCGGCGGCTGCGAATTCGGCCCCCGACTGCGCCGCGCCCTGAACGCGTAAGGTGACACGAGGTGTCACAACT
Source organism: Flexivirga oryzae (assembly GCF_014190805.1). Lineage (NCBI taxonomy): Bacteria > Bacillati > Actinomycetota > Actinomycetes > Micrococcales > Dermacoccaceae > Flexivirga > Flexivirga oryzae. Next base: position 786,377 of record NZ_JACHVQ010000002.1, on the reverse strand, counting down.
GGCCGCAAGTCGGTCCGCACAACTGAAAATGTCACTCCCCCAACGATAATCGGAGAACCATGTATCGCCTGAACGTGCTGTACAACCAGCCGACCGACCCGGCCGCGTTCGATGAGTACTACTTCAACACCCACATCCCGCTGGCCCGCAAGATCCCCGGCCTGCGCCACGTATCGATCTCGAAGACCGAGGGGCTGGACGGTTCCACTCCGGACATCTACCTGGTCACGACGCTCGACTTCGACTCGAAGGAAGCGTTCGGCGCCGGGCTGGGTTCGCCTGAGGGTAAGGCGACCGCAGCCGACGTACCCAACTTCGCGACCGGGGGGGTCACGATGCTCGGCGCTGAGCTCGTCACCGAGGATTTCAACTAGTAGGTGGCTGGTGTTGAACAGCTGCGTGTGGGTGAGGATGGTCGGCTGGGGTAGATCAGGTCACCGCGTGGGGCTGAGGCTGGCCGAGCGCGGCTGGTCGCCGGGCGGGACTGATGACGCTGGCCAGTCGAGTACGCCGGCTTGAGGGCGGATATGACGGCCAGGTAAGGGGTTTCGAGTCTGATCCTGGTGTTATCAGGCGGTCGCTGCCCATCCTTGACCGGTCGTGAACGTCACGGCGAGCACACTCAGGCGTACGAGGTTGACCGCGGCGGCCAGCAGGGAGAAGTCAGCGGCAACCTTCGTCGTGCCGCGGACCCGTGCCCTGCGCCCGCCGTGCTTGCGGCGCATCAGGTGCCCGATCTTGCGTTCGACCTTCGGGCGGGTAGCCCGGTAGTCGGCCACCCATCCCGGGTCCTGTTGCCGCCCGCGGGCATCGGTCAGCTGCCGTTCATAGGCGCCGACCTTGATGGTGCGGCCCTTCGCGGAGGTAGTGCACTGCTCCCGTAGCGGGCACTCGGCACACGCCGCCCCGAAACGTGCCGTGCCGGCACCACCCTTCCCGCGCCGGATCGGCGAGACTTGCCCCGCCGGGCAGGTCACCGTGTCAGCGTCCAAGTCCACCTCGAACTCGTCCTTGGCGAACAGGCCACCAGTATTGGACGGCGACTGGGTCTTGCACTTGTCATCGATCCCGGCAGCCTCCAGCAAGTCGTGGATCGGCCCAGTCCCGTACGCGTTATCCCCATACACGCCAGGCTCATCCGCGTCGCCGTGATCGCCGGCATCGTGATCGTCGGTGTCGAGGAGATCAGCGATCAGGTCTTGTGCGGCCGCGGCATCACCGGTGTTGCCCGGGGTCACGCCGGTAGCGGTGATGATCTCACTGTCCGGGTCGAGGCCCAGGTGCCCCTTGTACCCGTCGAAGGAGCGTGCGGCGGTCTTGTGCCCGTGCCGGGCCTGCGGGTCGACCGTGGAGATCACCCGATCTTTGGCGACCCGCCGCGCGATCGCGAACACCCCGTCAGCGTCTTGTTCCAGGTCCTGCCCCAGCACGGTGGCCAGCAACTGCCCCGCCGCGGCCACCGGTTCACTGACCGTCCGCCCCTCCAACACGGCCAGGGCGGCCATCCCGTCCCGAGCCAACTCATCGACCAACACCGCCCGGGCGACCTGGTCGTCCCAGTCACAGGCCGGTTTCCCCGCGCCCACGTAGTCATCATCACGGGCCAGCACGTCCCGGACCCGCGCCCCCAACTGCGCATCACACGCCTTGAGCAGCCCACGGATCGCCGACCGGATCAACGTGACCGTGTCCATCGTGGCGACCGCGTCATACAACGGGGTGGAGTCCAGCACCCGTTTACGCCCGACCAGTCCGGCAGCCTTGGCCACCTGCAGCACGGCATCGAAGATCCGGTCCGGCGCATCCGAGGCGGCCAGCCGGGCCCGCATATCAACCAGCACCGTGTGCACGAATCCCGGGTAATCGAAGTCCAGCCCGCCCGCCGCGTACTTCCACCGGGCGTCGAACGCGAACCGGTCGACCGCTTCCCGGTCACTGCACCCCTCGAAACGTTGCAACACCATCACCACCGCCACGATCATCGGCGGTACCGACCGGCGACCAACATCGGTGAACAAGTCCGCGAACATCTCGTCCGGGAACAACCGGTGGCACTGCCGGTGCAACAACCCGTAGATCGAGTCTTCGCCGATCCGCGGCTCGCAGAACGCGGTCGTCGAACGGAACAAATCAGCCTGGCTCGGAGTCACTCCCAACGTCACAGGCCAATCCTCCCGAACCCAGCACCAAGCAACACGGACCGCCACGCCACGAAAAACACCAGCGACCTAGGGCGTGTCTCCCAATTTCCGGTCGCGGTTCGGTGATGATTGCTCGGTGAGTTCATCGAGGTACGAGGTGCTGTCCGATGAGCGGTGGGCTCGGATCGAGCCGTTGCTTCCGTCGAATGCGGGGCGGCGTGGGCGGCCGTTTCAGGACAGCCGGCGAGTGGTGAACGGGATCGTCTACCGGTATCGGACGGGGATTCCGTGGCGGGATCTCCCGTCCGAGGCGTTCGGTTCGTGAAAGACGGTCTGGAAGCGGCATCGCCGTTACGCCCGGGACGGGACCTGGGACGCGGTGCTCGCGAGCCTGTTGGCGGAGGCGGACGCGGCAGGCAAGATCGACTGGACGGTATCGGTGGATGCCACGATCAGCCGTGCTCATCAGCACGGTACGAACACCTCCCGCCCTGATCAGGACACAGGGGGCACGGTCGAACTACACGAATCTGCCGGTCGGGTTCGTTGCGAGCCCACTCGGGGGTGACCGGGAACCGGCCGGGCACGGGATTGGTCGTTCTCGCGGTGGTCTGACGACCAAGATTCATGCCGCGGTCGACGGTCACGGGCGTCCGTTGGCGCTGGTCGTCACCGGTGGGCAACGCAACGATGGTGCGATGCTCGGTGAGGTCCTCGCGGACATTCGGGTGCCCCGGCAGGGACGGGGGCGTCCGCGTACCCGGCCGGACGTGGTGGTCGCTGACCGGGCCTACACCAGTGGTGTGAACCGGCGGATGCTGGCCGGTCGGGGCATCAAAACTGTGATCCCGCAGAAGATCACCGAGATCGACGCCCGCCGACGCAAGGGCACTTCCGGTGGCCGGCCGCCCGCATTCGACGCCGAAATCTACAAGGGCCGCAACGTCGTTGAGAGATCGTTCAGCGACACCAAGCAGTGGCGCGGTTTGGCCACCCGCTACGACAAACTCGCCATCACCTACCGGGCCGGCGTGGTCCTGCAGGCATGCTTCCGCTGGTCGCGACTATTAGGAGACACGCCCTAGTGGCCCGTGGCTGAAGTCTTCTTGCGATCGATCTTCGTGAGGATCTGCTCCGCAGTCTTGGTCCAGACGAACGGCTGCGAGCGCGGGTTCCAGCCATTGATGAACGCACGGATCGCCGCCTTCAGCTCGCGGACCGATCGGAAGGTGCCGCGGTGGATCGCTTGACGTTCGATGATCGAGAACCAGATCTCGACCATGTTCATCCACGACGCCGACGTCGGAGTGAAATGGACTGTAATCCGAGGGTTCTCGGCGAGCCAGTCCTTCACCTCCTGCTTCTTATGGGTGGCGTAGTTGTCCATCACCAGATGCAGCTCAACCTCGGGGTACGCGTTGGCGACCTTCTTGAGGAACGCGAGGAACTCCTTATGGGTGTGCCGGTCATAGCACTGCCCGACGACCCTGCCCGTTCCGATCTCCAATCCGGCGAACAGGCTGGTCGTGCCGTGCCGAATGTAATCGTGCGTGCGCGCGGCCGGGTGATTCGGAGCCATCGGCAACGCCGGCTGCGTGCGATCGAGAGCCTGAATCTGCGTCTTCTCATCGATGCAGATCACCACCGCCCCCTCGGGCGGCGCCAGATACAACCCGACGACATCGATGACCTTCGCCTCAAGCTCCGGGTCAGTGGAGAACTTGAACGTGTTCTCACCCCACGGCTTGATCCCCATCTCCCGCCACACCTTCGCGACCTGCCCATGATCGAGCTTCAAACGCTTGGCGAGCAGCCGCGAGGACCAGTGCGTCACACCCAAACTCGCCGGAGGAGGCGTCAACGTTGCCGCGATCACCTTCTCCCGGTCCACCGTCGCCGGCCGCCCCGAGCGCGGCTGATCCGCCAACCCCTGCGGCCCCAGCTCGCGAAACCGCTGACACCACAACGTCACCGTCGGCCGCGAGATCGACAACCGCTGCGCGATCGCCGCCATCGTGACACCCTCCGAAGCCCACAACACAATCCGCGCTCGCGTCACCAGCCCGGACGGCATTGACGGCGTCCGCAGCCAGGCCTTCAACAACTCACGATCAGACTCAGATATCAGAACCGGCTCGGCGCGCATACACCGATTGTCCCACCACCCCGATCACCAAACTACTTTCAACACGCGCCACTAGCGGGCCTCTTGTGAGCACTACTCGGTGATCACAACAAGAATCCCCGAAGCCCCAGGCTTCGGGGATTCTTTAGTTGATTCGCCGCTCTTATGCGGTTGCCGACGCCGCTCGGTCAGCGATTTCTGTTGCCCGTACACCGCTGGCGGGCCGCCCGGCGATGCCCCAGTTGTCCGGCGACACCTCGATGATCTGGCCGCGCACGCCAGAGACGTCGACGCCGAGGGTGTCGACGATGTCATCGGTCAATGCGGTCAGCAATTCGTGGCGTTGTTCCACGCTGCGACCGGCGAGCACGATCGCGGTGAAGTACGGTGCGGGAGAGTCGTTGTCGACAATTCCACCGACGGCGATCGACGACGCTGGGTAGTGCACCAGGAAGGCGCGGACCCGTTCGATCGGCGAGTCGAGCACCCGCGAGTAGGTCGCGCTGGCCCGTTCGAGCAGTTCCCGTTCCTGCTCGGCGTCGAATGTGGCTGCCGGCACATGAAAATGGGCAATGGGCATGAGTGTTCTCCTTCTCCGATCAGACGATTCCGTGCCGCGTACCGCCGTCGGCGGCGAGTACCGCACCGTGCAGTACCGCCGCCTCTGGCGCAAGCAAAGTGGTTACCAGCCAACCGATTTCGTCGAGTGTAGGCAGCCTGCCCAGCGTGGTCTTGGCGACGTACCTGCTCCAGATCTCCTCGTACGATGTACCGGACTCGTCTGCCTGAGTCTGCACGAGAGCTCTTAGTCGTGGTGTGTCAATGGGGCCCGGCGCAACCACATGCGTCGTGACGCCTTTGGGGCCGTACAGGGCACTGATCTGCCGCATCAGGTTGAGCAGCGCCGCATTCGCCGTCCCCGGACCGGCGTCGAGCGGCCCTGGCTCGACGCCGAGGGACCCGGCTACCACCACAAACCGCGAATCGAACGCCAGCCGGTCACGTACTGCGTGCAACAACCGCAGCGGCCCAGCCACTTTGATGTTTGCCGCCGTCGCGAGCGCCGACGGCTCGATGGTGTCGGCCGAGCCACGCACCGGCAGGCCTGCGGCGAACACGGCCATGCGTACCGGGGCGTCGAGGGCGGCGCTGATCGTGTCGACCGCGGCGTCGGACCCGATGTCGGCGACGCAGCCGATCACGGAATCATTTGTGGCGCAGAGCTTGTCGAGCTGCTCCCCGCTGCGGGCCACCGCGAGCACTCGATACCCCTGCGCGGTGAGACGTTCAGTGATGACCTCGCCCATCGCGCCCGTCGCGCCGACGACAACGCAGACTTCGCCGGACACTATGCCTGCCGCAGTCGGATGGTGACAGCGCGGGGTTCAGTGAAGAATTCGCGGGAGTACTGACCGCCTTCGCGTCCCAATCCGCTGATGCCCTCGCCGCCGAACGGCAGCCGTAGATCGCGTTCGAAGAATGTGTTGATCCACACCGTGCCCGCCTTCCAGCGCGCCGCCATCCGATGTGCTCGGTCGAGATTCTGCGTGAACAGCATTCCGGCGAGTCCGTAGGGCGAGTCGTTGGTGATGGCCAACGCTTGCTCCTCGGTGTCGAAGCCGAGGACTGTCTCGACCGGACCGAAGATCTCCTCGCGGGCCGTGCGGGATTCGTTGGTCAGCCCGGTGATCACCGTCGGCGGATAGTAGAAACCAGCCGAGTGCGACGCGTCGGCGAGTCGTTCGCCGCCGGTGAGAACCTTACCTCCCTCCGACTGGGCGAGTTCGACGTAGCCATGCACCTTGTCGAGGTGGCGCTGCTCGATGAGCGGCCCCATGAAGGTATCGGGGTCCTTGGGATCTCCGACAGTCAGCTTCGCAGCTTCCTCGGCGAAGCGCGCGACGAATTCTTCCCGAATCGAGTTCTGCACAAGGAGCCGCGATCCGGACAGACAGACCTGGCCGTTGCCACCGAAGATCGCACGCAGCGACATCGGCACTGCCACATCGAGATCCGCGTCTTCGAAGATGATGTTCGCCGATTTACCGCCCATCTCCGCTGACACCGGGGTGTGGTTGAGCGCTGCCGACTGCAGGATCTTGACGCCGGTCGCGCTCGACCCGGTGAAAGTGATCCGGTCGACACGACGGTCGGAAGTGAGCGGTCCAGCGACCGCTTCGCCGCCGAATCCATGCACCACGTTCAGCACGCCCGGTGGCAGACCTGCTTCGAGCGCCAGCTCCGCGAACCGATGTGCCGTCAGCGGCGTCTGCGGGGCCGGCTTGAGCACCACGGTGTTGCCGAATGCCAAGGCGGGAGCGATCTTCCACGTCGCAAGCATCAGCGGGGCATTCCACGGGCTGATCGCCGACACCACGCCCGCAGGCGGGTACAGCACATAAGAGAGCAGATCGCCGTCCGGGTACGCCTCGTTGGCGGCCATCGACACATAGTCGGCAAAGAACCGCAGATTGTGTGCGACCCGTGGGATCTCGGCGTGCAGCGACTGCGTGATGGTTTTACCGCCGTCACGAGTCTCCAACTGCGCCAGCTCTTCTCGATGCGCGTCGAGATTGTCGGCGACGGCGTGCAGGATCCTCGCACGCTCCTTCGGAGCCATGGTGGACCACGGACCGTCGTCGAAAGCCGACCGCGCGGCGGTGATTGCGGCCTCGCCGTCGGCGGCCGTCCCCTTCGGAACGGTGCCGAGCAACGAACCGTCGTGCGGGTCACGGGTCTCAAATGTGGCACCGTCGGAGGCGGGCAGCCACTTGTCGCCGATGAGGTGCGCGGCGTCGAATTGCGTTGTCATTAGTGGATAACTCCTCTAGACGGCCGCGACGGCGGGGGTCTCGTAGGTGCGTCCGGCCAGCTCGGAGGCGACGTCGATGATCATGTCTTCCTGACCGCCGATCACACCGCGCTTGCCGAGTTCGAGCAGGATGTCGCGGGTGGGCACGCCGAACTTCTTCGCTGCGCGTTTGGTCGGATGGAAGAACGTCGAATACACGCCTGCGTAACCGAGGACAAGTGCGGTCTCGTCGACGATCTGCGGTTCCTTCATCAGCGGTGCGACGATGTGTTCGGCGGTGTCGATCAGTTCGAACAGGTCGACGTCGGTCTGCCACCCTGCGCGGTCGAAAGCCGCTGCCAGCACTTCGGTTTGGGCGTTGCCAGCGCTGGCGCCGAGGCCACGCAGTGAGCCGTCGATGAAGGTTGCACCGTTATCGGCGGCGGCGAGTGCGTTGGCGATGCCCACACCGAGATTGTTGTGTGCGTGGAAGCCGAGGTCGGCGTCGATGGCCGACCGCAGCGCCGCGACACGGGCCGCAGCCTGCGCGGGCACCATAGCGCCCGCGGAGTCGACGACGTAAACGACGTCGGCGCCGTAGGAATCGAGTTTCACGGCCTGCTCAGCGAGGGCGTCGGGCTCGAGTTTGTGACTCATCATCAGGAAGGTCATTACCGTGAGGCCCTGCTCTTTGGCCCATTCGATGGGCTGCTGGCCGCAGTCGGCTTCGGTGCAGTGGACCGCGACGCGCACCGTCTTGATGCCTGCGTCGATCGCCTTGCCGAGCTCGGGCAGGGTGGCGATGCCGGGCACGTAGAGGGCCGCGATGTCGGCGTTCTCCACGGCATCGACTGCGGCTCGGACGTAATCGGGATCGGTGGCGGCGGCGAAACCGTACTGGATGGAGGATGCGCCGAGGCCGATGCCGTGGGCCACCTCGATGGTCTTGACGCCTGCTCGGTCGAGTCCGGCGGCGATCGCCGCGACGTTCTCCGGGGTGAATTGATGTGAGACGCTGGACATTCCGTCGCGCAGCGTCGTATCGACGAGGGTGACCGCGCCGAGGGGATGGGTGCTCATTTGATTGCTCCTACCAGGTTCTGTTGTGCCATCACGTCGGCGACTTGGACCGCGGCTGCAGTGATGATGTCGAGGTTGCCCGCATAGGTGGGCAGGAAGTCGCCCGCACCGACCACTTCGACCATGACGGTGACCAGGTCGCCGTCAACGTCGACGAGCCGCAACGAGTAGCCCGGCACGTACTGTTGCACCCGCTCGACCATGTCGATCACGGCACGCTCGATGGCGGCGGCGTCGGGGCGTCGGACCCGCGCATAGACAGTGTCGCGCATGTTCATCGGTGGCTCGGCTGGATTGATCACCGAGATGGCCTTCGCGCTGTCTGCCCCGGCGACCTGTGCGAGAGCGCGTGACGTCTTCTCACTGAATTCGCTGAGGTTCTGCCGAGTGCCGGGGCCTGCGCTCTTCGACGCGATGGCAGCGACGATCTCGCCGTAGGAGGCGTCGGCGACCTCGTTGATCGCGTAGAGGATGGGGATGGTGGCCTGCCCGGCGCAACTGACCATGTTGACGTTGGGTGCGCTGAGGTGAGCGTCGAGGTTCACCGCGGGCACCACGTAGGGACCGACCGAGGCCGGCGTCAGGTCGATCGCGGTGATGCCCGCATCGGCATAGCGCGGTGCCGCCGCCGCGTGGATCTTCGCCGACGTCGCCTCGAAGACGAGGTCTGGGCGATTCGGTTGCGCCAGAAGCCAATCGATCCCTTCAGCCGATGCTTCGAGTCCTTCCTGCCGGGCCCGCGCGAGTCCCTCGCTCGCGGGGTCGATGCCGATCATATAGACCGGGTCCACCTGCTCGGATCGCAGCAATTTGTACATCAGGTCGGTACCGATGTTGCCCGACCCGACGATGGCGGCGCTCAACCGACTCATCTCGTTCTCCTTAGACTCACGCGTTGTGGTTGTCCCGACGGTAGGCATCGAGAGGCTGCTTGCGGGGTGTGCGACAGCGTGATCGGAAACGAGACGGCGATTGCGGAGAACTGTTCAGGATCGCCGAATCGTCGTGATCGGGGTCACAGACCGGTGCCATGCTGGGTGCACGCCGCCGGGAAGATGCCGGCCACAACCCGAGATTCACAGGAGTATCGATGAGCGAGAACGACACCCGCTTCGAGATCGCGCACCTGGCGCGCGTCGAACTGTTCAGCCCGAAGCCGCAGGAGACCGAGGACTTCTTCACTCGCTTCCTCGGCATGTACGTCACGCGGCGCAAGGGTCAGTCGGTGTACCTGCGCGGATACGAGGACCCCTACCAGTGGAGCCTGAAGATTACCGAGGCCGCGCAGCCCGGCATGGGCCACGCAGCGTTGCGGACGAGCTCCCCCGAGGCTCTGGATCGTCGGGCGAAATCGTTGGGCGACACCAACATCGAGGGCAAATGGTCGGAGGACGAATTCGGCTACGGCAAGACGTTCGAGTATCAGTCGGTTGACGGCCACCAGTTCGCATTGCTCTGGGAGGCCGAGAAGTACGTTGCCCCACCGGAATTGCGCAGCAAGATCCTGACGCGGCCGTCGAAGAAACCGTTGAGCGGTATTCCGGTCAAGCGGATCGACCACCTGAATCTGATGTCGTCGGACGTAACCGCGACGAAGACCGAGTTTGAACGTCACCTCGGCTTCCGCACCACCGAACGGGTCATCGACGGCGAGGTGGAGATCGGCGCGTGGATGAGTTCCAATCTGCTCGGCCACGAGGTGGCGACCATGCGCGACATGACCGGTGGACACGGCAAGCTGCATCACGTCGCGTTCTACTACGGCACCGGCCAGCACAACATCGACGCCGCAGAGATGTTCCGCGACTACGACATTCAGATCGAGGCCGGACCAGACCGGCACGGCATCACGCAGGGCCAGTTCCTGTACGTGTTCGAGCCCGGTGGCAACCGCATCGAGCTGTTCGGTGAAGCGGGCTTCCTGCATCTCGATCCGTCGGCCGAGACGCAGACCTGGCAGATGGCCGACATCGACACCGGCCTAGCGATCGGCGGAGCGGCGCTGCCCTGGGAGACCTACTTCACCTACGGCACTCCGAGCCCGCTGTCGCTCGATCGGCACATCGAGACCTACTCGCACTTCGGTCCGGGTGCCGAGCTGCCGACCGACACCGAGGTGGCGGCCGAGCCCGTCAGCGTCTAACGCCAATGCCGCGCAGTTAGCCGGTGTGTCCGGGTGTCAAGGAACTGGTGGTGTGTATGCGTGTCGTGATGGTGGTGGTGTAGTTCGTCCTGTCGACGGATCCTTTGGCCCGGTGTTTGGAGATCGCCCGTTTGACGATGCGGGGGCTGGATCGTGATCGACGGTGTGGGAGGACGTTGGCCAGCAGGGCGGTTCCGATCCGCCCGATCAGGTCGGTGACCGGTTCGGTGAGTACGATTGCCGCGCAACAGATTCCGTCTCGCGCGGTGTTCAGCGCGATAGTGAAGCTCAGCTGGGTGGGTTCGGTGCCGGCGCTGGCCAGCGCGGTGTCTGCGATCGCGGTCCGTAGCGACTGGGCCACGATCAGCACGGCATAGACCTCCTGGGCGATACCGGCCGGAGTGTGTGCCCGCAGCACGCGCCCGTCCAAGAGGGTGGCCTTGGTCTCCCGGAAGCTGGTTTCGATCTCCCACCGCTGGTGGTACAGCTCGACCACCGCCAGCGCCGGGTACCGCTCGGCGTCGGTCAGGGTCGTGATCAGCCGGTAGGTGCCGGTCCGGTAGCGGCCGGATCCAGGCGCCAACTCGACGCGGATCACCGCGTCGATGACACGCACCCGAGTGGCGCCGATCAAGGCGATCGTCGTGCCGTCGCCCAAGGACTCCACGACGGTGAATCGACGACCGTTCTTACACCGGATGAGCAGCTGCGCGCCGGTGTCGGCGATCTGGGTTATCAATGCCGCGGACGCGAAGTTGCGGTCGGCCAGGAGCACCATGCCCGGGGCCAGGCTGTCCAGCAGATGCGGTGCGTAGCTGGTTTCCCCGATCCGGTAGGACCCGAAGGCGGCATCGATGATCGTGCGGGACCCGCACGCCACGATCGTCAGCAAACGCAGCATCGGATACCCGCCCGGGGCGCCGGGCCGGCCGGTCTGCCGGCCGAACGCGACCGCGTTGGCGGTGGTGTCGGGTACGAACATGCTGGTGCCGTCGATCGCGCACACCCGCAACCCGCGCCAGCGGGGTGAGCCAGCCGCTGGGCCACGGACCAGGTCGAACAGTTCGGCCAACGGCCGCACCCCGATCCGCCGGAAGGCTTGCGAGAGTGCGGAACTGCCCGGCACCCTCATCGCCGCACCGGCACCGGTGGTCAACCGTGTCAGGACCTGCCGGTAGCCGACATCGGCGAACAACACCCCGGCCAGCAGCACGTACACCACGACCCGGGTCGGTAGCCGCCGCAACCGTTTCTGTGCTGCTCCCGCGGCATCGATGGCCGCGTCGACCAAGTCGGTGGACACCACACGGGTCAACTCGCCCAGGTGGCCCGCTGTGAACGGATCCTCGGGCACATCAAACGATTCGGACGTGACAGACTGAGCGCGCAACGGGACTCCATTTGGTAGCAGAGCGTCTTGTGAGGACAGCTCTTCACTACCGGGAGTCCCGTTGCTTCATCCCGCGACACGCCGACAACCACGTCACACTGGTAACACCAGCAACACCACTAACTGCGCGGCATTGCGTCTAACGCCTCACCGAACCCCCGGGGCCCGCGATGATGTCGCGGGCCCCGGTTTCCATGTTCGCCTTTCACCCGCCGTTGACAATTGGTAACTGATCGGTTACCAATTGAGAGGTGGACGCGTTCGAGGCACTTGCCGACCCGATACGTCGCGGCCTGTTGCAGCGCCTCGCGGCCGGCCCCGCACGGGTCGTCGATCTCGCCGCGGAACACTCGATCAGTCGCCCCGCGGTCAGCAAGCATCTACGTCTGCTGACCGAAGCCGACCTGGTCACCGCGACGACGCATGGCCGCGAGCGGCATTACGCCATCACCGCAGACGGCCTGGAACCGGTCCGCCACTATCTGGCCGGGCTGCGTGCGGGCGCGCCTCCCATCCCGGAGCGGGCGCTGGACGCACTCGACCTGGAAGTGCGACGCACTACCCGTGAGCGCGAAAACACCACGGCGACAACCAAAGACGACAGGGAGAGCACCGCATGAACACTCCAAACCCCACCGGGCACCGGCGCGACGTCGGCGCCGAGACCTACTGCGAATGGCAGCGGACGTTCCACGCACCGATCGATGACGTGTGGGCGGCGGTAACCAAGCCGGAACGCCTTGCCCGCTGGATCGGGACGTGGACCGGCGATCCGGACGACGACCATGTGAAGTTCCAGATGCTCTTCGAGGGCGACGACATTCCGGCCGAGCACTTCCGCATCGACGAATGCGAACGGCCGCACCGACTCCGGATCACCACGTCGATGCCGTATGACGGGGAGAATCCCGAACATTGGCTGCTCCGACTCGACCTCACGGAAGCCGACGGCGTCACCACACTGACGTTCGCACAGAACGTTCCCGATCTGAAGATGGCTGAGGGCGTCGGCCCCGGGTGGGACTACTATCTGGATCGGTTGGTGGCGGCAGAGTCGGGAGGATCGGTGGAATCGATTGCGTTCGAGGACTATTCGCCGTCGATGGCCGAGTACTACCTGAACGAGTTCGGTCCGAGTTAGATCGCCTGTTAAGAACGGCAACATATGAGTAGACACGATGTCGCTTTACTCCGAACACTCATCCGGTGACGAAATCGACGCAATGCCGCGGCTACGTCATCACCCACTGGGCACGTACTCAGCGATACGGCTACCGGGCACACCGGAGGCACCATCGCCTATTCCGCCACTGATAGTCCCGTAACTATTCGCTATAACCGTACGATCACATCATCGCCAAGCCGGTCAATTCGACTGCTGTATGGACAGTTTCGACAAGTTCACATGGACTACACGACAACCTCAAGCACAACCGTCTCGCCGACCACGACAACTGAGTCGACCACCGGCATGACGTACAACCCACCGAATGTCAATGCACCTAACGGCGGGGGCCACCGATCACTATCACTGTCGGCAGCCCCACTGGTGACCCTCCACTTGCTTCAATGACTCATTGACGACCACGTCACGGACACTCCCATCGCTAGTTTGAGTCGCACTGTTCGACAGTCATTCACCGAACCTGTCGAGCAGATCGTCGACGCGCCCACCGATGGCATCGGAGCTCGCGAACAACGCGCCCCGCGGTTTGGGCTTGTCTGTCATTATTACCGACCGCAGAGCTTGTCGGATGATCTCGGCCTCTGGCAGGAGTTGTCGCTGCGCTTCGATTTCGATGGCTCGCTTCAAGTCGTCCGGCAGATCGAACGTCACTTTTGGCATGCCACAGATGATATGCCCGTGACAACGGTGACGCCGAAAAACAACGGGCCCGACCGTTTCCGGTCGGGCCCGTCGTCGGGCCGGGCGGGCGCCGGGAGCGCAGCGAGCGGGCTCACTGTCAATGGCGACCAAGATCCCTATGCCGGCTCTTCCCAGATGAGGGTGTAGGTCGGCCGGGCGCGTCGGTCCGCAGATAGACGTCGAGGTCTCCCGACGATGGAGGTTCCTACGCCATCCATCCGAAAGACCTCGACGTGTCCGACGCTACCCCGCCGGCCGGCTTCGGCCGCCCTGACCTGAGCGCCTTCGCGTCTCATCCCAATCGACCCTGATCGAGTCTGCTGACCCCCTCGACGAGAACGCAGCGACATCACAGCCACCCAACCCCGACCGTCCGGGAAGCCGGGACACGTCACATGGCTTGTGCTGCGGGCGTGTCGAGTGGGTCGTCCAGGGGCGACGCAGGAGCGTCGACGCGACGTGCTGAGAGGTGGTTCCAGTCGAGCACTAGGACACCGGCTACAGGCATGGCGATAGGTCAGGAACGGCGTCGCTCCCTGCGCAGGAGGGAGCGCAGAGTCTCAGCGTTCGCGTAGCCGACCCGTAGCGCGATCTCGGCGGAGGTGAGGTCCGTGGTTGCTGAGAGGTGCCGAGCTCGTTCGATGCGAAGCCGTTGGACGAAGCCGAGCGGAGTGAGGTTGAGCGCCGCACGGACTCGTCGTTCGAGGGTGCGCCGGCTGGTGCCGAGCGACTGCGCGACGAAGGCGATGTTGAACGGTTCGTCCAGGCGGGCGCGCACGAAGCGTTCGAACTCGACGACGATCGGGTCCTCGTGCCGGAGATGTTCGTAGGCGACGAAGGCCGCCTGCGACGGGCGCTCGTCGATGATGAGGAGCTTGGCGACATGTTGGGCCAGGTCGGGGCTGATCGATCGCACGAGTGAGAGCGCGAGGTCGATGTGGGCGAACGCGGCGCCGGCGGTGACGAGGTTCCCGTCGACCACGACCATGGTGTCGAGATCGAGGGCGACGGTCGGATAGCGCTTCAGGAACTCCGGCCCCAGGAACCAGCTGGTCGTCGCCCGCCGATGATGCATCCGTCCGGTCTCGGCGACAGCGAACACGCCGGTGCACGCCGCGGCGATCCGGGTGGTCGCCTCGTCGAGGCGCCCGAGCGAGGCGATGACCGAACGAGCATCTCGGCTCTGGAGGGCGTCGTTGGTAGCGGCGGCCGTGAGGGTTCCAAGCGCAGGCACGACGACCACGTCGAACTCTGCCGACTCCGACAGCGGGTGGTCCACCGACAGGGTCATCGATGCCGTCGTGGTCACTCTCCGTTTCGGTCCGAGGATGGCGAGTTCGATCGGGCCGATCCGCGGGTCGACATCGCCGCGGGCTCCGTCGGCCACCCGCACGATGTCGATGACCGACGCGACAGCCGAACCGAAGCAGCCGTCGATCGCGATCAGTCCGATACGCATGGCGTGAACAATAGCAATACTGCCGTATACGCCACTTCTCACATGCCCTTGCTCGTCATACGCTGAACTCGCTTCACCAAGAAACCTCGACACCTAGGAGAACCCCTCATGTCCACACCCGCATCACTTCCGTATGCCTTCGTCGCCAAGATCGTCGCGGCCGATGGACAGCACGACGCGCTCGCCGATCTGCTCGCCGGCGCTGTCGCACTCGCCAACGAAGAAGAAGGAACGATTGTCTGGTTCGCGGTCAGGACCCACGCCGACACCTTCTGGATCTTCGATGCATTCCCCGACGAGGCCGCTCGCGACGCCCACGCCAACGGCGCCATCGTCGCAGCCCTGACGGCCAACCAGCACCTCCTCGGCGCAGCACCCGAGATCCTGGCGGCCGACGTCCTCGCTTCCAAGCTCCCGTAGTCCGCCAACGCACGAGACGATCGCGCCCCGCCGAGCCGTCGCCAGGTCGCGACGCAACGCCACGCTGCGTTGCCGAGCGGTGCGAGGCCTATCGGCACACGGACAGGATGCCGGCCGCGAGCGCTCAGCCGGCGAGGGGTCCGTCGCAGAGGAGAGCGACGTCGGTGTCGGGCAGAGCCGTGAGGCCAGCGCATCGCGCGACCACCAGAGCCGAACCGCCCCTGCCCTGCGTTTCCGCAGGTCAGGGGCTGTTCGCCGGAGCCGCCTGTCGGAATCGAACCGACGACCTAATCACGTCGGCTTTGCGTCTATCGCTTGATGCGCCCACTGGGCGAACGAGCCGCTGACCTGCGTAAACGCCGAGCGTGGAGGACGCCGCCATCCGGTGGTGACCGACGACGACCGACCAGTACCGACCGTTTCACCGGAGCTTGCGGCGGCGTCGGAGCCGAGCAAGCTCCATTCTTTTAGCTCACCGCGCCTCCTCCTCGCCGGTCCCGTCGTCGTCGAAGACGTTTCAGGGGTCTTCCCAGATGACGGTGTAGGTCGGCCGGGCGCGTCGGTCCGCAGATAGACGTCGAGGTCTCCCGACGACGGAGGTTCCTACGCCATCCATCCGAAAGACCTCGACGTGTCCGACGCTACCCCGCCGGCCGGCTTCGGCCGCCCTGACCTGACCGCCTTCGCTCGACTCGACGGCCTCGGTCTGAGCGTGACCGGGCAACGACTTGAGCCGGATCGTGCGGTCCTCGCGTGCCGCGTGGTGGAACCAGATCAGTGGTGCCGACGGTGCGGCAGCGAAGGCGCTGCTCGTGACACCGTGATCCGGCGGTTGGCCCACGAGCCGCTGGGCTGGCGACCGACCGTGCTGGAAGTTGTAGTGCGCCGCTACCGCTGTGCCGACTGCGGACACGTGTGGCGCCAAGACACCAGCGCCGCGGCGGAGCCACGCGCGAAGCTCTCGCGCACCGGGCTGCGGTGGGCGCTGGAAGGGATCGTGGTCGCACACCTCACCGTCGTCCGTGTCGCCGAGGGACTCGGGGTCGCGTGGGACACCGCCAACAACGCGGTCCTGGCTGAAGGCAAGCGGCTGCTGATCAACGACCCCACGCGGTTCGAGGGCGTGAAGGTCATTGGCGTCGATGAGCACGTCTGGCGCCACACCAGGCGTGGCGACAAGTACGTCACCGTGATCATCGACCTCACCCCGGTCCGCGATGGCGCCGGCCCAGCAAGGCTGCTGGACATGGTCGAGGGCCGGTCGAAGGCGGCGTTCAAGGCCTGGCTCGCCGACCGCGACGACGCCTTCCGTGACGCGGTCGAGGTGGTCGCGATGGACGGCTTCACCGGGTTCAAGACCGCCGCTGCAGAGGAGATCCCGGACGCGGTCACGGTGATGGATCCCTTCCACGTCGTGCGCCTGGCCGGTGACGCCCTCGACAGGTGCCGGCGCCGGGTCCAACTCGCGATCCACGGGCACCGTGGGTTCAGGGACGACCCGCTCTACAAGTCGCGGCGCACGCTGCACACCGGCTCGGACCTGCTCACCGACAAGCAGAGCGACAGGCTACGCGCGCTGTTCGTTGATGACGCTCACGTCGAGGTCGAGGCGACCTGGGGTGTCTACCAGCGCATGATCGCCGCCTATCGCCACGAGGACCGGCAACGTGGCCGCGAGCTCATGGAGAAGCTGATCACCGACCTCAGCGCCGGCGTCCCCAAGGTGCTCACCGAGCTCACCACCCTGGGCCGGACCCTGAAGAAGCGAGCCGCTGACGTGCTCGCCTACTTCGAACGACCCGGCACCAGCAACGGGCCGACCGAGGCGCTCAACGGACGCCTGGAACACCTGCGCGGCTCCGCACTCGGGTTCCGCAACCTGACCAACTACATCGCTTATGCGGAATTCCGCATAAGCGATGGTATGTCGACCTCGGGGTTATGTTGACTGGCTCGGTCGATGCCCTGCTCCGGAGGGGACCGGGCGCTGAGCTGGTCAACATAACCGTGCCGGGCTCAGCGGTTCTTGAGGAACGCGATGAGAGCGTCCGAGGCCTGGTAGCGAGCTGGGGGCCGTTCATCGATCGCGGGGACGCGTTCCAGGGTTCGTCGTTTGATTTCGAGGTCGGCGTGGAGGTAGATCTGCGTGGTCTGGATGTTCGCGTGACCGAGCCAGAGCGCGATGCTCGCGGTGTCGATCCCGGCGTGCAGCAGGCTCATCGCGCAGGTGTGCCGCAGCGTGTGCGGGGTGACGTTCTTCCCTGCCAGCGAAGGGCATCGCTTGGCCGCGGTCGCCGCATGTCTGGTGACGAGCTTGCCGACGGCGGCTCTGGTCAGCGCGGTGCCTGTACTGGTCGGGAACAGCGGTCCCTCTGCCTGCGGTGGGCGCTCGGCGAGCCAGGCTGTAACGAGTTTCACGGTGTTCTTCTGCAGCGGGATCACTCGCTGCTTGCGGCCTTTCCCGACGCACTCGAGTTGGCTGTGCGGTCCGATGGTGATGCTGTCGATCCGCAGGCTGATCAGCTCGCTGACACGCAGCCCGGTTTGGATGCCCAGGTGCAGCAGGAGCCGGTCACGGCGCCCGAGCCAGGTGCTGGTGTCTGGAGCGGAGATGAGGGCTTCAGCCTCGGCCGCGGTGAGGAACGACACGAGGGTGGTCTTGGTGCGTTTCGCGGGGATTGCGAGGACCTGGCTGATCGTGGCGATCGCGTCCGGTGCCCGGTAGCTGGCGTAGGTGAAGAACGAGCGCAGCGCCGCGCGGCGCGTGTTGCGGGTGGCCGGGGAGTTCCTGCGCTCGGTTTCCAGGTGCTGGAGGAACCCGCCGATCAGGTCCGCGTCTGTTGAGCGTCACTCTGGATGACGGTGTGGCAGGTGGGTGTCGTCATCGGGTTTGCCGATGAGTGTCGTGGTGGGGGTGCCGGGGCGTGTTCGTGGTGATCGGCATCGTCAGTGTGCCGGTCTCGGGCAGGATTTCCTGATCAATCGATGACCACGGCCCTCCCGCTTCTCGTCGTGGAGGACCTGTCGCGGGAGGACCGTGCCGGATGCACGGAGGCACCCTGTGGTGACAGTAGAGGCTGATCATGGTCGGGTCGAGTCACGGTTGGCCGCGGGCGGGATCGACTGCCCGGCGTGCCGGGAAGCGTTACGCCCGTGGGGGTGGGCGCGGCCTCGACGAATCCACGGGATCGCGGGCGTCTTGCGGCCGCGGCGTGCTCGGTGCCCGGGATGCCTGGTCACTCATGTGCTGTTGCCGGTGACGGTGTTGCTGCGTCGAGCGTATGGGGTGGAGGTCATCGGGTCCGCGTTGGCGGCGCGCGCGAAGGGGCGGGGGTTCCGGCCGATCAGCGTGCGTCTTGGGGTGCCCGAGTCCACTGTCCGGGGCTGGCTACGAGTCATGACTGGTCGGCTGGCTGCCGCGCGTGTCGCGCTGCTGGGCGTTGCCCGGCGGGCGGGGGTCGACGTGCCGGTCCCGGACGGGTTGGGCTGTCAGTGGCGGGACGTGCTGGCCGCGCTCGGCGCGGCGATGGCTGCGATCACGGCTCGTTTCGGCCCGCGGGGTGTTCTCGGTCCGGTGACGGCGTGGCAGGTTGCTGCCGCGTGCTCGGCTGGTCGGCTTCTCGCGCCGGGATGGCCGGCGGTGGCGGTGTGAGGGCGGGCAACACCAGTTGCCCCTGACCGGTGGCGGGTCGGCCTGGAATCCTCGCGGGCATCCCTTCTCGGCCTGTACGTGTGGGCTGGGATTCGTTGTCGAATAGAGGTATTCATGGCCGAGGCTGCCCACGAGAGCGTGAAACGACAGGAACGGGCACAGCAGGTCGCGCTGTTCCGGTACCAGGTGATTTGTCCCGCGTTGGACCCGGCGTTGTCGACCAGGGCGCGGGGGCGGATCGTGCGCGCGATCGCCGCGCGTGACCATCAGGGACCGTTCGGCGGGACGCACCGGTATTCCCGCGACACCCTGGACCGGTGGATCCGCCGCTACCGGGCCGACGGGTTCGAAGGGCTGAAACCCTCACTGCGGCAGGCAGGTTCACGCATCGATGTGAACGTGCTCGAACTCGCGGTCGCGTTGAAGAAGGAGAACCCGGACCGGACCGCCGCGCAGGTCGCCCGGATCCTGGCCGCCTCCTCGGGCTGGTCCCCCTCGGAATCGACACTGCTGCGCCTGTTCCACCGACGGCAGTTGATGCTCGACGCACCCGGGACCGGTGAAGTGTTCAGCCGGTACGAGGCCGACGCGCCCAACCAGCGGTGGGTCGGCGACGCGTTACACGGCCCGAAGATCGGCGGGCGGAAGGTGTACTTGTTCGCGTTCTTGGACGACCACACCCGGCTGCTGGTCGGCTACCGGTTCGGGTTCGCCGAAGACACCGTCCGGTTAGCAGCCGCCCTCAAACCCGCGTTGTCTTCCCGCGGGATCCCCGGCTGCTGCTACGTCGACAACGGCGCCGCCTATGTGGATTCGTGGTTGCTGCGGGCGTGCGCCACGCTCGGGATCCGGCTGACCCACGCGACCCCGAACCGGCCCCAAGGAAAAGGGAAGATCGAACGATTCTTCAGGACCGTACGAGACCAGTTCCTCGTCGAAGTCACCGACACCAGCGCCGCCGACCTGACCGGCCAGGGCATCACAGCTGCGGCGGCGCTACTGGGGTTGAATGCCCAGTTCACCGCATGGGTCGAATCGGTCTACCACCACCAGGTCCACTCCGAAACCGGGCAAACCCCGCTGGAGCGGTGGAACACCGGGTGGGACCGGATCGGAGCCGCCCCCGCGATACCCAGCGGCGACGCCTGACCGAGGCGTTCCTATGGTCACAGGTGCGCACCGTGACCAAAACCGCGACCGTCTCGTTGCACGGCAACAGCTACCAGGTCGAAGCCGCCCTGGTCGGCCGCAAGGTCGAACTCGTCTTCTCCCCGTTCGACCTGGAACACATTCACGTCCGATACGACGGCCGCTGCTACGGTCCCGCCCTCCCGCAGGTCATCACCCGGCACGCTCACCCCAAGGCGAAACCCGAAACGCCCGAGCCCGAAACAGCACCATCGACCGGGATCGCGTACCTGAACCTGGTCACCCAGGCCCACCACGCTGGGCTCGCCGACGACCCCGGCATCGGGTTCAACGCGTTGTACTCCCGGCTGGCTGGTGACGGCGGTGGCCGTGAGCAGGTCCCGGGGCACACCAGCATCGAGGACTTCATCGACGCGCCCGACCACGACGACGCACACACCGAACACCGGCGCCACCACGGCAACGACCCGACACAGGAGCAGCAGTGAGTATTCAACGATTGCAATCACATTGGGGATTCACGACCATGCCGTTCGGGCGGAACCTGGCCCCGTCCATGCTGCACCGGCACGCCGGACACGCCGAGGCCGTGGCCCGGATCGACTGGTGCATCAGCCAGCACGCCCTCGGGGTGGTCACCGGCGAAGTCGGCGCCGGGAAAACCGTCGCAGTACGCGCAGCGACCACCGCCCTGGACGGCTCCCGGCACATCATCATCTACCTGCCCAACCCCTCCATCGGGGTCCGCGGGATGCTGCACCACATCGTCGCGACCCTGGGACACGTCCCCTCGTTCTACACCGCGACGCTGGCCCCGCAAGCCGCCGACGCCCTGGCCGCCGAACACGCCGAACGCGGCCGCACCCCCGTGATCATCTTCGACGAAGCCCACCTACTGGATAACCCGCAGCTCGAAGCGATCCGGATGCTGACCAACCACGACATGGACTCCGGCGCACCGTTCGCCGCGATCCTGGTCGGCCAACCCACCCTGCGGCAACGCCTACGCCTGGGCGTGCTCGCCGCCCTGGATCAACGCATCGCCGTCCGGTACGCCCTGGCCGGGATGAACCCCGAGGACACCGTCGACTACATCGGCCATCACCTCAAGATCGCCGGCCGCGCCGACGCCCTGTTCACCGCCGACGCGATCACCCTGATCCACAACGCCTCCCGCGGCTACCCCCGAGCGGTCAACAACCTCGCCCTCAACGCCTTGACCGCCGCGTTCGCCCGTAACGACACCCTCGTCGACGAGAAAGCAGCCCGGGCCGCGATCACCGAAACCGGCACTGACTAACCGCGTCACCGCGCCGACAACGCCGTCATCATGACGAGCAAGGCCCCGCCCGAAACCTCCGGGCGGGGCCAATCTCATACCCAATCATCGGCAACATCAATGACGACAACATCCGCAAGATGAGCGACGGACAACACGCGTCGAGGTCGGCCAGAGTCAGCGCGGACGGGGCGATGCCCGTGGCCCGCTCGGCGTAACCCAGCAGGAGGCGGAACGTGTCGGCGTAGGCCGCTTTCGTGTGGACGCTGGCGTTCAGGTGCCGGTCGAGCTTGTCGGTGAAGAACCGTTGCAGCAGCGGTGCGAGCTCACTCATCATCGGCCCCACTCGCCTGGATACGTTCGGCAAGAGCGGCTGCCAACTCCGGGGTGTTCGACAGATACCAGTACGTCGCTTCCGGGCCGACGTGCCCGAGGAACGCCGACAGCACCGGCATCATCGCATCGACATCCCCGCCGCCGCGGATGTGACCGATCAGCGTGGTTGTCGCGAACGAGTGCCGAAAGTCATGCAGCCGGGCAGCCGGCTGGTTCGGGCCACCAGCCAGACCGGCCATCTCTCGGATCTCTCGGAAGGTGTTTCCTGCGGTCGAGCGAGCGAGTCGGGTGCCGCGCCGAGCGACGAACACTGCCGCGGTCTTCGGGACCGGGAACGTCTTGTCCCGAAGGCGCTGATATCTGTTGATCGCTGCCATCGTCGATGAGCGGAGCGGAACGAGGCGGGACTTGCCGAACTTCGTGTCCGTCACTCGTGCCCAGCCGCTGCCATCACCGGACTCGTCCAGGGCGATGTCCCCGTCATCGAGGTTGCGGGCTTCGCTGATCCTCATCCCGGTCACTGTGAGCAGCCCGAGCAGTGTTTGCCAGGATGCCGCACGGACCTGTGGAGTCAGCCTGCCCGCCGCAGCCAGCAGCATGTCGATCTGGTCGCTGGTGAAGATCAGCGGGCGAGGACGATGCGCCCCGTAGGGTCGCCCGTCGAGGATCGGAATCTCGGTAGCGGGGTCGAACCAGGCGACGTGCGCAGCGAACTGACGGACGTAGTTCAAGTACTCCAACACGGTGCCACGGGAGAACTGTGAAGCCCAGGCGGTCGCCAGATCGTGTCGGATGGTGGGTTCGCCTGCTTCTTCCATCCACCCCACGAACGCGTCCAGGGCCTTGCCGGGCGTGGCCAGTTTGAACCCGAGCGCCCTTCGGGTCGCCAGGTAGCCTTCCAGGAGTTCACGCAGGCCGGTCATCGGGTCCGCCTGCTCGACGCGGCAGCAGGCCACTCGGGAGCCAGCGCGGCCAGTCGGTTCGTGTCGACCTTGGTGTAGATCGCGGTCGTGCGCAGGTGAGCGTGCCGTAGCAGCCGTTGGATCTCCTGCAACGTGGCCCCGGATGCGAGCATCCCCGTCGCGAACGTGTGTCGCAGACGGTGCGGGCCGAACTTCTCCACCCCGGCCTTGATACAGATCTGTCGGACGGTCCCGCAGACACCATTCGCCGTCAACGGCTGGACCGGATCGATCACGGTGAAGAACACTTCCTCGCCGACGATCCGGCCGCCGCGGCCGTGAAGAACGTAGTCCTCCAACGCTTGGCCGATCTCATCCGGCAGTGGGAGCTCATCGACACGGTCACCCTTGCCCCGAACGCGCAGGGTTCCGGTGCGCCATCCGATGTCGTCGAGTCGCAGCCCGGCGATCTCACAGGCCCGCAGCCCCAGACCGGTCAACAGCAACAGGATCGCCCGGTCACGCAGCCCTTTCGCCGAATGCAAATCGAGAGTGGCGAACAGCGCCTCGATCGTCCCAGCAGGCACCGGGTCAGGGATCGACGACAGCCGCCAGGCCGCCGCGTGCGGCACCACTCCGGACAGGTCCTGCCCCGTCCGGCCTGAGCGGTGGGCGTACTGCAAGAACGAGCGCAGCATCACCAACTGCTTGCCCAGCGTGGACGCCTTCAACCCTCGTGCTGCTTCCAGGTTCACCCATTCGGTCACCTTCGCCGCCGTCAGCGTCGCCAGCGACTGATCGACCGGTGCGGGCAGCCACTCCACAAACGCTGCGACACGGGCCGTGTAAGCGGCAGCGGTGCGCTCCTGCGCTGACCGCTCCCGCAGCAGCCACTTCTCGAACTCGTTCAGCGCCTCCCGCACGTCGGCGCGGCGCTGATCACGATGAATCACCATCCCTGGTCCTCCTGACCTGACGCCAGGCGATCCCAGCGACCGCCCAGTCAGATCAAGCGAACCCCGACACAGACGCTCATCGTTATCTTGACCAGCTCAGCGCCCGGTCCCCTCCGGAGCAGGGCATCGACCGAGCCAGTCAACATAACCCCGAGGTCGACATACCATCGCCCGAAGCCTGCTCGAGACCGGCGGCTTCAGACCCCAACTCCTACACCCCCGATTGGGATGAGCCTGGAAAGTGCGTAGAGCAGGGGCGCCACAAAAGCAGTGAAATGATATATCTCCCGACGGTTCTCGTGCTCGATGATACCGACCTGGAAGGCGTCGAGAAATGTGTCATAACGACGGCAAACGCATGCCCCTGCTGGTCGGCCGTCGATGGAACTTCTCACCACAACGGGTTCTCCCGCCTGGGTGAGTAGGTTTCGAAGGATCTGTCGCTGGACGAACAATGGCTGCCGGATCCCGTTGCGAGCGGCGACGTCAGAGATGAGTGGTGCCAGTTCGGGGATCTGCTGAGGCGACAGGGGTGCTGCGGAATACGTGAGTTCGAGGTTGCTGGCCGCTGAAATATCCACTTTCCAGGTCCGCCGGGGAGGCGCCGTGAGAGTTGCGACGAAGTCATCGAAGATTGCGTCACCGCCGGGGAGTTGCAGTGAATAGTGCGTCGTGCCGTGGTCCGTGGCAGTTGCATCCGGTGCGATCCCTTGCAGGAGACCCGCTTCACAGGAAGTGGCGTAGAGCGCGTAGATCGTGCCAGGGAAATCCATGATCCACTCGCCGTTCTTTTCCAGCAGCGAGGCGAGGGAATTCCCGTTTTCGTCGCTACTGATGTTCTCGTAGAACACGGAGCGCCGGATTGCGAGTCCGCCACCGACACAGCGAATTAAACCTGTCACGTCATCAATGCCCATGTACCGACGTAACAAGATCGGCAATTCGGACACTTCGGCGTCGTAGACCGGAACCGCGGCCCTGAGGGTACCGTCATCGCCGGACTCCGCGATCTCGTGGTACCTCAACTTCTGTGACCGGGCAAGAAAGCGCTCATCCTCAAGGAGCAGGCGCTGCTGGGCATCGTCGACGGATCTTCTCATCATTCGTCGCTTTTTGGAGAGGCGGCCTTTTCTATCCAGCCCTGCTGAGCCGCGATCACACCCGCCTGGAACCGACCTTGCGCGCCGAAAAGATCCACTATCTCGGCGACAAGCCGTCCGACCGTGCGCACCGAGACACCGATCTTTCGCGCGATTGCCTCGTCTTTGTAGCCACGTCCGAGGAGCACGATCACCTGCCGGAGGCGAGGGTCAACAGTATCCGCTGCGTCCGTGTTGGTCGGCGCATCGTGGAGGGGAAGGGGTGTGGCTGCAGCCCACACCTCTTCAAATAGATATTCGATCTGTTCGACAACTCCGGGTTCCTGAATCAGGATGGCGGCATTGGAGATGTCCTTGCCGCGAGGCACCACGGCCGTCCGGTGATCGAAGGTCACCAGGAGTGTTGGAGGTGACACATGCGTGCGGACCTGGCACCCCTTCTCACCGATGCGTCGTAGATAGGCGCTCCAGTTCGGGTCTTGAATGGAGAGCTCGGACACGATGAATCGCTCGTGGACTCCGCGAGCAATGAGTTGGTTGTCGAGTCGTTCCGCGGACCGAATTGCGGCAGCACTGAAGGTGCGCGATCCGGGAATCATGTTCAAGGTGACGTCAGATGCCTCGCCCACGAGTTGATACAGCTTGGAGCGGATGACTTCGCTTCCCTTGAGATACGTGATGGCAGGCGATCCGACAGGAGTCTCGGTTGCGGCGCTGACGAATGACTCGACGAGGTCGTCGATCTCGCCTCGTGCTTGCTGGATGTCCAGGCGTCTTTGCTCGAGGAGTCGTTCTTCGTGCGCGATGAGAAGTTCGATTGCCTCGTCCGGTGGTGTCACTCGAAGACAGTCGGCCGTTTTCGACTCACGTAGGAGTGCATGCGACTTGAGTTCGTCGAGGGATTGCACCGCATCCTCCGTGGTCAACCCGATAGCGGCGACGAGTGCTTCTGCAGTGGGTGCAACGCCACGGATGAGCGCGTCATACGCGGTCTCGGCATTGCGGCCCAGTCCGAACTTCTCCAGCCTCGCCACTTGCCCGCCCCCACGTAGCCCGACATTTCGTCAGCAGCATACGACTCGAAGTGTCGGTTTGGGGTTGACGTGACATCGCGGACTCGCGTCAGGCGGCCGTCGCGGGCCGTATCCTGGCGGCTCGGCCGAGCGCGCGGCACATGATCGACTGTGCCCGGTGCCACTGCTCCGGTGTTGTCGTGAGCGAGGGCAACAGGCGGATCGAGGTGGGCGACGTGGTGCATGGAGCGACCAGTAGGCCGGCTCGGGCCGCGTGCGTCACCACTGCGCCCGCTTGCTCAGCCGTGCCGACGTCGAAGACGGCGAAGAGGCCGTGCGCCTCCGCTCGTTGCACCACGTCGCACTGCTCGGCAACGTCGGCGACCAGACGCGACAGACGTTGCTCGGCGATGCTCCGCTCCTCGCAGGTCGTCACCGCAAGTTGCAACGCGGCACGACCTGCGGCGCATGACAACGGATGTGCCGAGAAGGTTGCCGTGTGCAAATAGGGGTCAGTGGCCATGTCACCCCACAACCGGTCAGTGGTCACCACAGCCGAAAGCGGCATCACCCCTCCACCCAACGGCTTGCCCAGGAGCACAGCATCGACGTCCGCGCCTGCTTCGAGGGCAAGCGACACGGGACCACAACGGTGAAACCCGCACTGGATTTCGTCCGCGATGACAAAGGTGCCGCGGTCGTGGGCATCGGCCACCCACTGCCGCATCACCTCGGCTGGAATCAGATGACCGCCCCCTTCAGCTTGTAACGGCTCAAAGATCAGGGCGGCCGCGGGACGCTCGTCCAACGCCCGGGCGACAGCGTTCGCAGCGACATCGATGTGGCGTGCGTCGGGCAGGACGCCTCGAACCGGCTCCTTGCGCGCCGGGTCCCATGTCGCGGCCAGCGAGAACAGACTTTTGCCGTGATAGCCGCCCTTGACCGCCAGGATGCTCGGTACTCGGGTCGCTGCGACTGCGAACTTCAGTGCAGCCTCGACGGCATCGGTGCCGTTCAGGCCGAGCCACACCCGCGTCAGATCTGCCCGATTGACGTAGTTGGACAGTTCACGCAGGTACGCGGCGGCGACGGGGTTGGCGACCAGGCGCGTCGTCACGGGCAAGCGGTCGAGGGTCGCACGCACTTCGTCGGCGACTGCTGCAGGGCGGTGGCCGAAGAGCGGAACGGCGTAGCTGCCCATGTCGATCAACTGCCGGCCGTTGTTGAGTTCCACAGTTGCGCCCGCACCACGTATCTCCACACCGCCGCCACCGAGTAGTTGATACCGGTCAGCGGTGGCCGGACTCGAGTGTTGACGATATGCGGCGAGACAGCCTTGTGCTGACTCAGGGTTGTGGTCCGCAACCTTCATGGCTTTCCTATCGGTCCGAGATATTGATGCCCGCTCATCGTGTCGTCCATACCCCGGGTGATCCCAGGAACCTGACCGGCAATTGCCGCCCCAGGCAGTTGCCGCCGTACATCCTCGACCCTTCCGCACGTTCCTTCGTAGCTTCTGCACAGAAGCACTTCTCGACGCACAGTTAGGAGCGGACACGGGCATGAACGACGAATCTCCAGAAGTGAATGGTCCCCCGATCGATCAATACCCCGACCTATCGGGCCTCGACATACAGGCCATGGTCGGGTCGGTCCTCAACTGGGACTACTCGAGCAAGAATGAACGCCTGCGCACCCTGTACGAGCGCAACAAGATTGCGCAGTGGAACGTGTCGACCACAATCGACTGGTCGATTCCGGTCGAATTCGGGTCGCCATTGAAGGTCCTCGAGAGTCCAGGCAAGGGCCCGTTCTCCGAGGCTCTGGCTAGGCTCATACCCCGCGACCGTTGGGATACCTTTCGCTGGGAGTACCAGGCGTGGATGGTCAACCAGTTCCTCCACGGCGAGCAGGGTGCTCTCGTTGCCACTGGCCGGCTGACCGAAACGGTTCCGGACGTCGAGTCCAAACTCTATGCCGCAGTTCAGGTCTCCGACGAAGCGCGGCATGTGGAGGCGTATGCACGGTACGTCAATGAGAAGTTGCGAGTCACCTATCCGATCACCCCGGGGCTCGGATCGCTCCTCACCAACATCCTGCAGGAATCGCGATGGGACATCGTCTATCTCGGAATGCAGGTGATCGTCGAGGGACTGGCCCTCGTCGCCACGCGGATAGCCTCGACCAGCTTCAACGACCCCATTGTTCGAGACATCTCCAAATACGTCGCTCGCGACGAGGCGCGGCACATCGCGTTTGGCCTGTTGTCGCTCAAGGGCCTCTACAAGGACCTCACGTCGGCGGAGCTCGCCGACCGGGATGAATTCCTCGCAGAGGCGCTGCTCCTCATGTCGCGCAGATTCCTGCTGGAGGACGTCTGGTTGAAGATGGGCGTGCCGGTGGCAGACGGCGTCGACTATGCAAAGAACTACCCCGGAATGGTTGCCTTCCGGAATCTCCTTTTCCAGAAGGTAGTACAAATTCTGCGAGAGGTGGACCTGCTCACGCCGCGGCTGCGCCATCTTCTGGTGGAGCAGAAACTTGCCACTCCCCGAGCTGTCGCCGCATAAGAAATCACATCGTCAGTAGGAGCAATCATGAGTCACTACATCGCAGTCACCAACGACAAATATTCATTCGAATCGGCCATCCAAGAAGTCGTCCGAGCATTCGCGGCGCGCAAAGCGGTGCCACTTACCGCTTCGAGTCATCTCGAAGAGGATCTCGGCTACACCTCCCTGGGCTTTGCCGAGCTCGCGTTCGCGTTGGAGGACTTGTTCGATCTGGAGCCGGTCGTCCCCGAGGTCGCAGTCCGGTTGCAAACACTCTCGGACATCACCGAACTTCTCGGTGAAAAAATCCAGGATGGGAGTGCGACAGCACCGACAGAGACGGCTGTGCGCGAGTACATCGAACGCTACACGGTGGACTGAGCAATGATGGCGACCGCGTCTCAGCAACCATCTCGACGCCTACTGGACTGGATGACGGAACCAGATTCCCACCAGGGCTTGCACTTCGCGCAGGACGACGGAGAGTGGCAGTTCTGGTCATACCGCGACCTCGCCGAACTCACCAGAACCGCAGCGGCTCGGCTGACAGAGCTCGGCGCGACACGTGGATCCGTCGTCGCTGTGGTGTCGCGGACGAGCCCCGGGCTCGTCGCCAGCTTCTTCGGAGCGTTCGCCATCGGGGCCGTGCCATGTTCGGTCCCACACCCCTTCGCCTTTCTGCAGGCGGATCGGTACGAGGATCACGTTGGCCAACTTCTTGCCGTCGCGAAGCCGGACATCGTGCTGTGTGATGCCGACTCGGCTCAACAGGTCGCCGCCTTGTGCACCCGGCGTGGGCTACCCGTGCCGGAACTGATCGTGACGGAACCGGCGGCCGCGCCGGTTACGCTCAGCCTCCCAGGTACCGGCGACCTTGCCATGATTCAGTTCACGTCCGGGTCGAGCGGCTACTCCAAAGCAGTCAAGATCACCACCAGAAACCTCGAGTCGAACCTCGGCGCGATTCGGGAATGGATCGGTGTCCAAGAGGGGATCACCCGGGGAATCAGTTGGCTACCCAGCCACCATGACATGGGAATGGTTGGCGTCCTGCTCAACGTGGTCGTGGCATCGTGTGAGACCTGGCTGATGCAACCTGAGCAGTTCATCCGGGACCCCACGTGGTACCTGGAGACAATATCGAGACATCGCATCAATTTTACCGTCATGCCGAATTTCGGCATGGAATACACAGTGCGTCGCGCCTCCCGAGACCGAACGGCTGACCTCGATCTCTCCTGTCTCGATGGCATCATCCTCGGTGCCGAGCGGCTGGATCCTGAGCTCATGAAACGGTTCAGCAGCCGCTTCGAGGCCAACGGGTTGCTTTCCACGGCGTTGCTCCCGGCCTATGGCGGGGCCGAAGCCACCCTTGCGGTCACCGGGTTGCCTCGCGGCACATCCTGGAGCAGTTCCAGCGCAAACGGGAGCACGGACAAAGTCGTGACCTGCGGCGAGGCTTTGAAGGATGTCACGGTGCGTGTGATGACCCATTCCGGGAAGTTGGCGACGGACGGGGAAATTGGGGAAATCGTGGTGATGGGACCTGCGATATCTCCTGGGTATGTCGCTGGTAGTTCTGAGTCCACCACCTCGATATTCGACAACCAACTCTTCACCGGAGATGCCGGGTTCATGCGCGACGGAAAGCTCTTTGTCATCGGTCGCTACGGGGATGGATTCAAAGTCAACGGAACGATGTTGTTCGCCGAAACAATTGAAGCGGATCTTGCGCAGAACGGTATCCCGCAACGCAGTTCGGCGGTATTGCTCGGTAACTCGGAAAGCGGCCGGCCATACGCTGTCGTGGTACTGGTCAAACCAAGACCCGGCTGGCGCGACATTGCGGTCAGGGTTGCGTCGCGGCGTCTGCCGGCGAACGTGGCCATCGAGATCTACGAGGCCTCGCAGTCAAAGATGCTGCTCACCAGCAGTGGCAAACCGCGGCGCAAAGAGATGTTCCGAAACTTCCTGGCGATGCGCGAAGCTGCCGCAGCGTAGTCGCGTTCTGCCGGTGAAATTCCTGGTCGAAGGGAACGTGCCGGGATTCAATATAGGTGTAGTCGCCAAGCAATAGCCAAACAAAGGGCTAGGTGACTCAATAAGAAGGAATCAACAGAAAGGATGACAGACATGTTCTCGAAGGCTGACTCGAAGGCCGACGGTCCGGCGTTTTCCAAGGCTGACTCCAAGGCCGACGGTTCGCTCGCCTCGAAGGCCGACTCCAAGGCGGACGCTCCGGCGTTCTCGAAGGCCGACTCCAAGGCGGACTGAGTTCTTCCCGTGGACGTGTGCGTACCTGCACACGTCCACGGGAACCACCGACAACAGATTTCTCGGAGAAAGGAGGGGCAACGTGAATCTCAGCATCGACCGCATCGGCGTAGAGATCCCAGAACGGAGCATGCCCATCATGGACATGGCCGAGCACCTCGGGATGACGGGCAAAGAGGTCCGGATGCACACGTGGTTTCTCGGGCAGCGAAACCTGGTGATCTCCGAGCGAGAGTTGGAAGACATGCTGGTCGAACCTGCCCTCCGCGCGCTGGAAGATGCCGATACGAGCCAGGTCGCATATCTCATCTACGGGCATACCGTGCCGCACATGGCGCCGCCCAACCGCGCCATTCTCGATCGTGTGCGTCGCCGGCTCGACCTGGACAACGCCGTCGCTCTGGCCGTCTCGCAGCAAAACTGCTCCACGCCGCTGTACTGCCTCAGGATCGCTGAAGTCCTGCTGAATGCGCAGCCGGACGGGGCGCAGGCGGTGATCCTTGCTGGCGAGCGAGCCTTCCCGGACCGCGCCCGGATCATCCGAGGAACAACAGTCATGGGGGAGGCCACTGCGTCGTGCCTGGTGAGCAAGCAACAGGGGGGAGACGAAGTCCTCAGTGTCACTCACCGGATTGTCGGCAGATTCTTCGAGGCGAACGAAGTCTCCGCTCAACTTCAGGCAGAATACGACGCGCTATATCCGGAAGTTCTAGGTGCGACGATCGATGAAGCGGTTCGTGAAGCGGGACTACATCCCGAATGCATCTCGAAAATTCTCCCGCACAATGTCAACACCTATTCATGGCGATCAGTCATGCGCCACAGTGCTGTCGATGCCACCGTGGTGTACACGAAGAACATTCCGAGGTTCGGCCATTGCTTCGGAGCGGATCCTTTCATCAATCTGCACGACGCGAAGCGTGATGGTTCCGTTCGGCCCGGGGAATACGTCGTGCTGACGAGTGCAGGACTTGGAGCGACCTTTGTCGCCAGCGTAGTGAAAGTGGGTTCGTGCGATGTCGTTTGTTAGCGAATTGAAGGAAGCTCTTGTCGGAGACCCAGATGCACGATTCGTGTTCCTCGGCAATTTCGAGGTGGAGCGCCTGTGGGCGGTCGGCTCGCCTCAGCTACCGGGCGCGGCGGTGAGCTTCGCCGCTTCCACTGTGAACCGGATGGAAGAGCTGGGTCTCCTGCTGGCGGACACCCACGACGTGGTCGTCCTGAAATCGGAAGTCGACGAGGAGTACCGCCGGTATCTCCAGAGTGTCGGTGTCCGGCTCCCCCGGACGCTAGTCGTCGACGCGAATCACCCGGAGGCGACCGTGACCCAGGACGCCGTGGCATCACCGAGGCTGTTGAGCGCCTTGCGGCAGCTGAACGATGGGAACACGTACCTGTGTCCGCTGGGCACATCGGAAGTCGAGATGACGCTGTCTGAGCTGTCCGGATTGCCGTTGTCCGGCCCTCCGGCCAACATATGCCGAGCCGTCAATTCGAAGGTGTACAGCCGAAGGCTGTGCGAGGAGCTTTCGCTGCCGGTTGTGCCAGGGGGTGTCGCGCAGTCCATCGGCGAACTGGGTGAACTGATTGCCCACCACCGTCCGGACGGTGGCACCTGCACGGTCAAGGAACCGCTCGGGGTGTCTGGCCGCGGCCAAGTAGTTATCCGGAGTGAGCGGCAGGCAGCGTCACTCCTGCGGATGCTCGCCAAGAAGGCCGGCGCCCTTGAATTCGTGGTCGAGTCATGGATTCCAGATGCCATTGACATCAACTATCAGGTCCTGATCTCCCGGCACGGCGAGATCAGCATCCAGGCGATCAAGGAAGCCGTCGTTGTGGATGGCGTTCATCGAGGGCACCGTTTCCCGGCACAACTGTCCGAGCGTCAGCGATCCGAACTTCTCCTCGCAGGAATGGCGATTGGTCGCCGCCTCTTCGCGGACGGCTATTTCGGGATCGCTGGGATCGACGCACTCGTCTCCTCGACGGGAACGGTCTTCCCCTGTCTCGAGATCAATGCCCGTTTCAACATGTCGACCTATCAGAACAACCTCTTCGGTGAGTCGTCGGGCCGAGTCGGCCGGGCGGTGCAGTTCGGAATCCTGGTCGATCAGCCGGTGCGTTTCTCCGCTTTACGTGACGCGCTGTCCGACACGCTGGCGGAGGGGCTCGATGGTCACGGGATCCTGGTGACCAATTTCGCGACCGTCAATGCTGCGGTCGTCTCGGGGAAATCGGGTAAGGGCCGGCTATACGGCGTCATCACCGGGAGCAGCGAACAAGAGGTCGCAAGCATTCAGGACCGTTCGGAGAAAGCACTGAGTGAATGGAGTGCAGCATGATTTCTGCGCAGACATTGTCGGGTATTGCGGATACCTTCGGCACACCGGTCTTTGTTTATGAAAGCGACGTTCTCACGCAACGAGCGGCCGATCTCCGAGACCTCGGCGACGGCGAACTCGAAGTCTTCTTCTCGCTGAAGTCCAATCCGAACGCGAGCATCGTCGCGGCTCTGCGCCAGAACGGCGTGCGGGCCGAGGTGTGCTCGTTGGCGGAACTGCGCACCGCCGAGCTGGCAGGGCACCAGCCGCAGGACATCATCTTCCTGGGTCCCGGCAAGACGGACCGAGAGTTGCGTGCCTGTGTCACGACCGGTGTCTACGCGGTTGTCGTCGAATCGTTCGACGAGCTCGCGAGGCTTGATGCGCTCGCCAAGTCCATGGGATGTGTTCAGGACGTGATGCTGCGGGTCAACCCGGAGTTGTCCACCAGTGGTTCACGTTTGTCGATGGCCGGCAAGCCTCGCCAATTCGGGATCGACGAGTCGCAACTGCGTGAACTGTCGGCGTTGCCGGAGTACAAGGGTGTGCGGGTGATGGGTGTTCAGGCCTATCTCGGGACCAGGATTCTCGACGCCGATGTCGTCTTGCAGCACACGCGGTACATCCTGCGAATGGCCGAGGAACTCGCCGTACAGTTCGGATTCGACCTGGATGCCGTGGACGTCGGCGGTGGGCTCGGTGTGCCGTATTTCGAAGGTGAGCAGTCGATCGATCTGTTCGCCATACACGAGCCGATGCGTCAATTGCTCCGCGGGTTTCGGGGCAGGCATTCGCAAACCCGACTGATCCTGGAAGCCGGCAGATTCCTCGTCGCTGAGAGCGGCCACTACGTGACGAGAGTCGTTTCCACCAAGTCATCGAAGGGACGCCGGTTCGCGATATGCGACGGCGGGACCAACCATCACATGGCGGCTGTCGGTATCGGATCGTTCGTGAAGCGAAACTTCCCGCTGCGGTCCTGTGCGGCGGGCGCCGTGGACAACTGGACACTGACCGGTCCACTTTGCACGCCGAACGACACGATCGGCAGCAAAGTGAGCCTCAGCGGCATCGAGGTGGGTGCCTGCGTCGTCGTCGATGCATCCGGCGCATATGGTCCCACGGCGTCACCCGGGCGGTTCCTGAGCCACGGGTTTCCCGCGGAGGTCCTGCTCGTCGATGGTGAAGCCGTCCTGATTCGTCGCCGCGAAACGGTCGAAGACATTCTGTCCGGCCAAATTCTGTTCACCAGCACAACCAAGAAAGAGGAACGCCATGTCGCATGAATCCGTCGCCGAACATGTCCGTCGAGCACTCTGCGTGGTCCTGGAGAAGGACGATCTGGGCGCTGTCGACGCAAGCACCATGCTGTTCGAGGAGCTGCAACTGGACTCCACGAGCGTCATCGAACTCCTGATGGTGCTGGAGGACAGTCTCGGCCTGGACATCGATCCCGACGAGCTCGAGCCGGAGGTCTTCGAAACCTTTGGCAGCCTCACCGATTACGCGGCGGCGCACAGTTCCTCCGCGGTCTTTCCGGCGGCCAGTTGACATGAACGGGACGCGTCAACTTCACCTCCAGCGAGTGGAGTCCGTCGAGTGTCGTCACTCGTGGCACGAGCGGTACGACGACCCCGATGTGCAGTCAACCGCGGAACTGCTGGATGAGTACCAGTTGCCGGCCGACCTTCCCATCGAAGATCTTTGGCCCGGGCACAGCTACGTCCGTATGGCACGGCAATGCGCCCGTGACCTCCTCAAGGACATGCCGGCGCCCGCAGTGATTGCCGTTGCGTACTCGACGCCGGATCTGATGCTCACCGATGTGGTGGGTTGCTACCTGGTTGATGCCCTCTGCGGCGAGGACCAGCGCCCGGAGATGTATGGCGTGTCCGATCAGGCCGGTGGCGCAGGGTTGACGGCGCTCGAAATCGCGCGCGGCTTCGCGTCATCGGGTAACCACACCGACGGACTGCTGTTCGCCGTTGACCAGATCACGCCTTACCACGTCCCGGGCGCGCCGCACCCGCCGAAGGTCGACGGCGCCGCAGTTGTCCGTTTCGGCACGGACTCCGGCCCGGTGTTCGAGGGATTCCGTGTCGCGTCGACCTCGGACCCGGTCCGCCAGCTCAACGACATGATCGCCGCTGATCCGCGCATCAGTGGTGTCTATGTCGGTGCCACGCTCGCCGGGTACGCCGATGATCCCGAACAGCTTGCTCCAGGGCGCGACCTGTTCGTCGGCCCTGCAGGAATGTGCACCAGCCTCTGGCGGGCGGTCGAGTCGAAGTGGCCCGAGAGCGGCACGCATCTATTGGCGGATTACGACCCGCACGCCCAGCGCATCTACGCGGCCACCCTGGACGCGCAGATCTAGCGATCGGAAAGTACACGATGTCTCTCAGCAATACCGGACACGGCACGGTCGAAGTGCTCAGTCAGCTACTCCGTGACGTCGACCTCATCGCAGCCTTCGGTGGTCACACGGTGATCCTCCCGACGCAGTTGGTGCAGGAGCACGCCTGGTTTCGCACGACACACGGTGTCCTGGACTCGGGCCTGTGCTGGGTGTCCGTTCCCGCCGGTGAGCGGTCTCCCACGGTCCGTCGCGGGCTGCTTCGTTCCGTGCTCTCAGCACGCCTGACCATGCTCGAAGGACTTACGGCCGCAGCGGTCCTGTGGCTTCGCGATCGCACTTTCGGCGGTCAGCCGATCGGAAGGATGCAGCTGGTGGAGGGCACCGTCGCCGATATCGTGCAAGCCGTCGCCACCTCCCGGCAGATCCTGACCAGCGTGGACAGTGACACGGTGTTGCGGGAGCTGTCCGACATGCTGGCCAGGCATGAGCGAAACGCCATGACCCTGTTCGGGGCCTCGGGATATCAGCGTGGCCACCTCCCTCACCAGTTGATGCAGCTGCGTTTCGTCGCCGAGTCCTGGATCGTCCGATCCGATGCGGGCGACACCCGAAAGATGGCGGCCTGACATGCCCGCTCGGCACACCTTCGGCGAGAGCGCCGATACGACGCGTGGTGCTGACGACCTGCGTGCGATGGCACTCCCCATCGATCGGGACCCTGGTGATACCAGCGGATACGCCGACTCGGTCGGTATGCAACTGCTTAGGCACGCGTCGCTCCCCGCGCCTGGCAATGACGAGGCGAAGCTACAGGGCTGCGTTGGTCACAGCATTCTCGTGACAGCCCTCGCGTATGGCGACGCGGGCGGGGTTCTGGCAGCGCCAGGTCCGTCTCTGGCCGGGGTGGTCGTCGACCTGCTCGGCGCTCCGCAGCAGCGCGACACGTTCTACGCCGCTCTCAGCGATCCCGCAGCGCACAGCTTCTGCGGAATCACCGAACCACGTCACGGCAGCGACGCCATGGGCATGGAGGCGCGGCTGACCGCGACGGACGGTGGCTACCTTCTCAATGGCGAGAAGCGCTATATCGGCAACGGCGCTCGTGGGAAGATCGGCGTCGTCTTCGCCCGAACCGGTTTGTCGCCGCTGACAATCCGCGCCATCCTGCTCGATCCGGCCGCGTCCGGAGTCCAACGAACACCGATCGACACGGTTGGTCTGAGGGGCGCACAGATCGCCCAGTTGACCTTCTCCGACGTCTTTGTCCCATCCCATGCCGTGCTGGGCCAGCATCTCCCGGTCACACGCCGCGGTGTATGGGGTGCAGTACAAGCCTTCAACATCATGCGAACGCAAGTCGCTGCGCTCGCGATCGGGACCTCGGCCGCCATCGTCGACCTCGTGGCAGCGGCGAAACCAGCACTGGACGTGGCATTTCACCGAGCGCGCATCGACGCCGGTTACGCATTGATGTTGCGCGGCGCCGAGCAGGCTGATCAGGATCCCGCGGTATCGCACCTTGCTTCATTGGCAAAGCTCCACGCAGTCGAACTTTGCCGCGATCTATCCGAGTGGGCCATCGAATCCCTCGGACCATCAAGCCTGTTGGAGCACCCGCTGCTGGAGAAGTGGTGGCGTGACGCATACGGGTTCGAGTTTATGGAAGGGGTATCGAATGTCCAACGCATCCACATCGCCCAAGAGTTCGCTCAGCGCTGTGCATGACGCGCCCGGCCGCGGAGCTCAGCGTTCGACTGTTGCGGGCCACGGGCCGCAGCAGTCAAGCCGGACACGCAGGATCGTGCGGGTTTGCTTGCCTGTCTCGCTGAGCTCGGGCATAGGGCTTGCGACCACCGTCGTGCTGACGGCACTGATCGGGCAGATGGGTGGATCGGCGCTCTATATCCGCTCGATCTATGCGCCGCTCTCATTCGTATTGAACGCGGTGACGGTTGGTGCAGCCGTGCCTCTCCAGGTGCGGACCGCCCGGACGGTTCGGGACGCGGGTGCCGTTGAGCGAGGTGCGTGGCTCGGCAGCAGCGCACGCATCGTGATCGTCTGTGGTCTTGTGGTCGGGCTGTTGTGTGCAGGTCTGGTCAGGCCACTCGCGTGGGCGAACAACATGCCGGCGAGCTACGTCCCTGAGCTTCGCCATTTCCTGATCCTGATGGTCGTGGCGGTCACGATCAATGCGATCGGGGAGTTGTGTGCAGCGATGGTGCGCGGAAGCGGTGCCACCACCGCCGGGACCCTGATGTCCGTATCGGGCGCGTGCGTGAACGTGGCGTTCGTTGCCCTCGTGGGACTCGGCGCCGGTGCCGGCCTTTTCGCCGTCCCCTGCGGTTATGTGCTCGGTGGTGCCATCGAGATCACGATCGGCGCTGGCCTGCTCGTGCACCGCGAACTGTGCACGCTAGGGACCGTCGCTCGATGGGACAGCGCCGTAACGGGCTACATCGTCCGGATCGGGCTGCCGGTCGCAGCATCGTTCATCCTGCTCTTCATCGAGAACTCGCTCCTGCTGCACATCGTCTCAGGGCACGGTCGGGCAACTGTCGAAGGATTCTCCGCCGGTATGACGATTCAAACCCTCGTCATCGTGCCCGCCGCGGGCTTTGCATCCGGTTTGGCGATCCTGATGAACCAGACCGGCGATCTGCGAGGACAGGAGGCACAGCAGTTGTACCGGCGGGGAGTTCAATTGCTGGTCGCCTACTACGCCTTCTTGACAGTTCTGCTCATCGTCGGGGCGCACAGCCTGGCCGAGGTGATGATCGGCGATCATCGATCCGCGGACCAGATGTATCTCTTCCTTCACATCGTTGGTCCCTCGCTGGGCCTCACTGGTCTGGCGCTCGGCACCATGACGATCCTCGAGGAAACCGGATTTGGGCACATCGCGGTCGTGCTGAACCTTCTGTACTTCGTCGAGGTCATCGTCATCGGCTGGCTCCTGACACACTTCACCGGCAGCGTCGTGGGGCTGTACGCGATGATGACGATTGCGGGAGGTCTCGCGGGGTTGGTCGCACCCCGATACGTGCGACACATCATCGAGAGCAGAGACCCGCGATGAGTGACGTCACCGCCGGCACCGCGTGGACCGTTGAGCACCTCGAGCCCGCGGATCCGCGTGTCCTCGATCTCGTCGACCAACACCTGCCGACACTCGACGGACGGTCGCCCCGCACGATGCGTGAGCCGGAGTTGTGGGACCTGTTGCAGGGGCGATCCGTCCTGCGCTGTGGATCCGCGGTCGCGGTCGCAGGAACCGAGCCGATCGGCTCCCGCGCGGCGCAGCACCACCGAGTCCACCTCGACGTGTCGGAAACCTGCACGCCTGAACAATGGGCGGCGGCCTTCAACCTCGTAGCGAACTCCCTACGGTTCACGTGCCCAGTACGCAAGGTGAGCGTTCTGGTCGACGACGCCAGTCCGGCGGCCGCCGGGGGGTGCGCAATTCTTGGGCTCGTCAACGAGGGATTCATGCGCGCAGCACGCTTCGTGAATGGGCAACGCCGTGACATCGTCCAGTACTCCACCCCAGAGGAGACGCCATGATCACCGCACTTCGTCACGGGAACCGGACGCGGTTCAGGGGCCCTTGGATCCCCGGGGAACTTATCTCGCGCCCGTTGCCCTGGCCGGCCCTGACCGATCTGACCGATCTGACCGCATGCGGTTGCGAACCCGAAACCTGTCGACCAGTGGTTCTCGGGCCGGACACCGTGGCAGCGGTCCACGACATCGATTGGGCTGCGCGCACGGGCAGGATCGAGATTGCTCTCGGTCCGGCCAGTGATCCTCAGCAGGCCGTGGACGAGATCGTCCGGTATACCTTCCGCGACCTGAATCTCACCAAGATCTGGGGTTGGGTGACACCCGACGGGCCGCACGGGTACTCCGGCCTCGCCGACAACGGCTTCGTCTGCGAGGCACGCGTCCCGCACGGCCACTGGATGGGCGGCGGATTCCACGACCGAGAGATCTGGGCGCGCGGAGGCGACCATGACGAACGATGAACTGCGCCGCTCGGATGTCGACGAGGCCTGCGAGCTTCTCCAGGACGATCCGGCTGCGTATCGCGGGTTCCTTGGACTGGACCCGATCGTCCAGAACGCGTCATGGATGAGTCGGCGACTGACTCAGGCACGTGCCTCCGTGTACTCGTGCGCAGGACAACTGCTGGGCGTCGCACCGGCTCAGCAGTTGTCGGACTACGCCCAGGTGTCGATGAGCGAGGCGGCAGGAGCACATCTGCCGGCGTTCCTGGAGCTTGCCGAACAGCGGTATGGCTACCGCAACTTCATCACGTTTCTCGATGCGGATGAATCACCGGATGCGTTTGTTCGCAGTGGATTCCAGCGCTGTGGAACAATGCGCGCGCATCACCTGCGGGATGGTGTGCAGCACGATGTCACGGTCTACGTCCGCATTCCAGAGGAGGCATCGTGAACCCCCGCTCCATTAAACTCGTAGTGCGTCACTATCGTTCCACGGACATCCCCATCCGCGCCCGACTACTGCGAGACGCAGCGTTCGAAGCGAACCTGAACGGATGGGGCTCCCGGTCATCCGCCGACGCGATTCGAGCGCGGGAAGAGCACACCATCACCGACGGTCAGTGGACCAAGCGCGTATACACCGTGACGAAAGGTGATGGCGTAGTGGTCGGGTTCTGTTGGATCACCTCATTGGACGTCGTTGCAGCCCACTGCGAGCTGTCGTTCGCGATTCTCCCTGAATACCGCGGTGCGTACGGGCTGCTCGTGCACACGGCCGCCTCCTGGTACGTCTGGAACGAACTCGGAATGGCCGCCGTGACCCATCAGGTGCTCGGCCACAACAGCATGTTCGTGCGCCGAAGCCAGCTGAACCGCTATGCAACTCTCGTGAGCAGGAACGACGACAACACTGCCGGTCAGGACCGCGACGCGTTCTACTGGACCGAGGACCGGAAGCAGTTCTTGGATGCATTCGAGTGTGCCGAGCAACGCTGGAGTCAGCTCAAGGACCGGTTGCGGACCAAAGTCGAGGTGGCGTCATGATGCGGGTAGGGATCGATGTCCTCGAAAGGAGCCGGTCCGATCGGATCTTCCGGACTCCGAAGAGCCACAAGTGGATCCTGCACCGGGCCGAAGCGGAGCGGGTGAGGTCGATGGCGTCCGACCGCGCCGTCGAGTGGTGCAGTGGGCGATTGTGCGGAAAGGAGGCCGTGGGCAAACTGCTCGGCCGGGGGTACGGCCAGGGGCTCACCTGGCGGGACATCGAGATTGCAACCGGCTGGTTCGGAGAACCAGCCATCGTCCTTCACGGCGGAGCTCGCCGTCGACAGGATGAACTCGGTATCACCGAGATCCAGCTCTCCATCTCCCATCAGCCGTCGGTCGTCGTTGCAGTCGCCGTGGCAGTCGCGGAGGGTGCAGCCGCCGAAGTCTCTTCTGACCCGTTGGCGTCATGACACTGCCATTGCTGTGCTTCCACCACGCTGGCGGCAGCGCACTCACCTATCGGCGTTTGTCGATGACAGAGTCCCGGTTCGCCGTCATTCCGGTGCCGATCCCACTGCAGCAGCACATGGCCGAGCCTGAGGACAGGGTCTACGTCGACCGCGTCGTCGGAGCACTCGAGCGTCAGATTCTGCGAAGCTCACACACGAGTCAGCCGTATGCACTGTACGGGCACAGCATGGGCGCGGCAGTTGCGCACGCGCTCACTCGACGCCTCGAATACCAGGGGCGCGGGCCCTGCTTCCTTGCTCTCGGAGCGTGCCTGCCGCCACACATCACTGCTCCTCGCATCGACGATGCTGCATCGGAGGAGCGGTTGTTCGCGTTTCTGGAGAAGGCCAACGGCGCACCGCTGACGCTGCGGAGCAGCACCCTCCGGCGGGTGCTGCTGCCGAGGTTGCGTGCGGGTCTCCGCTTCGTGCGGAGCTGGCGAGAGTTCGTCGACCGCAACCCGCTAGACACGCCCGTGGCTGCTATAGCGGGCAGTGACGACCCGTGGTGTACGCCGTCGCTGATCACCCAGTGGGAGAGCTACAGCACGGAGACGTTCCGATCCAGCACGGTCATCGGTTCCCATCTGTTCCATCAAGACGCACCCGCGTTGCTTGACGTGCTCGACCGATGCCTGCCGACCGACGCGATCGCCGGCGCAGCCGCCTGACAGGGCACGGTTCGGATCGAACATGCGCTGCGCGATCGCTCGCTGCGAGGGGCGAGAAGAGCGACCAACAGCCGACGACCTGCTGCGTCGGGTCGTTGCCGAATGCACGGCACGCAATCCGGATGAGGTCCGCGTCAGACACACACTCCGGCGCCCTGCGACCGCCGAGATCCCCCACGGTCCGCCGATCCATGTCAGCATCGCGCATTCGGCCGGCTGGGTCGCTGTTGCAGCGGACCTCGAC
Organism: Flexivirga oryzae; assembly: GCF_014190805.1. NCBI lineage: Bacteria > Bacillati > Actinomycetota > Actinomycetes > Micrococcales > Dermacoccaceae > Flexivirga > Flexivirga oryzae. The sequence continues at coordinate 744,653 of NZ_JACHVQ010000002.1, read as the reverse complement.
GATCCGATCGGGATCGACGTCGAGCCCCGCGACCGCCGGGTCATCGATCCGGCACGCCTCGCCCAACGGTTCTTTCATCTCGACGACACCGCATGGCTGCGCTCACAGCCAGACCAGAACGTGGCATTCCTCCAGTTGTGGACGATGAAGGAATCGATTGGGAAACTCCGTGGTATCGGCCTGCAGGGGGGAGCGCTGGCTGCACGAAACTTCGGGACGCCCAACCGGGTGTGCGGATCGTCGGCCTTGCGGCCCACCGCTGAGCCCAGCCTGTTCCACGGAACGCTGCTGACCGCTGATTGGGTGCTGTCGGTAGCCGCGCCACGGCGTACACGGATGTGGTTGACCCGAGCTGTGCATTGAGCGGCTTTGCCGGTTTCTGTCATGGCCGACGCATGCCAGCCGAGGATCTTCCATGCCGTTCCCGGGTCCGCTCAAATGATCTGCATCGAGTTCACACGAACCTCAGGAGGGCCACATGATGATCCGTACGCTTCGCGTCATTGCCAAAGGTGCTTTGTCGATCACGCTGGCGGGTGCAGCGTTCCATGGCGTGGTTGGTGCTGCGCACGACAACACATCAATGGCACTCAGCCACCCGTCAGTTGTTTCGGCCGCGCCAGTTGGCTGGCCCGACGACGGTGATGTGGTTCGTCCTGCGAACGCGACCGGAGACTCGCTCGTGGGGTGGCCCGACGACGACGCATGGGGAGAGTGACGAAAGTGTCCAGTAGCCAGCTACGCAATACGACAAGGATCGCGACGCTCGTCGAGGCAGCTCGGCATCGCCAGGGTTGGACCCAGGAGCAACTTGCCGAAGCCACAGGACTCAGCGTGCGAACGATTCGCAATCTGGAGCGGGACCTTATCGAAGCGCCCCGCAGCTCCACTCTCACGTTGCTCGCGACCCACCTCGGGCTTGAACGTTCCGAACTGCTGGAGGCGCCGGCGCAATCGGCGGACGAGAGGCCTCGTCTCCTCGGCCGCGATCAGCTGATCGAGCGTGCGGTGGCGAAACTCCACGACGAGAAAGTCATCACGTTGCTCGGCCCCGCCGTTGTTGGCAAGCGGGCGCTCGCTTCGGCCGTGGCGCAGCGGCTAGCTGAGCAATTCGGCAATCTCGCAGTGATCGAGCCGCGATCGCACTCGGGCTCGAGCGGCGCGGTCACCCCGATGGTTCATAACAATTACTTTTGCGGTTCGTGCGAAGGAATCGTCGTGGTGATACCCGATGCTCCGGAGAGGATCCGGCCAGGACAACATGTCACGACGATGCTCGACGGAGTACCACCCAAACTGCCGATCTACGTTGTCGCGACCTCATGTGACGCAGAACGCACCTGGGGGCCGACCATCGAGGTCGGCACGCTCTGTGGCGATGGCCGTGATGCCGTGGTGCCGTCGGTCGAGCTGTACCGTCGTCAGGCACGGCAGGTCGGGGGGTCACTGCCCGACTCGAGCGATATCCGCAAACTCTGCGACCTGGTCGACGACCGGCCGTGGTTCGTCCTGCGCCTCGCCGAGATCAGCCTGACGCTACCAATCGCTGAGATGCTCACCACCCCAAACCTGGTCCAATTGTTGTATGCCTACCTCCCGGGTTCGCAGAGAACGACCTTGGATCGGCTGTGTGAGCAGGCCGCGGCCGTTTCAGAGGAAGACCTGGCGACTGCGCGGACCGTCGCCCGTCATGCGCTTCCTTGGATGACCTTCGAGCAGGTCGTCGACTCCATAGTCATGTGCGGCATGCTGCGTGAGCAAGCCGTGATCGTCTTACTGCGACTCATCCGCTCGGGACTTGTCCATGTTCGTCAGTCAACGACTGCGCGCTACCACGTCAGTCGACTGATGCTGCAGGCCGCCGCGGTGCCTGACCGTTCCACAGTGAGCGTGCGGACAGTCGCGGTGGCGAGCTGATCGCTACTCCCGAAGTCGCAGCATGTGTCTGACGTGCGGCCAGGCGAGCCGGCCGTGCTCTCGGTTGCTCTCGTCGGTGCCGCCTCGGGCCATCGCCTGCCCGGCGACCACCGGAGTCTCGCCGGGTAGCATCGTGCGGTGCCCTGCCGCGGGCAGCGTGACGAGATCCGTTGCCAGGCCGTGGCGTTGGCGGGTGGCGACTATCTGCTCCGCGAAGTCGACGGACGGCCACACCTGGTCGTCGCCGCCTGCGACGAGGAGCAGCTCACCGATCCGTTCGACCGGGATGGCAGCGTTCGCAAGCGTTTCCGCGCGGGCGGTGGCCACGCTCTGCCGGTAGCTACCGACGAAGGCCGGTGGATCGGTGTCCGGCTCCCAGCTCAGGTCGAACGGGACGGCGGGTACCGCTGCGCCGTGCAGCGTCCAGTGTGAGACCTGGCTGTCGTCCGGGTCGATGTAGCTCCAGGCGTACGGGCTGGGTGCGAATCCGATGCAACCGTCGACCCGCTCGTCGTGGGCAGCGACGAGCAACGCAGCTTCCGCCCCGAACGACAGCCCCGAGATGATCAGCCGGTCACAGTCGACGGCGAGTCGGTCGAGTGCGTGTGTGAAGGTCTCGAGCGGCACCAGCCGCGGTGTGTCGGGCTGTCCGGGCCCGCCGAACCAGCGGATCGACAATGCAAGGGCGCCGTGTGCCGCGAGCAATCGTGCGCGGTCGGCATCGACCCGCCCGCTGGACCCGCCGATGGTGAGGATACCTGTCCCGCAATGGTTCTCGGGTATGACGAGCACGCCTTCCGGGTCGGCCAGCGTCTCCTCGTGCATGTGTCGACCTTAGCTCGCGGGTGCGGCGGCGCGCTGTGCGCGCAACGCTGCCACGAGGCTGAGTGCGGCCGGTGCGGCGAGTCCGACCAGCACGGACCGCTCGGGCCAGTGCTCGACCAGCACTGACACGATGGTCGGCACGGTGAATCCGGCATACGTGAGCGAGTAGAACACGGCATTGGTCATCGCGAGTTCGCTTGCCGGTGTGGAGCGTTCGACCGCGGTGAGGCCACCGACGAGCGTCATACCGTAGCCGGCGCCGAGCACGACCGCGGCAACGACGACGAGGAGCACCGAGTGCTCGCCCGCGGTCAGCACGGTGAGCAGCACACCGGCGAGGGTTCCCAGCATGCCCAGCACCGTGACGCCACCTGGTCGGCGTGCCTCCAGCCGTCGCGCCGGCTGCTGCACGAGCACGCCGGTGCCGAGGGTGAGACCGCAGACGATGCCGGTGAATGCCACTGCGAATCCACTGATCTGGGCCTTGATGAGCGGCGGCAGGATGACCATGCTGATACTCGGACAAGCGAAGACCCAGGCCGCCATCGGTGCGATGCGCGTCCAGAAGTGCCGGCTGAGGGCGTGGTGAGGGCGCGCGGGACCTCGATACGCTCCCCCGCTTCGCTCCTCCGCTACTCGGCCACCGCTTGGGTGGACACCGGCGTCGATGGTCGGCGCGTTCCAGACCAGTATCCCGGCGATGACGGTGAGCGCGATGTGCACGACATACGGCAGCACTTTGGGTTCTGGGAGCCACTGCGCCATGAATCCGACGAGGAACGCGCCGCCGCCGAACCCCGCGGACAGCGCGATCGTGGCGCGGCGGGCACCGGTGCCGACGGGTGCGTCGGTGGACAGTTCCTTCACCCAGGTGGTGCCGGGTGCCATGGCGGCGCCGGTGCACACGCCGTACAGGACCCGGCCGACGAAGAGCGGTGCCGCCGAATGTGCGCCGACCGCCAGCAGCAGTGAGGAGATCGCGGTGAGGACCATGATCGGCCGCAGGACCGAACGGTGCCCGTGGCGTCCGGCGAGTTCGGCGGACAGCAGCAGCGCCGGCACCAGCCCGAGCACGTACGCCGCGAACATCGAGGTGACCAGCGTCTGCGAGTAGTGGTCGGTTGAGCGGTAGACCAGCAGTAGCGGGGTGAACTGGTTGGCGCCCCACCCGACGACGAACATCGCGAAGGCGACGCGCAGCCAACCGGGGATCCGCATGGTGCTCAGCATGGCAGTGGCGGGAAGCGGTGGGGGAGCGGACCTCGATGCGTTCCCCCGCTTCGCTCCTCCACTTACTCGGCCACCGATGGGTCGGGACCTCGATGCGTTCCCCCGCTTCGCTCCTCCACTTACCCTTCGATATGCCCGCTCGTACCTCGCGGGCTACTCAGGGCGGCGCTCGGCTGGGGCGCTCGGAGGCGGCCGAGCTTGTCGAGGTCCCATCACGCCCGGCCTGACAGACTGCAGCCATGAACTTCTTCTCGGCATACGACCAGGGCTTCGCGCGTGTTGCTGCGTGCACCGTCCCGACCGCGATCGCCGACCCGGCTGCCAACGCCGCGACGATCCTGGAGCAGGTGCGGGCGTGCGACGCGGACTCGGCCTGCGTGGCGGTGTTCCCCGAGATGAGCCTGACCGGCTACGCGATCGACGACCTGGTGCTGCAGGACGCGGTGCTCGACGAGGTGCAGGCCGCCATCGGCGAGATCGCGGCGGCCACGACCGACCTGCTGCCCGTCGTCGTCGTCGGTGCGCCGCTGCGCAAGGGGCTGCGCCTCTACAACTGCGCGGTGGTGATCCACCGCGGCCGCGTGCTCGGGGTCGCGCCGAAGAGCTACCTGCCCAACTACCGGGAGTTCTACGACAAGCGCTACTTCGCGCCGGGCGACGACCAGCGCGGGGAGTCGATCACCATCGGCGACGCGACCGTGCCGTTCGGGCCGGACCTGATCTTTGCCGCCGAGGACCTGCCGTCGCTGCGCCTGCACGTCGAGGTGTGCGAGGACATGTGGGTGCCGATCCCGCCGTCCTCGGTCGCCGCCCTGGCGGGCGCGAACCTGCTGGTCAACATCTCCGGCAGCCCGATCACCGTCGGGCGCGCCGCCGACCGCCGCGCGCTGGCCGCCGCGCAGAGCGCCCGGTGCCTCGCGGCGTACGTGTATGCCGCCTCCGGGTCCGGCGAATCCACCACCGACCTGTCCTGGGACGGTATGACGATGATCCACGAGTGCGGCACCCTGCTCGACCAGGGCGAGCGCTTCCCGCAGGAGGCGACACGCACCACCGCCGACATCGACCTGGACCGTCTCCGGCAGGAGCGGCTGCGCGACGGGTCGATCGCGGACAATGCGCGGACCTTCAAAGCTGCCAGCGATTTCCGGACGGTCGGCTTCCGGCTGAACCCGCCGCGTGAGGACATCGGCCTGTTGCGGAAGCTGCAGCGCTTCCCCTTCGTCCCGGACGACCCGGCACACCTGGCGCAGGACTGCTACGAGGCCTACACGATCCAGGTCACGGCCCTGAAGCAGCGGTTGCGGGCCATCGGCGGGCCGAAGATCGTCATCGGGGTCTCCGGGGGTCTCGACTCGACGCACGCGCTGCTCGTCGCGGCGCGGGCGATGGACGAACTGGGTCGGCCGCGCACCGACATACTCGCCTACACCATGCCGGGTTTCGCGACCGGCAGCGCGAGCAGGACGGCGGCCACCGACCTGGCGGGCGCGATGGGGGTCTCCTTCCAGGAGTTGGACATCCGCCCCGCGGCGACCCAGATGCTGCGCGACCTCGGGCATCCCGCCGGCGACGGCGAACCTGTCTACGACGTGACCTTCGAGAACGTCCAGGCCGGGCTGCGCTACGACTACCTCTTCCGGATCGCCAACAACGAGAACGGCATCGTGCTCGGCACCGGCGACCTGTCGGAGCTCGCGCTCGGCTGGTGCACGTACGGCGTGGGCGACCAGATGTCGCACTACAACGTCAACGCCGGCATCCCGAAAACGATGATCCAGCACCTGATCCGGTGGGTCATCGGTGCCGGGCACTTCGACGAGGCTGCGGCCCGGACGCTGCAGACGATCCTGGATGCCGAGATCAGCCCGGAGCTGGTGCCGGCGGGCGCGGACGAGAAGCCGCAGTCGACCGAGGACGCCATCGGTCCCTACGCGCTGCAGGACTTCAATCTCTTCCACGTGCTGCGCTTCGGTTTCCGGCCCAGCCGCATCGCGTTCATGTCGTGGCACGCGTGGCACGACGCCGCGGCAGGGGAGTGGCCGGAAGGTTTTCCGGACGACCGCCGGACGGCATACACCCTCGCGGAGATCCGGTCCTGGCTGGAGCTGTTCATCAAGCGGTTCTTCGGGTTCAGCCAGTTCAAGCGGTCGGCGCTGCCGAACGGCCCCAAGGTCGTCGCCGGGGGTGCGCTCTCACCGCGCGGCGACTGGCGCGCCCCGAGCGACGGCAATGCTGCGGCGTGGCTGCGGGAGCTGGAGGCCAACGTCCCGGCGGACTGATCAGGCGCTGCAGTATGCCGATCGCGGCGTATGCCACGCGCTGGGCATACTCGAAGCCCGACGAGGAGCCCTACCCCTTGCCCCAGTCCCGGATCCGCCAGCTCTGCGTGTCGCTGTTGCGGACCAGGTAGTAGGACCAGGCCTCGCGGTGCGGGTCCTCGCTGGTGTTGAGACTCTTGACGTGCCGGAAGGTGGACAGCGTGTCCACCTCGACGCACTGCTTCCAGGCCTTGGTGACCTTGCTGCCGCAGGTGGCACCGGTCGTCACCCGCTTGGTCCCCAGGATCTGCAGCTCCTCGATGCGCGGGCCGTGCAGGTCCCACCATTCGGCGTCGACACCCACCTGGTTGCCGATGACCATGCTCTTCGCCGCAGCGAAATCCCGGTCGTTCAGGGCCTGCGCGAACGTCTTGACCACCTGGGCGGGCGACGCCTCGCTCGACGGCAGCGGCACCGAGGTGCGCGGCTTTCCCCACAGCCAGAGGCCCAGAATCCCGAGAAGGACGGCGATCGCCAGGCCCATGCCGACGGCGCTCTGTGTCCTTCGCATAGAGCCGAGTATCTGACGGACGGCGGGAATCGTCCAAGTTGTGTCCACAATCCTTACCAGTACGCAACCCGGCGCCGCCGTCGGCGGGCCGGCCGGGCGTCCACATCCCCTGCCCCGGAAACCCGTCGTGCACAGAAGCGTGGTGGTGGTGGTCGCGGCTGTCGGCCCCGGCGGCTAACGTCGGAGCGTGATCAACCCGTCGGAGCTGCAGCTGCGCGGTGCCGAGTGGGTGCGCCGCGTGACACCGGAGCAGCTCGCCGAGCGGATGGGGGAGCTCACGCTCGCCCGGGCGGAGTTGTATGTCGACTCCGAGCGCGTGCAGACGATCAACGTCGGCGACCAGGGCAGGCTGCTGCTGGCCACGGTCGAAGGCAACCGGGCCCGGCCCTACACCGTGATGATCACCCGGATGGAGGATTTCGACGGGGTGCCGCAGTGGCACTCCCGGTGCTCCTGCCCGATGGCCACCGAGTGCAAGCACGTGGCGGCGACGCTGCTCACGGCCCGCGACCACCTGGGCGGCGGCACCCCGGAGGTGCCCGCCTGGCGCCGGTTCGTGCAGGAGCAACTGACCGAGCCGCCGGTCGACGACACCGATGACGGGGTTCGGCTGGGCCTGCGGGTCTCGGTGAGCCATGAGCTGAGCGGCCGGCACCGGGTGACCCGCATCGGCCTCACCCCGTCGCACCGCACCAAGGCGGAGCGCTGGTCCAAACAGTCGTCCTGGGACGAGATCGGCCTCAACCGGGTCCGCCGGCGGTTCAACGTCGCGCAGGCCGACGCGGTCACCGCGTTGCGTGACCTCACGTCGAGCAGGCGTCACGCCTGGGCGCTCAGCGACCCCGTGGTGCAGCTCGACGGGGCGAACGCCGGTGTGTGGTCGGCGCTGCGCGAGTGCCTGGCCACCGGGGTGGAGCTGCTGCCGTCATACAACGGGCACGGTGACGTGCGCCTCGCACCCGATCCGACGCACGTCGTCGCCGACTTCGAGGAGCAGGACGACGGCTCGTTGCGCGGGTCCGCGAGTGTGCTCGGCCTGGCCGACGTCACCGGCGAGCTCGTCGTGCTCGGTGACCCGGGCCACGGCATCGCGCACATCCGGCCCGACGGCAGCATCACCCTCGCCGCTCTCGACGGCGCGTTGAGCACCGCGGCTCGGGCCCTCCTGCTGGACGGCCCCGTGGACGTGCCGGCCGAGGATGCCGAGGAGTTCCGCGACCTCTACTACCCGCGCCTCACGCGGCAGCTGCACCTGGTGGCGAGCAACGGCGTGCCCGTGCCGGAGCCGGAGCCCATCCGGTTGCGGCTCACGCTCAGCTCACCGGAGCCGCAGGCGGTCGAGGTGGTCGCCGAGATGCTGTATGCCGGCAAGCACGCGCGGCCGGTCGCGCTTGACGTCTACGACCGCACGCGCGACCGCGCCGCCGAGCACGCCCTCGTCGGCCGGCTCGAGGACACGCTGCGCGAGCACGAGCTGATGGAGCTGGTCGGCGGCCTGGGCTGGTGGCCGCTCGGCCGGAGCCTGTTGCGCGGCTGGCCCGCGGTGCGCTTGGTCGAGAGCCTCGCCGAGCTGGAGGACGACGACGACCTCGAGATCGTCACGGCGACGGAGCTGCCGAGCTTCGAGGAGAGCCGGACCGCACCGCAGATCACCATCGGCGCCACCGACTCCGACGACCACGACTGGCTCGATCTGCACGTGACCGTGTCCATCGACGGGGAGGAGGTGCCGTTCGCGGCCCTCTTCGCCGCGCTCGCCCGCGGGGACGAGGCGATGCTGCTGATGTCCGGGACCTATTTCAGCCTGGACCGGCCGGAGTTGCGGCAGCTGGAGCGGCTGATAGCCGAGGCCCGCGAGATCTCCGACAAGCACCGCGAGGGGCTGTCGATCAACCGCTTCCACCTCGGGCTGTGGGACGAGCTGGAGGGTCTCGGGGTCGTCGACCAGCAGAGCGAGCGCTGGGTGCAGCAGGTCGAGCGGGTCCGCGGCCTCGACCGGTTCACGGCGCCGAGCGTGCCGGAGTCGTTGCACGCGACGCTGCGCGGCTACCAGGTCGACGGGTTCACCTGGCTCGCCGCGCTGTGGGACTGCGCGCTCGGCGGGATTCTCGCCGACGACATGGGCCTCGGCAAGACGTTGCAGACGCTGGCACTGCTGGCGCGGGCCCGGGAGGAGGGCGAGCTGGACGTGCCGGTGCTCGTCGTCGCACCCAGCTCGGTCGTCGGCACATGGGTGAGCGAGGCGGCACGGTTCGCGCCCGACCTGCGGGTGCTGCCGCTCGCCGAGACCAGCAAGCGGCGCGGGAGCACGGTCGCCGAGGCGATCGGTGATGCGCAGGTCGTCGTCACGTCGTATGCCGTGCTGCGGCTGGACGCCGACGAGTTCGCCGCGACCCGGTGGAACGGCCTGGTCCTCGACGAGGCCCAGTGGATCAAGAATCACCAGTCCAAGACGTTCCAGGCGGCCAAGCGGATCGGTGCGCCGTTCACCCTCGCTATCACCGGCACCCCGCTGGAGAATTCGCTGATGGACCTCTGGTCCATGCTGGCGCTCACCGCACCCGGCCTCTATCCGCGCCCCGACTCCTTCAAGGAGCGCTACCGCAAGCCGATCGAGCGCGGCGACGGCGCGGAGCTGCTGGCGCAGTTGCGCCGCCGCATCCGCCCGCTGATGCTGCGCCGCACCAAGGAACAGGTGGCGAGCGACCTGCCGCCCAAGCAGGTCCAGGTGCAGACGGTCGAGCTGGGCGCCAAGCACCGGCAGACCTACGACCGGCACCTGCAGCGGGAGCGGCAGCGGGTGCTCGGACTGCTGGAGGACCCGGACGGCAACCGCGTCGCGATCCTGGCCGCGCTGACCCGGCTGCGCCAGCTCGCGCTCGACCCGCGGCTGGTCGACGACGTGCCGAGCAACGCCGCCGAGACCTCCGCCAAGCTCGCGCTGCTGGTCCAGCAGATCGGTGAGCTGGCGGCCGAGGGTCACCGGGCCCTGGTGTTCAGCCAGTTCACGTCGTTCCTGAAGCTCGCCCGCGAGGCGTTGGCCGACGCCGGGCTGAGCACGTCATACCTGGACGGTCGGACCCGCGGGAGGCAGCAGGTCATCGACGGGTTCAAGAACGGTGACGACGCGGCGTTCCTCATCTCGTTGAAGGCCGGCGGGGTGGGGCTCACCCTCACCGAGGCCGATTACGTCTTCGTGCTCGACCCGTGGTGGAACCCCGCCACCGAGGCTCAGGCGATCGACCGTGCGCACCGCATCGGCCAGGACAAACCGGTGATGGTCTACCGGCTGGTGAGTGCCGGCACCATCGAGGAGAAGGTCGTTGCGCTGCAGGACCGCAAACGCGAGCTCTTCGAGAAGGTCGTCGACGGGGACGGCGGCTCCGGTGGGGCGATCACACCGGACGACATCCGCGCCCTGTTGCAGTGAACCCCCTGGTTACTGGGCGGTAACCGCGTCTAGGGTGAGGACATGGGTCTCCTCTCCTCGAAACCGTCCAGGTCGTATGCCGCAGCCCGTTGCCTGGTGACCGGCGGGTGTTCCGGGCTCGGCCAGGCGCTGGTCGAGCTGCTGGTCGCTGACGGCGCCCGCGTGGTCGTCGGCGACGTGCACGAGACCGCGCCGGAGGGCTCGCTGCCGGCCGGGGTCGACTACCTCAGGCTGGACGTGAGCAAGGACGAGGACTGGGACGCGGCCCGCAACTGGGTCGAGAGCACGTACGGCGGTCTCGACCTGCTGATCAACAACGCCGGCATCGCCGCGGGTGGCCGCATCGACGTGGCCGACATGGACGAGTGGCGCCGCATCACCGACATCAACCTGATCGGCGTCGCCCGGGGATGCCACACCTTCGTGCCGATGATGAAGCAGCAGGACTCCGGTGGCCAGATCGTCAACACCGCGTCCCTCGCCGGGCTGGTGCACGCGCCGGCGATGGCGTCGTACAACGCCGTGAAGGCGGGCGTGGTGGCGATCAGCGAGACGCTGCGCACGGAGCTCGCGCCCTCGGGCATCTCGGTGTCGGTGATCTGCCCGTCGTTCTTCCGCACCAACCTCGCGCAGTCGTTCGGCGGTAAGGACGTCGACATGGAGGCGAGCGGCACCGACATGATCAACAAGGCGCCCCGGTCGGCGGATCAGGTTGCGGCCGTTGCGTTTGCCGGGATGAAGGCCGGAAAGTTCATCATCCTCACCGACCGCGACGGGCATGTCGCGTATGCCGCCAAGCGCTTCGCGCGGCCGCTCTACGACCGGGCGATGTTCGCCGCCGGGAAGCAGGTGGGCACGGGTCGGCCGACGACGCCTAGGATCGTCGAGAAGCTGCAGTCGCTCGGCGCCAGAAAGAAGTGAGGAAGTCATGAGCTCGGTCGCGATCATCGGCGGACACGGCAAGGTTGCGTTGCTCCTCGCGGAACTGCTGACGTCCCAAGGTCATTCGGTGCGTTCGCTGTTCCGCAACGAGGACCACGCGCCCGAGGTCGCGGCCACCGGGGCAATACCGGTCGTCGCCGACGTCGAACATCTCGACGTGCCGGCACTCTCGGAACTGCTCGACGGAGTCGACGCCGTCGTGTGGTCCGCCGGTGCGGGCGGCGGCAACTCGGCGCGGACCTACGCGGTCGACCGGGATGCCGCCATCCGCAGCATGAACGCGACCGCGGAGCTCGGCATCGAGCGCTACATCATGGTCTCGTACTTCGGAGCATCGCCGGATCACGGTGTGCCCGAAGGTGATCCGTTCTTCGCGTATGCCGAGGCGAAGGCCGCGGCGGACCAGTACCTGCGTGGCACGGGTTTGTCCTGGACCATCGCTGCGCCGAGCGGGCTCACCCTCGATCCGCCCACCGGACGGATCGAGGTCAACGGTCAGGGTGGGGCCGAGCTCACCTCCGGGTCGGTGTCGCGCGCCGATGTCGCGGCCGTGGTCGCGGCGTTGCTGCCCGCGCAGAACTCCGTCGGCGCGTTCGTGCAGTTCAACAACGGTGACACCCCGATCGCGGAGGCCGTCGCCCAGCTCTAGCCCGAATGCGGGTTGCGTAGCCGGAGTACGGCATGCTCACGCGGGTCGAGTAGCCGGCGAGGTACGAGCCGGCGTATCGAGACCACGTGCTCCGCGGACTCACGACCCGAAATACGCCCCGGCCGCGAGGTCCTCGAGCAGCGTCGGTCCGGTCGGCTGCCAGCCGAGCAGCTTCCTGGTCCGGTTCGACGACGCCGACATCTCCATGCCGAAGAACTGGCCGACGAAGCCGAAGTGATCGACGGCGTCGCTCGGATCGATCGAGACGACAGGCAGGTTCAGGCCCGCACCGATGGCCTCGGCAATCGCCTTGGTCGGCACGGCGGCCTCGCCGGTCGCGTGCAGCCGGGTGCCTGCCGGTGCGGACTCCAATCCGAGTCGCACGAGGCGCGCGGCGTCGAACCGGTGGACAGCCGCCCAGCTGTTGGAGCCGTCACCGACATACCCGGACACCCCGTGCTGCTGCGCAGCGGCGACGATCCGTGCGATGAAACCGTGGTCCCCGGTGCCGTGCACCGTGGGTGCGAAGCGGGCGGCGATCGATCGCACCCCGTCGCCGACGAAGTCGAACGCACGAGCTTCGGCACCACCGCGCGGTGCGTCGGGGCCGACGAAGGGACTCGCATCATCCTCGGTCGACGGCCGGCCCTGGACGAGGCCGGCGACACCCGAGGCGAAGACGAACGGGCGGTCGCTCCCGGAGAGGACTTCACCGATCGCTTCGACCGAAGCACGTTCTGCGGCATTGGAGTCGGCCGGGTTGGCCCAGTCGTGCTTGTTGGCGAGATGTATGACGCCCTCGGCGGCGTCGGCGCCCTTGCGAATGGCGTCCAGGTCATCCAGGTCGCCGCGCAGGACAGCGGCTCCCTTCGCGACGAGCTGGTCGGCCGACGAGTCCGACCGGGCGAGACCGGTCACCTGGTGCCCCGCACGGAGCAACTCGTCGACGGTCGCGGAGCCGATCCATCCGGTGGCTCCGGTGACGAATACGCGCATGCTGCGTCCTTCCTGAGTGGTGCATCGAATTGATGTCATTCACTGACATCACCTACGGTACACCTCGACGTCAGTGACTGTCATCAGTACAGTTCTCGGCATGGCCCGCTGGGAACCCGGAGCGCGCGACCGACTGGGAGAGGTCGCGATGCGGTTGTTCGCGGATCAGGGCTTCGAGCGGACGACCGTCGCCGAGATCGCCGAGGCCGCAGGACTCACCGAACGCACCTTCTTCCGGCACTTCGCGGACAAGCGCGAGGTGCTGTTCGCCGGGCAGGACGACTTTCTGCAGCTGTTCCTCGAGCCGATCGATGCGGCGCCGGACGGCACCGCGCCGTACGAGCTGATCGGGCGCTCGCTCGTCGCGGCGGGAGCCTTCTTCACCGACGAACGCCGGGCGTTCGCTCGCGCACGTGCCGTGATCATCGCCCGCGAGCCTGCGCTGCAGGAGCGGGAGTTGGCCAAACTCGCGACCCTGAAGACGCGGCTCGGCGAGGTGTTCGGCGAGCGAGGCGTCGGCGAGCCCGCCGCGACCCTGGCCGCCGAGGTGGGTGTCATGGTCTTCCACCTGTCGTTCCAGCAGTGGATCACCAAAGGTGAGAAGCGGAGTATGGCGACCATCGCGCACGAGCGGCTTGCCGCGCTCACGCAACTGGTGACCGAGTAGTCCACTCCGCGCTGGCCGATCGGCACAGCGGCCGAGTAGTCGTAGTCCACTCCGCGCTGGCCGAGTGGCACAGCGGTGGTCGAGTGGTCAGTAGTCCACTTCGCGGTGGCCGATCGGCACAGCGGTGGTCGAGTAGTCAGTAGTCCACTCCGCGGTGGCCGAGTAGCCGGGGGAGCGAAGCGGAGGAGGCGTATCGAGGTCGCGCGCGGTATTGCTCAGGCGCCGGTGCACATGACGTCCCACCGGCCGATCGGTCAGGTATTGCTACCGGAGCCGCTGGAGCCGCCCGGTGCTCCCTCGCCTGCGCCCGGTGCACCGGATGGCATGGTGCCACCGGGGACCCCGCCACCGGGTGCGTTGCCGTCGCTGCCGGCACTGCCGTTCGAGTTTCCGCCCGTGCCACCGTCGCCGAACTGCCGGAAGTTGCCGAAACCACCGCGACCGCCCATGCCGTCGCCACCGGTGGAACCACTCGGCACCGCAGCGGACGCCGTGATCGCGCCCGCGGACGACAGGCCGATCGCCAGGGCCGCGACCACCGCGGTCTTCTTCCCGGACCAGCGGGGCTGGCGCAGCGCGGGCGAGGTCGCCGGAGGCTGCGGAGCGTCCGGCACGCCATACCCGTACCCGGGCGGCGCTACCGGCGACTCACCCGACGCGGCCCCCGACCATGTCTCGGGCGGTCGGCCGTTCTGCTCCGGCTGCTGAGGTGGTTGCTGCGTCATGAACAATGGTCCTTCGCGTGGCAGGGAATCGTTGTCACAGCAGAACCTCGCCGCCCGTCCTGTGTCTCGCCTTTGAGCATTCGCTGTCTGTCCTGGCAACTTTTCGAAGCCGCTGTTCGTTCATGGGCAGACCTGCTGCCTGCCACAGGATGCCCACAAGGAGCGCCGACAGTCTCGGCGGCATGGATTCAGCGACCGCACACCTGCGGACCTCAGACCAGGCGATCCCTCGGGAGCCGCAGGGTGCTGCGACCCACGTGAGTGCGGTCGCCACCCGAAGTGGCCGAACGACCCGGCTCTGGAGGGGCCACCCGGACGACCCCAGCTGGGCGCGGCCCTCCGCGTTCGGGCTCCTGCTGGCGACAGCGGTCCTCTACTTCTACAACCTCACCGCCAGCGGGTGGGCCAACTCCTTCTATTCGGCTGCCGCCCAGGCGGGCTCGGTCAACTGGGAGGCGTTCTTCTACGGCTCCTCCGACGCAGCCAACTCCATCACCGTCGACAAACCACCGGCCGCGCTGTGGGTGATGGCCCTGTCGGTGCGGATCTTCGGGCTCAACTCGTTCGCGCTGCTGATGCCCGAAGTGTTGATGGGCGTCGCGACCGTCGGCCTCGTGTACACCATGGTTCGACGCCACTTCGGTCCGGTGGCGGGCCTGCTGTCGGGCGCGACCCTGGCACTGACCCCGGTCGCAGCGTTGATGTTCCGCTTCAACAACCCCGATGCGCTGCTCGTGCTGCTGATGACGCTCGGCGCGTGGGCGACGATGAAGGCGATCGAGAAGGGCTCGATCCGCTGGATGGCGTTCGTCGGCATCTTCCTCGGCTTCGGCTTCCTCACCAAGACGCTGCAGGTGTTCCTGGTCGTCCCGTTCTTCGGCATCGCCTATCTGCTCGCGGCGCGCACGAACCTGAAGCGTCGCGTCCTCGGCCTCCTCGCGGGCATCGGTGGTCTCGTCGCCGCCGGTGGCTGGTGGGTGCTCATCGTGCAGTTGGTTCCGGCCGGCAGCCGGCCGTACATCGGTGGTAGCGAGGACAACTCGTTCTGGAACCTCACCTTCGGCTACAACGGCTTCGGCCGGCTCAGCGGCAACGAGACCGGTTCCGTCGGCGGTGGTGGTGGCAACGGCGGCGGCATGTGGGGCGTCACCGGCATCACCCGGATGTTCGGCTCCGAGGTCGGCAGTCAGGTCTCCTGGCTGCTACCCACCGCGCTGATCCTGCTCGCGATGGGCGTGGTCATGCGCGGTCGCGCACCGCGCACGGACAGCCGCCGGGCGGCATACCTCGTCTGGGGCGGCTGGCTGCTGGTCACCGGGCTGACCTTCTCCTTCATGGCGGGCATCTTCCACCAGTACTACACGGTGGCCCTGGCGCCCGCGATCGCCGCGGTGGTCGGCATGGGTGCCCACGAGGCCTGGGAACGCCGGCACAGCCCCCTCGGCTCGATCACCCTCGCGGCCGCCACGGCCGCAGCGGCAACCTGGTCGTTCATCCTGCTGACCCGCACCACGGCGTACGGCGACTGGCTGCGCGTCTCGATCCTTGCAGTCGGTATGGCGGCAGCGTTCCTCCTACTCGCGCTGAACTGGTTGCACCGTAAGGCAATCCCGCTCGTGCTCGCGGCCGCTGTGGCGGCCGGACTTGCCGGCCCGGCGGCATACACCTGGAGCACGGTGAACTCCGCGCACACCGGGTCCATCCCGACCGCCGGCCCGAGTGGCGGCATGGGTGGCGGCCCCGGAGGCGGCGGCGGCGGTATGCCGGGTGGCGGCACCGCACCCGGTGGTACGACCGGCCAGGGCGGCACCACCGGCCAGGGCGGGACGACTCCCGGCGGCACCACCGGTGGCACCACGCAGGATGGCACGACCAACGGCGGCGGCATGGGCGGACTGCTCGATGCGTCGACACCGAGCACGGCGGTCGTCGCGGCCCTCCAGTCCAACGCCAGCAAGTACACCTGGGTCGCGGCAGCCATCGGCAGCAACAACGCGGCCGGGCTCCAGTTGGCCACCCAGCAGCCGGTGATGGCGATCGGCGGCTTCAACGGCAGCGACAACTCGCCGACGCTGGCACAGTTCAAGGCATACGTGCAGGCGGGCAAGATCCACTACTTCGTCGCGGGCGGAGTCGGCGGACAGCAGATGGGTGGCTCCAACGCCTCGCAGGAGATCTCGAGCTGGGTCGAGGCCAACTACAAGAAGGTGACGATCGGGGGATCGACCTTCTACGACCTCACCCAGCCGACCAGTTCGTCGTCGAGCGACTGAGACAGGGAACGATGATGAAACAAATGCAGACAGAGCTCATTTCGCCGGATCATCGCCCGGTCTGGGCGGAGCGGAAGCCCGTGGTGCTCGATGTCGTGATCCCGGTCTACAACGAGGAGCACGTGCTCGCGGCCAGCGTCGAGACGGTCTGGCGGATGCTGCACAAGGAGTTCCCCTACCCGTTCCGGATCACCATCGCGGACAACGCGTCGACCGACAGCACCCTGCGAGTGGCGCGTCGGCTCGCATCGTCGCTCGCGGAGGTCCGCGTGCAGGTGCTCAGCAGGAAGGGCCGCGGTCTCGCGCTGAAGCAGACGTGGCTCGCGTCCGACGCCCTGGTGCTCGCCTACATGGACGTGGACCTGTCGACCGACCTCGGCGCGCTCTTCCCGCTGGTGGCGCCGCTCATGTCCGGTCATTCGGATGTGGCGATCGGCTCCCGCCTCGCACACGGTGCTCACGTGGTACGTGGACCGAAACGCGAATTCATCTCGCGCAGCTACAACTTCATCCTGCACCAGGGGCTCCGGGTCAAGTTCTCCGATGCGCAGTGCGGTTTCAAGGCGATCCGCCGTGACGTCGCGCAGGTGCTCCTCCCGCTGGTGGAGGACGAGTCGTGGTTCTTCGACACCGAGCTGCTGGTGCTGGCCGAGTGGTGCCGGCTGCGCATCCACGAGGTCCCGGTCGACTGGTATGACGATCCGGACAGCCGCGTGCACATCGCGAGCACGGCCCGCGACGATCTGCACGGTGTATGGCGCCTGCGCAGCACCCGAGCCCAGCTCGAGCCGAGGCTCGCACAGGTGCGAAACGCGCTGGGGCGACTCGGTATCCAGGGCGTCGCGACCAGATCACTCGCACCGGTGGACTAGCTGAGGGGCCCCTGGAGTCGGAGTTCGGCGATCAGTCCTCCGGCTCCGGTGGCTCCTCGGCGCCGTCCCGTTCGTCCCGGTCCGCCCACTCCAGCAAGGTATCGAGGCGGAACGCTTCGTCGTCGATTCCCGCTGTGAGGTCGCCCTTCTCGGCATACCGCGCCGGCACGGTGGCGATGGTCCAGTCGCGGGGGTCGATGTCGTCCAACTCGTCCCAGGCGAACGGTGTGGAGACGGTGGCGTCCGGGTTGCCCCGCACCGAATAGGCCGCGGCGATCGTGTGGTCGCGGGTGTTCTGGTTGTAGTCCACGAACACCTGGCGCGGATCCCGGTCCTTGCGCCACCAGGTGGTGGTCACGTCGTCCGGAGCACGACGCTCGACCTCGCGGGCGAACGCCAGCGCGGCACGGCGCACGTCCTGGAAGCCCCACTCCGGCTCGATCCGCACGTAGATGTGCAGCCCGGAGCCGCCCGACGTCTTCGGGTAGCCGGTGATGCCGAGCTCGTCGAGCACTTCGTGTGCGACGTGCGCGGTGCGCCGCACCCGCGCGAAGTCCGCGTCCGGCATCGGGTCGAGGTCGATCCGCCACTCGTCGGGTTGCTCGACGTCGAAGCGCCGGGAGTTCCACGGGTGCAACTCGACGGTCGACATCTGCACCGCCCAGATGACCGCGCCGATCTCGGTCACGCACAGCTCGTCCGCGGTGCGGTTCCACCGCGGGAAGTGGATCCGCACTGTTTCCAACCAGTCCGGTGCGCCGCGGGGAACGCGTTTCTGGTGCACCTTCTCACCGGTCACCCCGGTCGGGTAGCGGTGCAGCATGCACGGCCGGTCGCGCAGCGCCCGCACGATGCCGTCGCCGACCGCGAGGTAGTAACGCGCGAGATCCAATTTGGTCTCGCCGCGCGCGGGGAAGTAGACCCGGTCCGGATTCGAGATGCGGACGGTGTGGTCGCCGGCCTCGACCTCGATGGCCGGCGTGCTGCCCTTGGCTGCCATCCAGCAAACCTACTGTGCGGACCGATCGGGTGCGTCACGGACAATGGACGCGTGTCGACCCAGCAGCCCACCGCACCGCCCGTCGCTCCGCTGCATCGTTCGACCGTGCTGCTCATGGCGGTGGCGACCGGCCTGACGGTGGCGAGTCTCTACTACTGCCAGCCGTTGCTGCACACCATGAGTCAGGGCCTGGGAATCCCGCATGCCGCCGCAGGCCTGCTGGTGACCTGCACCCAGGTCGGCTACGCCCTGGGCCTGTTCTTCGTCATACCGCTCGGGGACTTGCTGGAGCGCCGCCGGCTCGTCGTCAACCTGTCGTTCGGGCTGGTCGTCGCACTCCTGTTGGTTGCGGTGGCGCCCACGGCCAGTTGGCTTTTCGTCGCGTCGCTGCTGGTCGGCCTGTTGTCCGTGCTGGCGCAGATCCTCGTGCCGCTCGCGGCGAATCTGGCCGCGCCCGCCGAGCGGGGCACCGTCGTCGGCACCGTGATGAGCGGCCTGCTGCTCGGCATCCTGCTCGCCCGCACCGTCGCGGGGGCGCTCGCGGAGGTCGGCGGCTGGCGCGCGGTGTATGTCGTCGCGGCGGCACTCGTCCTGATGCTCGCCGTGGCCCTGCGGCGCGGGTTGCCGCCGAGCCCGGCCACGGTCACCGCGTCATACGGTGGCCTGCTGCGATCGGTGGCCCGGCTGGTGCGCACCGAGCCGGTGCTGCGCCGGCGGATGCTGTACGGCGCGCTCACCTTCGCGCAGTTCAGCGTCCTGTGGACGGCGCTGACCGGCCTACTGGTCGGCGCTCCCTATCACTATTCGGAGGCAGTGATCGGACTCTTCGGCCTGGTCGGTGCGGCGGGCGCCGTCTCGGCGCAGTTCGCGGGCCGCCACTCCGACAAGGGCCACGCGCTGCACCTCGCCGTCGGCTTCGCCATACTCCTCCTCCTGTCCTGGTGCGCGATGGCGGCGGGGCGAAATCACCTGGTGCCGCTCATCATCGGCATCGTGGCGCTGGACCTCGGGGTGCAGGGTGTCCAGGTCAGCAACCAGAGCCAGATCTACGCGATCCCCGGCGAGGTGCGGTCGCGGGTCAACAGCGCCTACATGACGACCTACTTCATCGGCGGCTCACTCGGTTCGTGGGCGGCGACCCGCGTCGCCGCGGCGCACGGCTGGGACGGGGTGTGCGTCCTCGGTGGCGCGATCGCCGTGGTGCTGCTGCTCGCGATCGTCGTCGGCGAGTGGACGCTGCGCTCGGCGCGCGTCGGCTGAGTTCATGCCCGACCGGCCGGCTCGAGGTGAATGGCGTCGCCGGCCCACCGCCGCCGGATCCACCGGTCATGGCTGGCGAGTATGACGGTCACCGGGCTCGCGTCGAGCGCCTCCTCCAACTCGTCCACCAGTGACAGGGACAAGTGATTGGTCGGCTCGTCGAGCAGCAGCAGGTCCGGTTGGCGAGCGATCAGCAGGGCCAGCTCGACCCGCCGTTGCTGCCCGAGGCTCAGCGCGCCGATCCGCCGGCGATGGTCCCGCGGGTGCAGCAATCCCAGCGACGACAGGGAGATCCGCGAGTCGACCTCGTCGAAGAGGGCCGCCGCGCTCGTGGACAGGTCGGTGAGTGAGACATCCTGGGTGAGCAACCCGATCTGGCGCGCCCGGACCTGCACATCACCGTCCGCCACCGCCAGCCGTCCCGCGATCACGTCGAGCAGCGTCGACTTCCCGGCGCCGTTCGCGCCGGTGACCAGCAATTGCTCGCCGGGCGCCACGTCGAGCCGATCGCACCGCAACCGGCCGGGCACCCGCACCGACCGCAGCATCACGCTGGCGATGGGTTCCCGGTCGAACGAGCCCGAGAAATGCATCGGCGCAGGTGGTTTCGGGATCCGTTCACGCTCCAGCAACTCGATGCGCTGCTCCGCGTTGCGCCGTCGACGGCTCACCGTGGCCTGCACCCGCTGCCCTTTGAAGCCGTAGATGAACTTGTCGTTGTCCCGCGGGCCACGGTTGTGCGCGATATCGGTGTTCGTCGTGCGCGCAGCGACCCGCAAGGCGTTCAACTCGTCCTGCTGGGCCTCGAACTCCTCCTGCCAGCGCACTCGCGAATCGCGCTTGGCCGCAAGATAATCCGTGAAGTTGCCGGAGAAGAGTCGTCCGCCGCGGCCATCGGTCCCGAAGTGGGACGGGTCCAGATCCACGATCGCGGTGCAGGTCCGGTCCAGGAAGACCCGGTCGTGCGACGCGACCAGGGTGGCGCCGTTCATTGCCGCGAGTTCGGTCTCCAGGAAGTCAAGGGCGTCGTCGTCCAGGTGGTTGGTCGGTTCGTCCAGCAGCAATACCTCTGGCCGCCGGGTCAGCAGTGCGGCCAGTGCGAGCCGAGACCGCTCACCGCCGGACATCGAGGAGACGGTGCGGCCCCGGTCGATCTCGCCCAGACCCAGCCGGTGCGCCGCCACCTCGGCGCGCCGGTCGGCGTCCCACGCGTCGTGGTGCACGGCCCACTCGAGCACTGCCGCGTACTCGGCTGCCGCCGCTGTGTCGTCGGACATCCGCTCGGCCAGTGCCTCCAACCGGCGGGTCGCCTCATGCAACGGCGCGAGCGCGTCATACAGGACCTGGCCGAGGGTCGCGGAGGCATCGAGGCCGGTGTCCTGGCTGAAGAACCCGAGATCAAGGGACACGCTCACCGATCCTCCGTCGGCCTCGTGCAGCCCCGCCACGACACGCAACAGCGTCGACTTGCCGGAACCGTTCTCGCCCACCAGGCCGACGGTCGCCCCGTCGGTGACCGAGAGGCTGACGCCGTCGAGCACACGGCGGTCGGCATACGAACACACCAGATCGGTGATCAGCAATGACATGAGGGATCCGTTCCACGGGTGTGGGAATGCTCGCCGGGCGTGGCCGCGGACGCGAGCGATGACGGACTCAGAGCTTCATGATGCGGATACTGTGCCACGACCCGGCCGGCATACACAATTCGATTGGCGACCGCGAACCCCTGGCCAACGGGTTACTCGCGGGTAAAGTAGGAGTTTCCGGGAGCCTCGCATCAGCAACAAGGAGTCAGTCCAGTGAGCCCACAGACCCGTCAGCGCGTCGGCCTGCTCGATCTCGGGAAAGGGGCGCTCGGCATACTCCCGGACCTGCCGTTGCTCGCCCGCGAGGCGCCCGGCCTGCTCTTCCGCAAGCCGACCGCGAAGAATTCCCTCGGTCTGGTCTTCCAGCACGCCGCGGCGCGCCACCCCGAGCGGCCGTTCCTCAAGGGCGAGGGCGCGGACGGTGAGGTCCGCACCGTCTCGTACGGCGAGGCCAACGCAACCGTCAACCGTTATGCGCACGTACTCGAATCACTCGGGGTCCAGCGCGGCGATGTCGTCGGCGTGATGGCGCACAACGGCATCGACAACCTGCTGGTCCAGCTCGCCGTGGTGAAGCTGGGCGCCATCGCCGGACTGCTCAACTACAACCAGCGCGCCGACGTGCTGGCGCACAGTCTCGGGGTGCTGACCGCGCGCCTCGTGGTCGTCGAGGACTCGTGCACCGAGGATTTCGCCAGCGCGGGCGACGCCTCCCGGGCGCAACACGTCATGACGTTCAGCGAACTGCAGGAGGCTGCCGCCGATGCGCCGGACGACGACCCGGGCGCGTGCGCGGAGACCGTCGCCCACGAAAAGGCCTTCTACATCTTCACTTCCGGCACCACGGGCATGCCGAAGGCGTCGGTGATGAGCCACTTCCGGTGGCTGAAGTCCTACAGCGGGCTCGGTGCGCTCGGGGTGCGGCTGAAATCCACCGACACGATGTACTGTCCGCTACCGCTCTACCACAACAACGCTGTGACGGTCGCGCTCAGCTCGGTGCTGGTCAGTGGCGCGAGTATGGCGTTGCCGGCGAAGTTCACCGCGAGCCGGTTCTGGGACGACTGCATCCGGTATGACGCAACGGCTTTCGTCTACATCGGCGAGTTGTGCCGCTACCTGCTCTCGCAGCCGGGGAAGCCGGTCGACACGCAGCACCAGGTGCGGGTCATCGTCGGCAACGGCCTCCGCCCCGACATCTGGGCGCAGTTCCAGCAGCGCTTCGGGATCGCCCGCATCGCGGAGTTCTACGGCGCCAGCGAGTGCAACATCGCCTTCATCAACGCCTACAACGTCGACCAGACCGCCGGCACCTGTCCGCTGCCCTACTCCGTCGTCGCCTACGACACCGAGACCGGCGCGGCGACACGCGACGACAAGGGCCGGCTGCGCAAGGTGAAGAAGGGCGAGGTCGGGTTGCTCCTCGCGAAGGTCACCGAGCGCGCACCGTTCGACGGTTACACCGACGAGGGTGCGAGCGAGGCGAAGCTGCTGCGCGACGGATTCAAGGACGGCGACGTGTGGTTCAACACCGGTGACCTGGTGCGCAATCAGGGTCTCACGCACGTCGCGTTCGTCGACCGGCTCGGCGACACCTTCCGCTGGAAGGGCGAGAACGTCGCGACCACCGAGGTCGAGGGCGCGCTCGACGGGCTACCCGGTGTCGAGGAGAGCATCGTCTACGGCGTCGGCGTGCCCGGCACCGACGGAAAGGCCGGTATGGCGGCCGTCGTTCTCGCAGAAGGCGGTTCGGTCGACGGTGTCCGTTGGGGCAAGGAGCTCGCGAGCAGCCTGCCGTCATACGCCCTGCCCTTGTTCATCCGGATCACCGACTCCCTCGAGCACACCTCGACCTTCAAGAGCCGCAAGGTGGAGCTGCGCAACCAAGGTTTCGAAAAGCCCGGTGACGACGAGGTTTTCGTGCTCACCGACAGCGAGCGAGGGTATGTGCCGGTCTACGACGGCTATGTCGACGAGGTCGCGGCGGGCAGGATCCCGAGTCTCTGACGCAGACACCCCCCTCGCCGAGAGGCCCACAAACGCACCGAGAGGACACGAACCGCGGCCCGAAAGCGCCCCAGAGCGAGCGCTTTTCGTGTCCTCTGGGCCAGATCGTGTCCTCTCGGCAGGAAGTGGACGGGCGGGTGGCGTGGTGGGTTCGTCCGCGCTCCGGTTCGTCGCGCTCCGGTTCGTCGCGCTCCGGTTCGTCGCGAGCTGGGGTTCGGCTGCGCGGGGAGGGTCACCGGACGGTGACGAGTTTGTTCTCCGGCAGGTGCCCGATCTCGTTGTAGGTCAACAGTTGCGGCTGACCCTCCTTGTCCAGCTGGAGCCGGGTGACGCCGCTGTTGTAGCCGGCCATGGAGGTCGCGCGCCAGATGCTCTCGATGGCAAGGTCGTTGGTGCCCGGGCGGCCGGGATCACGCACGTCGCGGTCCCACGGCTCGCGCACGAGGATGCGCGCGACGATCCAGGAGATGAGGCCGACGCTGGAGACGACCATCGTGCAATCCGCCTCGTCCTCGAGCAGCGCCGACATCGCCTTGCGGACCCGCGTGTCGAACGCGGAGAAGCTCTCGGTGTAGTCCTCGTCGTGCTCGCCGCTCGCCCAGCGCGCGATCGCCTGGGTGAACATGTCCTCGAACGCCGCCCGCGGCCGCAGCGTGCGGACCATGTCGGCCTTGAGCACCAGCATGTTCTTGTACGCCGGCTTGAACGTGTTGATGATCTCGACGTGGTCCAGCTCGTTCCACGAATCGTTCACGTCGGTCGGGGTGATCCAGCCCGCCGCCACGCACATCCCGGCGGCGGTCTGCCGTTGCCGGTTGAGGCTGCCGGTGACGATCCGGTCGGGTGTGATGTCGCGCGTGCTCAGGAACTGACCGAGCAGACGCGCCTGGGTGCGCCCGACGTCGCTGAGCTGGTCGTAGTCGCTCTTGCCGAACGACGCTTGGCCGTGGCGCACCAGCAGAATCGAACGTGGCATGAGATCAACCTAGCCGGGCGCGGGCGTCGACGCGCAACGACGAGCCGTGCGCACTCATGCACACCGCGGCGTCGCACTTGGCCTCAGTCCGCCCGGGTCAGCCGGCCGTCCTCGCCGACCACGAATCGTGCTGCAGAGGCTCGTGATTCGGCAGGCAGGGCACTGGGGCTGAGCTTCGCGTCCTGACTCGAGTGCTGCGCGGAGATGTGCTTGAGCCCGGTCGCGACCCCGGCGCCCGCGGCGTCGGCCGCTGGTATGGCGCCGGCGCCGACGATGAGGATGGCCGCGCTGCCGAGCACGGACCGGCCGGCTCGGCGCAGGAATCCGGAACGGTCGGCTTCGGGTAGGTGCAAGGCGGTTGTGGTGTCCATGGGGACAACTCAACCGTCGAGCGCTATGACCCTGCTATGCGACGTCTATGCCGTCGGGATGGGCTGGCCCGCCTTGAGCGCGGCCTTCGCGCGACGCCGCTTCGCCTTGTTCGGCGAGTAGACGGCCTTCACGGTCTCCCACTTGTTCTCGTCCGGCAGCGCCAGCTGGCAGATCTTCTTCCAGGTCTGGAAGAGCTGCTTCGGCAACGGACCCGTGGTGTAGGGCAGGTCGTACTTGCGGCATACCGCACGCAGCTTCGGAGCCACCTCGATGTAGCGGTTGGACGGCAGGTCCGGGAAGCAGTGGTGCTCGATCTGGTGCGACAGGTTGCCGGTCAGGATGTGGAAGAGCTTCGAACCGGACAGGTTGGCCGAGCCGAGCATCTGCCGGATGTACCAGTCACCGCGGGTCTCGCCGTCGATCATCTCCTCGGTGAAGACGTCGACGCCGTCGGGGAAGTGACCGCAGAAGATCACCGCGTGCGCCCAGACGTTGCGGATCATGTTGGCGGTGACCGTGCCGGCCAGCCCGCGCTTGAACGAGTTGCCGACCAGGATGCCCGCCGCCGGGGTGGCGACGTAGTCCTTGGCGACCTGACGGATGGCCTTCTTCTTCAGCGCGGTGAGGTCGGACTTGAAGTCCTCCTTGGACTTCAGGCCGGCCGTCACCATGTCCCACTCGAGGTCGTAGGACGCGATGCCCCACTCGAAGAACGGCGCGAGGAACGCGTTGACGACCGGGTTCCAGACGTCCCGCGGCTGCCACGGCTGGTCCTCGCTGACGCGCAGGATGTTGTAGCCGACGTCGCGGTCCTTGCCGAGCACGTTGGTCCAGGTGTGGTGGATGTCGTTGTGCGTGTGCTGCCAGCCGCGGGCCGGCGCCACGAAGTCCCACTCCCAGGTCGTGGAGTGGATGTCGGGGTCGCGCATCCAGTCCCACTGGCCGTGCAGCACGTTGTGCCCGATCTCCATGTTCTCCAGCACCTTCGACAGCGCGATGGCGCCGGTGCCGGCCGCCCAGCCGAGCTTGGTCTTGCTGAAGACGAGCGCGATGCGACCGCCGACGTCGAGGCCGCGGGCGACCTTGATCGTCCGGCGGATGTATGCCGCGTCGGACGCACCGCGTTTGGCGATGATCTCGTCCCGGATCGCGTCCAGCTCGGCGCCGAGCTGTTGCACCTGCTCGTCGGACAGGTGCGCAGCCGCGGACGGTCGCTCCAGCGGCGCGCCGGTGGTCGGGAGGACGCCGGTGCGCTTCTTGGTCGCGACGGTGGTCTCGGTCGCTTCGGTGGTGAGAGTCACGGGGTATCCGTCCTTGCTCAGATATCGAGGTGGCAGTTCCCGGCGGCCGCCGAGATGCAGGTCTGGATGAGGTCGCCTTCGGTGTCGTTGATCTCGCCGGTGCGCAGGTCGCGCACCTGGCCGGACAGCAGAGGGGTCAGGCAGGTGCGGCAGATACCCATCCGGCATCCGCTCGGCATCAGCACGCCGGCTTCTTCGCCGACCTCGAGCAACGGTGTGCTCGCGTCGGCCTCGACCTCGCGGTCGGACTTCTCGAAGATCACCGTGCCGCCGTTGCCGGAGACCTGGGTCAGCTTCGCCGTCTCGAAACGCTCAACGGTCAGGCTGCCCGGAAGGTTCGCGTCCACCCAGAGTTTCTCGGCGTCGTCGAGCATCGCCGACGGGCCGCACACGTAGGTCTTGCGGCTGCGCCAGTCGGGGCAGAGCGCGTCGATGTCGCGAACGGTGGAGAAGTCGATGCGTCCGTCCTCGGCGGTGTAACGGTGCACGACGTGGAAACCGTCGTGCCGCGCCGCCAGCTCGGCGAGCTCGTCGCCGAACAGTGACGACTCACGGTCGTGTGCGGAGTGGATGAGCACGACATCCGCGTCCGCGCGCTTCGGCAGCAGGGTGCGGACCATCGACATGACCGGTGTGATGCCGCTGCCGCCGGTGAGCATCAGCAGGGGGCGCGGCCCGGTCGGCAGCAGGAAGTCGCCCTGCGGCGGGGCGAGGAAGAAGATGTCGCCGACCCGGGTCTCGTGCGCCAGGTGCGCCGAGACCCTGCCGCACGCGGTCACCGTGATCTCGGGGTCGCCGCCCGCCGGTGCGGACAACGAGTAGGACCGCCACTGGCGGACACCGTCGATCTCCACGCCGATCCGGGCCCATTGGCCGGCGTCGTGCGGCGACCAGCCGTCGCCGGGCCGGAACGCGATCGTCGTGGACTGCGGAGTCTCCGGCCGGACCGCGGTGACGACACCACGCAGCTGCCGTGCCGAGGACAACGGGTTGATCAGGGCCAGGAAGTCGTGGGGGTGCGCGGGGTGCGTGAACACCGAGGCTGCGCGGAGCGCGGCGGACTTCAGACCCATGCCACTACTGTAATTGGCTCGCGGCGCTGATTCATCCGCCTCCGGCCTACAATGGAGCATCTAGTTTTATCGCGACAGCACAAAAGGGGCGGTATGACGAGCACACACCAGCCGATGGGCCGCAGTTCGCTCGGCTCCGAGATGCCGTGGGCGGAGCTGCCGCGCGACGTCAGCACGCTGCTGGCCGGCTCGCTGTCGGAGCTGGTGGAGGAGATCGTGCTGCGGATCCCGCAGGAGGTTCCCGAGTACTCCCGTCCCCTGGAGGGCGAGTTCGGCGCCTCGGTACGGCGTGGTGTCGAGATCGCGCTCGGCCGGCTCTTCATCGACCTGCCCGGCCGGGACGAGCCGGCGCTGATGCCGGCGACCCGCGCGATCTACCGGCAGATCGGGGTCGGTGAGGCCCGGACCGGCCGCTCCCTGGAGGCGCTGCTGTCGGCATACCGGCTCGGTGCCCGGGTGACGTTCCGTGCGGTGTCGGCGATCGCCGACCGCGTCGGCCTGGAGCCGCGGCTGATGCTGCCGCTCGGCGAGTCGATCTTCGTCTACATCGACGAGATCTCCGCCGCGAGCATCGAGGGTTTCACCGAGGAACAGTCCCGCCAGGTGGGGGAACGGGACCGGCGCCGGGAGTCGCTGCTGCGCCGGATGCTCGCCGGCAACCTGTCCGAGGTGGAGGCGCGGCGGCTCGCGGCGCGCGCCGGCTGGCCGATCCCGGCGCGGGTGGTCGCGGCCGTGCTCTCGCCCGAGCACGCCGAGGGCCTGCGCGCCGCACTCGGCGACGACGCCCTGATCAGCAGCCGCACCGGTGAGGTCGTGGTCGTGTTCGCGGCGCCGGCCACCGATGCGCAGCGGGAGCAGATCGCGCAGATGCTGCGCGGCCGGCACGCGTGGGTCGGCCCGGCTCGTGGCTGGGAGACCACCGAGGAGTCCTACCGGACCGCGGCGCTCGCCGCCGGCACACCGTCCCTCTCCGACCCGGAGGGTGACGTCCGCTGGGTGGACGACCACCTCACCATGATCGCGCTGCGGTCCGATCCGCTGGTGATGCGCGATCTCGCCGCGCGCAGCCTGGAGCCGATGCGGCACCTGCGCCCGGAGCAGCGGGAGCGACTCGCCGAGACGCTCCTCGTCTGGCTCAAACACCGCGGCGAACGCGGCCGCATCGCGCGCGAGCTGCACGTGCACCCGCAGACCGTCGGCTACCGGCTCGGGCAGCTGCGGGACGTCTTCGCCGACGACCTGGACGACCCCGACCGCCGCTTCGAGCTCGAGCTGGTGCTCCGGGCGGGTCACCGGCCGGATCCGGCTGCGCAGGACTGAGCGATCTTGACCGCATGCGTTACACGGTCACCCCGCGGTCTATAGGTTGGACGACCGTGACGACTGCCAAGCTGCGCGAGCGTTATGTCGACCTGGACGGCACCCGCGTCCACTACGTGACCGAGGACGGCCCCAAGGACGGGCCGCGGTTCGTGCTCGTGCACGGCCTGGGCGGGTCCTGGGCCAACTGGGCCGATGTCATGCCGTTGCTCGCCGAACGCGGCCGGGTGGTCGCGCTGGACCTGGGTGGCCACGGGCTCACCGACGTGCCGCCCGAACAGGCGAGTATGCCGGCCAACCTGCAGCTGCTGCAGCGTTTCGTGCACAGCGCATGTGACGGCCGACCCGCCGTCGTGATCGGTAACTCGATGGGCGGCCTGCTCACCGCGCAGCTCGCGGCCCTGGACAAGAGGGCCGTCGCCGGCGCCGTGCTGATCGACCCCGCCATACCCCCGACCCCGGTGAGCAGACCGCACCCGCTCGTTCTCGCCGGGTTCGGCATCGAGTCGCTGCCGGTGCTCGGCCCGCGTTTCCTGGCCCGGCAGAGCGAACGCGTGACTTTGGAGCAGCAGGTCGACTTCACCATGCGCCTGGTGACCAGCAACGCCGACCGGATCAGCGAGCAACTGCGGCTGCAGCACCTGGAGGACACGCTGCAGCGCCGTGACCGGATCGCGCAGGCCGACGCGCAACACCTCGCCGCCACCCGATCGCTGCTGTGGCAGCTGTTCCGGCGGGATCGCTACGCGGCGACGATGGACCGGATCCTGCAGCCGGTGCTGCTGATCCACGGTGCGCTCGACCGGCTGATCCATGTCGGCACGGCCCGGTCGCTGGCCGCCGCGCACCCGCACTGGTCGTATGTCGAGGGCGCCGACAAGGGGCACACACCCATGCTCGACTACCCAGACTGGGTCGCCGACGAGGTGCTGACCTGGATGGATGGCCAGTCGGCGATGATGCGCAAACTGACCCTGGCGCGCAGTGCGTGACGAGGGTCACGCGATTTGGTGCAACCGAAATCGACCGGCATGGTTTACGGCATGAGCAAACCGAAGGTCCTCTCCGGAGCCGGCGTGGTCGCCGTCGCCGCATGCGGTCTCGTCACGCTGAGCGCCTGCTCCAGCAGCGGCTCGACGGGCGCTTCGTCCAGCAGCGGTCTGACGACCAAGAGCACGCTGACGGTCACCTCCACCACCCCGAGCAGCACCCCGTCGGTCAGCCGATCGGTCCTGCACCCGTCGGCGTCCTCCTCCGCGCAGAGCCCGCTGTCCTCCAGCGCGAAGGCGTCCAGCTCCAAGGCGTCCAGCCCGTCGGCGTCCACCAGCGGCAAGAGCAGCAAGAGCGCGAAGCCGGCCACGAGCAAGCCGTCGGTGAAGGCCGACCCGGTCGGCGCCTGCCTGACGGCCAACAAGGACAGCAACTCCGCGATCACCCAGTGGAACGCCGCGGTCACCTCCCAGTCCAAGAGCAAACTGGACGCCGCGGCGAAGAACTTCCAGACCACGGCGGACAACCTGCGCAAGCTGCCGGCCACGTCGCAGGACAAGGGCTTCGAGACCCGGGTGAAGGCTGTCGCGACCGACCTGGACGTGATGGCGAAGGCGCAGTTCGACGGCAAGAGCGTGACCACGACGGCCTACAACAAGGACTCCGGGACGCTGCGCAGCTACTGCCAGAAGCTGATCACGAACGCCTGACCCGGGCGCGCGCCTCGGCGACCTCGGCCTCCGCCGCCGCACGGGCGGCGCTCGCCTCCGTGGCGCGGGCGCGGGAGTTCTGCGCCGTGCGACGAGCCGCGGCGAGTGCGCGGTCGGCCAGTTGCGCCGACTGCTGCGCCGACTCCTCCGCCTGCTGGGCCCTGGTCAGTATGGCGAGCCGCTCCGCCAGGTGCTGCTCCGCCGCGGCTTTTGCGCGATCCTCCTGCGCCGGTGCCTCCGGGCTGGTGTCGGTGTGGCCCCCGGCGTCTTCGGTGCGCCTGGCCAGCGGCACCGCGACGGCGTCACGCAGGTCCACCTCCCCGAACCCGCTGTAGCTCAGGGCAGCCACCAGGTGGCCACTGCGCACCGCACGCGCGGCGTCGGCGTCCGCCACCGCCGCGGTCAGCGTCTGGCTCAGCTGCTCACGAACCGTCGCGGTCAGCTCGTCCGGCGCCACCGCCTCGACGGCGACCACGACCGCCGCGATGAGCGGCGTCCGTTCCGCGCCGAGCTCTCGCATGGCCGGGACGTCCAGCTCGCGCTGCGCAGCCCGGAGCTTCTCGCCGAGCTCGATCAGTGCGTCCAGGTCGTCCGTGTCACCGCCGCGCAGATACCGGTTGAGCACCGCGGCTGCGGCGGTGGGGCGCCGCAACTGCTTGATCCGATCGGCCAGCTCGCGGTCACCCGCCGCGCGGGCCCGCTTGACCGCTGCGTCGCGGGTGGCGACGAACTGCGCGGCCGGCGCGCCATACAACTGCTCGACCGTGGTGTCGAAGTCGTCGGCTGCCATGCGCCCAGTCAACAACACGACGCCGCCCGGTGATCGATACCGGCAGGTAGGTTAAGGGGGCTCGCAACTTCGAAAGGTGGCCACACCCCCATGGACGCTGACGTCATCATCGTCGGAGCCGGTCTCGCCGGGCTGGTCGCCGCGGGCGAGCTGATCGCGGCCGGGAAGCGGGTGGTGATCGTCGACCAGGAGAGCGCCGCCAACCTCGGTGGCCAGGCGTGGTGGTCCTTCGGCGGGCTGTTCTTCGTCGACTCGCCCGAGCAGCGGCGGATGGGGATCAAGGACTCGGTCGAGCTCGCCTGGCAGGACTGGCAGGGCAGCGCCGCCTTCGACCGGCTGGTCGACGAGGACACCTGGGCGCGCAAGTGGGCTCGCGCCTACGTCGAGTTCGCGGCGGGCGAGAAGCGCTCCTGGCTCAAGGAACGCGGCATGGGCTGGCTGGCGATCGTCGGCTGGGCCGAGCGCGGCGACGGACGCGCGGACGGACACGGCAACTCGGTGCCGCGCTTCCACATCACGTGGGGGACCGGGACCGGTGTGGTCAAGCCGTTCGCGGACGCTGCGGTCGCGGCCTCCGAGTCCGGGCAGGTGCGCCTGCTGCACCGGCACCGGGTCGACGAACTCATCCGGGACGGCGCCGCCGTGACCGGGGTCCGCGGCCGGATCCTGTTCGGGGACAACGCTGTTCGCGGTGCGCAGTCCTCCCGCGAAGAGGTCGGGGAGTTCGAGCTGACCGCGCAGGCGGTGATCGTGAGCAGCGGAGGCATCGGCGGCAACCACGACCTGGTGCGCAAGTGGTGGCCGACCCGGCTGGGCACCGCGCCGCGCGAGATGATCACCGGTGTCCCGGCATACGTCGACGGCCGGATGATCGAGATCGCCGAACAGGCGGGAGCACGCACGGTCAACAGGGACCGCATGTGGCATTACGTCGAAGGCATCAGGAACTGGGCGCCGGTGTGGCCACAGCACGCGATCCGGATCCTGCCCGGGCCGTCGCCGATGTGGTTCGACGCGTTGGGACGTCGGCTTCCTGCGCCATACCTGCCGGGCTTCGACACGTTGGGCACGCTGCGCTACCTGCGGACCACACCCGAGTTGGCGCCGTACGACCACTCGTGGTTCGTCGTCACGCAGAAGATCATCGAGAAGGAGTTCGCGCTCTCCGGGTCGGAGCAGAACCCGGACATCACCAACAAGGACCTGAAGCTACTGGCGTCGCGGGTACGCAAGGGTGCACCGGGGCCGGTCGAGGCGTTCAAGCAGAAGGGCGCGGATTTCGTTGTGGCTGAAGATATTTCGACGCTGGTCGACCGGATGAACGCCCTGACGCCGGAGCCGCTGCTCGAACCGGCGGAGATCGAGCGGCAGATCGCGGCGCGTGACCGTGAGGTCGCCAACCCGTTCAGCAAGGACGCGCAGATCACCGCGGTCCGTGGTGCGCGCCGCTATCGCGGTGACCGGCTGATCCGGGTCGCGAAACCGCACCGGATCCTGGACCCGGAGGCGGGTCCGCTGATCGGCGTGAAACTTCACATTCTCACGCGAAAGTCCTTGGGGGGACTGCAGACCGACCTGCAGTCCCGGGTGCTCGGTCCGAACGGTGACCCGGTCGAAGGGCTGTTCGCCGCCGGGGAGGCCGCCGGTTTCGGCGGCGGCGGCGTGCACGGGTACAACTCGCTGGAAGGCACGTTCCTCGGCGGGTGCATCTTCTCCGGGCGAGCAGCAGGGCGTGCCGCGGCGGCACAGGTCGGTTGATGTCGCACGAGCACCCCGGGCCGGTGCGGAAACTGGCGTTGCTGGTCTTCCGCGTCAGCCCCATGCGCCTCGTCTGGCCGGCCGTCCGGCTGATCTCACCGACGTTCACGATGGGCGCCATCGCACTCATCGAGTACGACGGGAAACTGCTCGCGCTGCGGCAGACCCACCGCAAGGGCGTCAGCCTGCCCGGCGGCATGGTCGAGAAGGGCGAGCACCCCGCGACCGCCGTCGTCCGAGAGGTCCTGGAGGAGACCGGGATCCGCATCGATCCCGGTGATGTCGCCGCGACGACCTTCGAGACGACGGTCCGGCACATCGACGTCATCTTCCGGGTGGTGTGTGACACCGAGCCCACCGTGCACGTCGCGAGCGAGGCCACGTCGTACGAGTGGCTGCCGGCCGACCAGTGGAACGACGTCGACAACGCGACCCAGCGGATCCTGGATGCGCTCGAGGCGGCGCACCGGCAGCCGCGCGTGGGTGCGGTGCTGACGTCGCCGGACGACGCGGTGGGCGGGTAATCGCACCGCGTGGTCACCTACCGGCGTCCCGCGGGTCCCCGGCCGTGTCCGCGAACTCGACGGAGTACCAGGTGCGCGGCCCCATGTACTGCTCGTGCGTGTCCGGCACGACCGTGTGACGGAACCGCACCAGGTCCAGGCCGGTGAGGCGGACCGTCATGGGGTCGGCGAACCGCCGGTGCCCGGCGACCCAGTCGACCAGACCGTGCGGGTCTCGGATGTCGGCAGCGAAGTGAATGATGCTGGAGTACCAGATGTTTCGCTTCATCCACTGGTCCTCGAACCACGCCAGGTCGCCCAGCTCCGCACGGAACCGGTCGAGCAGCTCCCACGGCGTCGCGTCATGCGGCTCGAGCTGGGCGAGCACACCGCCCGTGGTCAGCGTCAGCCCGGTGCAGGTGAGCTCGCAGGTCGGTGTGTCGGCCGCCGTGCGCTTCATGGCGTCCACCCAGTCACCCACGATCAGGTCATCCTTGTCGGCGGCCTGCCGGTACGGCTCCAGTGCACGCACCGTGATGTGCGAGGCCTCGGGCCGTCCCGTCATGAAGTGGCCCGGCCCGGCATACTCCACGAGCTCGGTGAGGTGCTCGTGCAGCAGGGTGCGGAAGGAGTCGGGCGCACCGGTCGCGACGACCGACACCGGCCAGCGACCGCCGTCCTGCGGCGGCTGGTCCCGCTCGTGTGCGCCGTTGACGATGACCGGCGCCGCACGCCGAAAGAGCCGGTCGAACACCGGGTTGTTCCCCTGACCACGCACCCCGGGAGCATAAGCCGCCGAGGCAGATCCGGCGCACAAATGGATTGCCGCAGGTCGCGCGCATCGGGATAGTCGAGGGTATGGCGAGGGAACGGTCGCGGAGTTTCGGTGTGATGGCTGCGGCCTACGAGAGGTACCGACCGGAATATCCCGATGTGCTGGTGCAACTGATCCTCGAGTATGCCGACGGACCGGTGCGGACCGCGCTGGAGCTGGGTGCCGGCACCGGGAAGGCGACGAGAGTCCTTGCCCGACACGGGATCGCGGTCACCGCGAGCGATCCGGACGAGGCGATGCTGCAGCAGCTGGCGGCGGCGGTTCCCGAGACCACGACGGTCGCCGCAGCACTCGAGCAGCTGCCGCGGCTCGGGCCCTTCGACCTCGTCGTGGCGGCCGCTGCCCTGCACTGGACCGCTCCCGACGGCCGCTGGGACCGGATCGCGCGGTTGCTCCGTCCGGGCGGGGTCTTCGCGAACTTCGGCGGTGCGCCGTACCTGGCCGACCCGGCACTCGAGGAGGCGATGGAGGATGCGCAGCGGCCGTGGCTGGTCGATGACTCCCCAGCAGGTCCGGTCGAGTCAACCGAAGACGGGATGCGCTGGCCGGCAAGCGAGCTCGTCGGCGATCCGCGATTCACCGATGTTCGGGAGACGACGATCGAGCAACGCTTCGAGGTGGCGACGGAGGACTGGATCGGCTACCTGTCGACGGTCTCGGCCTACCTGATGCTGGACGAGGCTGACCGGGGCGCGGTGTTCGCCGCCGTCGCTGCGGCGCTGCCCGACGCGGTCGAGCTGCGCGCAGATCTCACCCTGCATCTCGCGCGCAGGGTCGGCACGTCTCAGATCGCGTAGGGGTAGATGCCCAGCATGTAGGCGCCGAACCAGGCGCTGACCGCGGTCGTCGCCGCCGCGACCGTCAACTGCGTCGTCCGGGACCGTTGCGCGAGCGCCAGCGCGACGGGCGTCAGCAGCACGAACGCCGGAAGCAGCAGCCGCACACGGGAATTCATCAACCCGGTGGACAGCAGCACCGTCGCGGCGGCTAGGGTGCCGTACAGCGCGACCGGCCACGGGAGTCGTGTCACGAAGTTGAGCACGACGAGCACGATGGTCGCGACGATCACCCACGCGGTGAACACGTCCCCGGCGGTCTGGTTGGCGGCGAAGGTGTCCCGCAGGTAGGTGAGTGTCGCCCGGCCGAAGTCGATGCCGGTGTCCCAGCCGTCGCCCTGCACGTCGAACCAGCCCATGAGCGATCCGGTGTGCACCGCCACCGCGACCATCCAGGCCAGCCAGCCGAGCGGCGCGAGGACGATGCACAGCCAGGCCCGTGCGTCCGCGCGTCGATCGACGAACGCCGCGATCACCACGACCGCGATCAGCGCAACCGCCGTGGCCCGGGTCAGCCCGGCACAGGCGGTGAGGAATCCTGCGGCGGTCCAACGTTTTTCGAGTACGAACCACAGCGCCCAGCCGGCGAGTGCGCAGTAGATCGCCTCCGTGTAGGCCATCGACAGCATGATGCTCATCGGGGTGGCCGCGAACAGCACGGCCATCAGCATCCCGGCCTGGTCGGCCCGCGCATCGCCGGTCGGCCACCTGCGGGTCGCGCACCAGCTGCCGATCCGGTACGCGGCCACCGTCGCGGCCGCGCCGCAGACCAGGCTCGTCGTGATCGCCGCGGCATACGTGCCGATGCCCAGGAAGCTGACCGTGTGCACGACCCCGGGATAGCCGGGGAAGAACGCATAGGCCGTGTCGGCGGTGTGCTGGCCGTGCGCGTCGGTCAGGCTGACCGGGACGTCCGCGTAGCCGTGTTGCGCCAGCGCGAGCATCCACTGCCCGTCCCAGGACGCGAGCATGTCGTGGACCGAGCGGTTGTTGCGGTGCCCGACATACATCAGCCACCAGGCGCCGACCAGCCGCACGACCACGAAGATCGAGCAGCCGACCAGCCAGGCTCGGCCCGCCGGCCGCTGCAGCCAGCGATCCAGGTGGGCGCGTGTGCTCAGAGGTACTGTCCCGTCGGGCCGGTCGGCCCGTCCGCGGGCACCGGGTGCGCGCCCTGACCGGGCGGCAGGCCACGCCGCATCGCCTGCAACTGCGCCTGCGCGGCCATCTGCTGCGCCACGATCGCGGTCTGTATGCCGTGGAACAGCCCCTCCAGCCAGCCGACCAGCTGCGCCTGCGCGATCCGCAGCTCGGCGTCACTCGGCGCCTCGTCGGTGAAGGGCAGCGCGATGCGGTCCAGCTCCTCGACCAGCTCGGGTGCCAGGCCCTCCCTGAGCTCACCGATGGACCGCTTGTGGATGTCGGCGAGCCGCCGGCGGCCGGCGTCGTCGAGGGGCGAGTTGCGGACCTCCTCCAGCAACTGCTTGATCATCGACCCGATGCGCATGACCTTCGCGGGCTGCTCGACCAGGTCGGCGGGGTTCTCCTCGACGGTGCCCTCGGTCGTCTCACCGTCGGACTCCGCGTCGTCGCTCGGCGGCGACGCCACCCCCATGCCGTCCTGGGTCACGACGACGATCCGCTGCTGGTCGTCCTGGTTCTCCTCGTCAGGCGTCATGTGCCCCATCCTGCCAAATGCGGGCTGCGCCTCACACCGTGAGCAGGACCTTGCCGACGTGCTGCGACTGCGCCAGCACCCGGTGGGCGTCGCCGGCGCGCTCCAGCGGCAGCTTCTCGTGCACGATCGGCCGGACCGTGCCGGCCTCCAGCAACGGCCAGACGAGCTCGCGCACCTGGGCGACCACCTTCGCCTTGTTCGCCCGGTCCCGCGCTCGTAGGCCCGTGACGACGATCGATCCGCGCTTGACCATCAGCGCCCGCAGGTCGAGCTCGGCGGTGTTGCCGCCCTGGAAGCCGATGATGTCCAGCCGGCCGTCCGGCGCCAGCGCGGCGATGTTGCGGGCGAGGTACTTGGCGCCGATGACGTCGAGGATGACGTCCGCGCCGCCCTCCGCCGACACGATCTCGACGAAGTCCTGCTCCTTGTAGTTGATGAGTATGTCGGCGCCCAGTTCGGCGCAGCGCTGCAGCTTCTCCGCGGAGCCGGCGGTCACCGCGACGCGGGCGTGGAACGCCTTGCCCAGCTGGATCGCCATGGTGCCGATGCCGCTGGAACCGCCGTGCACGAGCAGCAGCTCCTCGGGCTGCAGGTGCGCGGTCATGAAGATGTTGGACCAGACGGTGCAGACGACCTCCGGCAGTGCCGCGGCGTCCACCAGGTCGAGGTCGTCGGGGACCGGTAGCAGCTGGCCCGCGGGCACGGCGACCTGCTCGGCATACCCGCCGCCGGCGAGCAGTGCGCACACCCGGTCGCCCACGGACCAGCCGGTCACCGCGTCGCCGAGCGCCGCGATGGTGCCGCTGACCTCGAGCCCGGGGATCTCCGACTCGCCCTTCGGCGGTGGGTAGAAGCCCTGCCGTTGCATCAGGTCGGCCCGGTTCACGCCGGCCGCCGCGACGTCGACCAGGACCTCGTCGTCGCCGATGGCCGGGGTCGGCAGGTCGGTGGGGGTGAGCACGGACTCGTCGCCGAAGCTCGGCAGGGTGATCGCACGCATGGGTCAGACGTTACGCGGCGCGCGCAGGACGGCCCACTGGTAGTGCAGGTCCGTCTCGTCGTCCGGCCAGGTCTCGAAGCCTTCGATCGCGGCGTGGCGCTCCAGCGCGGCCCGCAGGTCGGCGTCGCTGCGCAACGCGAAGAACCGGGGCGGGCCCTATGCCGCCTTGCCCCAGCGTTGCTCGCGGGTCTCGTCGGCGCCCCAGACGCCGATCGCGATCGGGGAACCGGGCCGGGTGACCCGGACGAGCTCGGCCAGCGCGGTGTCCAGGTCCGCATCGGCGACGTGCAGCAGCGTGCTCGCCGTGTATGCCGACTCGAATTCTCCTGTGCCGAACGGAGTCTCGAGCACCGAGCCGACCTGCACGTCCAGGCCTTCGGCCCGGCACAGTTCGACGCTTGCCGGTGCCAGATCCAGGCCGCGCACGGCCAGCCCGGCGTCGCGGAAGGCGAGCAGGTCGCGACCGGGTCCGGTGCCGACCTCCACGACAGAGCCGCGCCGCTCGCGCCGCAACAGCTCGATGAAGGCGTCCCGGTGCTGCACGCGGGCGACCGGCAGGTGCTTGTCCCGCCGGTCGGCCGCCTCGTTGTCGTAGTAGGTGCGCAGGTCGGCTTCCCGCTCGGCGCGGCTGTCGGGCACGGTGGTCCTTTCGGTGGCGGATGGCTCCCGACCCTAGTGTGCTCGGAGCGCGCCCATTGACGGTCGAAACCGCGGTCGACGCTCAAATCCGCCGCTGACCCCGAGATTGCGCCGTCAGCGGGCGTTCGGACCGTCAACGGCGATGGAATGCCCGGGCGAGTGAGGTCGTTCAAATTTGTATGACTGACCGAACGCCGACGACGCTGCGCCGCGACGTGGTCGTCATCGGCGCCGGGCAAGCGGGCCTGTCCGCGAGTCACTTCCTGCGCAAGGGCGGGCTGACCCCGGGCGTCGACTTCGACGTGCTGGACGCGAACCCGACCGCGGGCGGGGCCTGGAGCCACCGGTGGGACGCGTTGACCCTCGGCGACGCGCACGGCATACACGACCTGCCCGACTTCCCGCTCGGCGTGCCCGACCCGACCGAGCCGGCCCGCGAAGTGGTCAAGCGTTACTACGCCGCCTACGAGCGGCACGAGAACCTCCGGGTGCAGCGGCCGTGGCGGGTGACCGAGGTCGAGGACTCCGGCCGCGGGCCACTGCTGGTGGGCGCGACCAGCGGCGACCTGCGTCGCGAGTACGTGGCCGATGCGGTGATCAGCGCGACGGGCACATGGGACCGGCCGTACGTGCCGGCATACCCCGGGCGCTTTGCCGGGATCCAGCTGACGACAAGGGATTTCCGAGCACCGGAGGACTTCCGCGGCAAACGCGTGCTCGTCGTGGGCGGGGGAGCGTCGGCAGTGCAGTTCCTGCTGCTCCTGGAGAGGTATGGCGTCTCGACGGTCTGGTCCACGCGCCGCCCGCCGCAATGGATCGACCGCGCCGTGAGCCCGAGATGGGGCGCCGAGGTGGAGCGACGGGTCGCTGCCAAGACCCGCGCCGGACTGCCTGCGGGCTCCGTCGTGTCCAACACAGGACTGCTGAAACGGCCGGACTACGAGGCAGGTATCGCTCGCGGGACGTTGGTCAGCCGCGGCCGGATCGCCCGGCTCACCGAGCACGGCGTCGATTTCGTCGACGGCAGCCACGCGGACGTCGAGGTGATCCTGTGGGCGACCGGGTTCCGTGCCTCGCTGGGGCATCTCGCACCGCTCAAACTGCGCGAGCCGGGTGGCGGACTGCTGGTGGCGGACGACGACGTCTCGCTGGTCAGGGAGCCGCGGCTCTTCGTGGTCGGCTACGGGCCCAGCGCGTCGACCCTCGGCGCGACGCGGGCCGGGCGGCGCGCCGCGCGCGGGGCGTTGCGCTCACTCGAGAAGCCACGAGACCTCGATACGCTCCTTCGCTTCGCTCCTCCGCTACTCGGCCAACCTGGTGCGGTGGCCTAAACGACGGCTGAGATCGGCAGCCGCTGACCGGACCGCGGCCACGAGCAGGCCCTCCGCGGGCGGCTCGTCCGCCGGGTAGGTGACCGCGATCCCCGCTGCGGGGCCGCCGTTGTGGTCGAGCGCCGCGACCGCCACCGACGCGAATCCCGGTGACACCGACTCGGTTTCGACGGCATACCCACGGCGCCGCACCTGCGCGAGTTCGGAGTTCAGCGCGGTGAGCGATGTGACGCCCTGTCCGTTGCGCTGCACGAAGGAGGCCCGGTCCGGGTAGAGCGCGCGGACCTGCGGGCCGGGCAGCGCCGCGAGCATCGCCATACCCGATGCGGTGAGCGCCGCAGGAAGTCGCACGCCGACGTCGGTGACGAGCGACGGGCGGCGTGGCGCGCGTTCCTCGATCACGTAGAACACGTCCCGGCCGTGCAGCACCGCCAGGTGTGCGTTGTGCGTGGTGCTCTCCACCAGGCGCGCGAGGATGGGCCGCGCGATCCGTTGCAGCGGAGCCTGCCGGACGTATGCCGAGCCGAGCTCGAAGACCGCCACGCCCAGCCCCCAGCGGCGCTCGTCACCCAGGTGCGTGACGAAACCGGCGTCGGAGAGCACCGTCAGCAGGTGGTAGGTCGACGAGCGGGGCATGCCCAGCTGGCGCGCGATGGTGGCCGCCGGCATCGGCTCCGCGTGCCGGGCGAGCAGTTGCAGCAGCGCCACGGCCTGAGCGGCGGCGGGGGCGTTCGCCATACTCACATTGTCTCAGATGCGAGACACAAACGGCCGCTCGCCGCTGTTGGCGGTGTTCCCAGGGGTATGCAATGGATCACATGAGCGAAACAGTTGTTGTCGGAGTCGGCGCCCTCTCCATCGCCGATGTCGTCGCCGTTGCCCGTCACGACGCGAAGGTCGAGGTCTCCCAGGAGTCCCTCGACGAGGTCGCCCGCAGCCGCGCCATCATCGAGCAGCTCGCCGACGACCCGATCCCGCACTACGGCGTCTCCACCGGTTTCGGTGCCCTCGCCACCAAGCACATCCCGGTCGAGTCCCGCGCCCAGCTGCAGCGCTCGCTGGTCCGCTCGCACGCGGCCGGCTCCGGCCCCGAGGTCGAGCGGGAGGTCGTGCGGGCGCTGATGCTGCTGCGCGCGAGCACGCTGGCCACCGGCCGGACCGGCGTGCGCCCCGAGGTGCTGCAGACGTATGTCGGGATGCTCAACGCGGGCATCACCCCGGTCGTCCGGGAGTACGGCTCGCTCGGGTGTTCCGGCGACCTCGCACCGCTCGCGCACTGCGCGCTCGCGGTGATGGGCGAGGGCGAGGTCCGGGGCGCCGACGGCGAACTGCAGCCGACCGCAGACGCTTTCGCAGCTGCCGGACTCACCCCGGTCGAACTGCGCGAGAAGGAGGGCCTCGCCCTCATCAACGGCACGGACGGCATGCTCGGCATGCTCTGCCTCGCCATCACCGACCTCACCGCGCTCACCAAGGTCGCCGACATCACGGCCGCGATGTCCATCGAGGGCCTGCTCGGGACCGACGACGTCTTCGCCGCCGACCTGCACGAGCTGCGCCCGCAGCGCGGCCAGGCGTTGAGCGCCGAGAACCTGCGGAACCTGCTGAAGGACAGTGAGATCCGCGAGAGCCACCGTGACCCGGCAGCCTGCACCCGCGTGCAGGACGCCTACTCGCTGCGCTGTTCCCCGCAGGTCGCCGGCGGCGCTCGCGACACCATCGCCCACGCGACAACGGTCGCGGACGCCGAGCTCGCCTCGGCAGTGGACAACCCGGTCGTCACCAAGGACGGGCGTGTGGAGTCCAACGGCAACTTCCACGGCGCACCGGTCGCCTACGTGCTCGACTTCCTCGCGATCGTGACGGCCGACCTGGCCAGCATCAGTGAGCGACGGACCGACCGCTTCCTCGACGTGTCCCGCAACAACGGTCTGCCGCCGTTCCTCGCGGACGACCCGGGCGTCGACTCCGGCCACATGATCGCCCAATACACCCAGGCCGCCATCGTTTCCGAGCTGAAGCGGCTCGCCAACCCGGCATCGGTGGACTCGATCCCGTCCAGCGCGATGCAGGAGGACCACGTCTCGATGGGCTGGTCCGGCGCCCGCAAGCTCCGGCGCGCCGTCGACGGGCTGCGCCGGGTCCTCGCGATCGAGCTGCTCACAGCGGCCCGCGGCATCCGGCTGCGTCAGCCGCTGCGACCCGGTCCGGCGACCGCCGCGGTCGTCGCCGCGCTCCCGAACATCGGGGTCCCCGGCCCCGACCGATTCCTGTCCCCGGAGATCGAGAAGGCCGTTGAGTTCGTCGCAGCCGGTGACGCGCTGGCGGCTGCGGAGAGCGTTACCGGCCCGCTGGTTTGACGTTCCCGCCATACCGAATTGACTGACAACGAAAGGATCTGACGATCATGGAAGGTGCACGACCGGTCCGCGCCCCGCGCGGTACGACCCTCACCGCCCAGTCCTGGGCCACCGAGGCGCCGATGCGCATGCTGATGAACAACCTCGACCCGGAGGTCGCCGAGCACCCCGACGACCTGGTCGTCTACGGCGGCACCGGCCGCGCCGCCCGCGACTGGCGGTCCTTCGACGCGATGGTCCGCACCCTGCAGGGCCTCAAGGCCGACGAGACCATGCTGGTGCAGTCCGGCCGCCCGGTCGGCGTCATGCAGACCCACGAGTGGGCGCCGCGCGTGCTCATCGCCAACTCCAATCTCGTTCCCGACTGGGCGAACTGGCCGGAGTTCCGCCGGCTGGAGCAGCTCGGCCTGACGATGTACGGGCAGATGACCGCCGGTTCCTGGATCTACATCGGTACCCAGGGCATCGTGCAGGGCACCTACGAGACCTTCGCCGCGGTCGCGGAGAAGCGCTTCAACGGCACGCTCGCCGGCACCCTGACACTGACCGGCGGGTGTGGCGGCATGGGCGGCGCGCAGCCGCTCGCCGTCACCCTCAACGACGGAGCCTGCCTGATCGTCGACGTCGACGAGTCACGGCTGCGCCGCCGCGTCGAGCACCGTTACCTCGACGAGGTCGCCGACGATCTGGACGACGCGATCGAGAAGGCCGTCGCGGCCAAGAACGAGCGCCGCGCCTGGTCCGTGGGTGTCGTCGGCAACGCCGCCGAGATCTTCCCCGAGTTGCTGCGTCGCGGTGTGCCGATCGACATCGTCACCGACCAGACCAGCGCCCACGACCCGCTCTCCTATCTGCCGGAAGGCATTTCGCCGGATGACTGGCACGACTACGCCGCCAAGAAGCCGGAGGAGTTCACCGACCGCTCCCGCGAGTCGATGGCCAAGCACGTGCAGGCCATGGTGGAGTTCCAGGACGGCGGCGCCGAGGTCTTCGACTACGGCAATTCCATCCGCGACGAGGCACGCAAGGGCGGCTACGAGCGGGCCTTCGAGTTCCCCGGCTTCGTGCCGGCATACATCCGCCCGCTGTTCTGCGAGGGCAAGGGCCCGTTCCGCTGGGCGGCGCTGTCCGGTGACCCGAAGGACATCTACGCGACCGACAAGGCCGTGATGGATCTGTTCCCCGACAACGACCGCCTGCAGAAGTGGATGCGCGGCGCCAAGGAGAAGATCGCCTTCCAGGGGCTGCCGGCCCGTATCTGCTGGCTCGGATACGGCGAGCGTGACAAGGCCGGACTCGCGTTCAACGACCTGGTCGCCCGCGGTGAGGTCAGCGCACCGATCGTGATCGGCCGCGACCACCTGGACTGCGGATCGGTCGCGTCGCCATACCGTGAAACCGAAGCGATGGCAGACGGTTCCGACGCGATCGCCGACTGGCCGCTGCTCAACGCGCTGGTCAACACCAGCTCCGGTGCGAGCTGGGTGTCGCTCCACCACGGCGGCGGTGTCGGCATCGGCCGTTCCATCCACGCCGGCCAGGTCTCCCTGGCGGACGGCACTCCGCTCGCCGCGCAGAAACTGGCCCGCGTGCTCACCAACGACCCGGGCATGGGCGTCATCCGCCACGTCGACGCGGGTTACGACATCGCCGAGGACGTCGCGACCGAGCGCGGCGTGCGCGTCCCGATGCGCGAGGGCTGACCCGGCGATGAGCACCGAGTCGCTTGCCCCCGAGGTGCCCGCGGAGCCGACCGGCGCGGTCGAGAAGCACTCGATCGACTGGATCCCCCCGGAGGACCGGCACGGGTCCGTGCGCAACCTCTTCTCGGTATGGTTCGCCGCGAACATGCAGATCACCACCGTGGTGACCGGCGCGCTCGCGGTGATCATCGGGTTGTCGCTGCCGTGGGCGCTGCTCGCGATCGTGGTCGGCAACGCGTTCGGTGCGATCTTCATGGCGCTGCACTCGGCGCAGGGGCCGAAGCTCGGCATCCCCCAGATGATCCAGAGCAGAGCGCAGTTCGGCTTCTACGGTGCGATCCTGCCGCTGATCCTGGTGCTGCTGATGTACCTCGGCTTCTTCGCCAGCAGCGGCGTGCTCGGTGGTCAGGCCCTGTCCGCGTGGACCGGGCTGGGCCTCGTGCCGTCGATCCTGATCGTCAGCGCCGTGTGCACGGTCGCGGCCGTGCTCGGCTACCGCTGGATCCACGCCATGGAGCGAGTGATCAGTGTCTGTGCGGTGCTCGGCTTCCTCTACCTGTCCTTCCGGTTGCTGCAGCAGCACGACATCGGTAACGCGTGGCACGCTGGGTCCTTCTCGTTCGGGACATTCCTGCTGGCGGTCGCGATCGCGGCCACCTGGCAGATCACCTTCGCGCCGTACGTCGCCGACTACTCGCGTTACCTGCCGGAGGACACGAGCGCGCGGGCGTCCTTCGGGTGGACGTATGCCGGGTCGTTCATCGGCACCGTGTGGATGATGGCGTTCGGCTCGATCGCCGCAGCACTCGCGTCGAAGTCCTTCGGCGACAACTCGGTGTCGTTCGTGGTCGACCTGGCCCCCGGTGGCGCGCAGTGGGTCTTCTACATCATCCTGCTGCTCGGGGTGCTGGCCATCAACACGCTGAACCTCTACGGCGCGTTCATGTCGACGACAACCACCACGTCGGC
Organism: Flexivirga oryzae; assembly: GCF_014190805.1. Classification (NCBI taxonomy): domain Bacteria; kingdom Bacillati; phylum Actinomycetota; class Actinomycetes; order Micrococcales; family Dermacoccaceae; genus Flexivirga; species Flexivirga oryzae. Next base: position 700,295 of record NZ_JACHVQ010000002.1, on the reverse strand, counting down.
GGTCGTGAAACTGAAGATGGGCACCGGTGTTCGCGCGAGCTTCGTCATCGTCACCGCGGTTGTCGGCTCGCTGATCGCAGTGCTCGGGCACTCCAACTTCGTGCCCAACTTCGAGAACTTCATCCTCTTCCTCGCCTACTTCCTGATCCCGTGGACCGCGATCAATCTGGTCGACTTCTACCTGGTCCGGCGGGAGCGCTACGACATTCCGTCGATCCTGGACCGCGGCGGGCTCTACCCGGACTGGAGTTGGCCGGCGCTGCTGGCCTACGTGCTCGGTGTGATCGTCGAGGTGCCCTTCATGAGCACCACGTTCTACACCGGCCCGATGGTCGACCACCTCGGCGGCGCGGACATCTCCTGGATCCTCGGGCTGATCGTGTCTGCCGCCGTGTACGCCGCCTTCCGGGGGCACATCGTGGCCGGTGAGGCCAAGTGGTACACCGAGCGCGCGGAGGTGAAGGCGTGAGCGATTTCGACCGGATGTGGTCCGACCTGCAGCCGGTGGGTCGCGCGACGACCGGCGGTTACCGGCGCTTCGCCTGGACCGCGGAGGACCACACGCTGCGCGAGTGGTTCGCCGCCGAGGCGCAGGCACGCGGCCTGGACCTGACCCAGGACCGGATGGGCAACCAGTGGGCCTGGTGGGGTGACCCGGACCGTGACGGCCCCGGCGTGGTCGTCGGCTCGCACCTGGACTCGGTGCCCGACGGTGGGGCGTACGACGGGCCGCTCGGGGTGGTCTCCGCCTTCGCGGCGGTCGATGCGCTGCGGGCCAGGGGATTCCAGCCGACCCGACCCATCGCCGTCGTCAACTTCGGTGACGAGGAAGGTGCTCGGTTCGGCGTCGCCTGCGCCGGATCACGCGTCATCAGCGGCGCCATGACGGCGGAGCGGGCGCTCGGCCTGACCGATGCCGACGGTGTCAGCATGGCCGAGGCGTTGCGCGCTGCCGGTCGTGCACCCGACACCATCGGCCGTGACGACGAAACCCTGCGTCGCATCGGCCAGTTCGTCGAGCTCCATGTCGAACAGGGTCGTGCGCTCGCCGATCTGGACCCGGCCACTTCGGCCGTCGCGGTCGGCACCGACATCTGGCCGCACGGCCGGTGGCGGATCGACCTGCCCGGTACCGCGAACCACGCCGGCACCACGGCGCTGGCGGACCGACAGGACGCGATGCTGTCGGCTGCCGAGGTCGTCCTCGCCGCCCGGGCCGCCGCAACCGCGAACGGCTGTGTCGCCACGACCGGCAAGATCGCGGTCGAGCCGGGCGGCGTGAACGCCATACCCTCGCACGTCCGGCTGTGGCTCGACGCCCGTGGCTCGGACCAGCAGGCCGTGCGCGCAACCGTTTCCGCGGTCGAGGAGGCGGCGCGTGGGCTCGGTGGCACTCTCACCGAGGAGTCCTGGACCGACACCACGCGCTTCGACGACGAGCTGTCCGGGCGGCTCCGGCAGATCCTGGGTGAGCAGACGCCGATGCTCGGCACCGGCGCCGGTCACGACGCCGGGGTGCTCGCCACCGCCGGGGTGTCGACGTCGATGCTCTTCGTGCGCAACCCGACCGGTGTCTCCCACTCGCCGGAGGAGTTCGCCGAGCGCGACGACTGCCTGCGCGGGGTGGACGCGCTCACCGCAGTGGTGGAGGAGCTGGCTTCGTCATGACGAGCTATTGGGCCGAATACGCACTGTTGCCAAGCGGAATCGCGCACGATGTGCGCTTCACGCTCGCCGGCGACGTCTTCGACCGGATCGAGGCCGGGCAGCCGCACGGCGATGCGCACCGCCTGCCCGGCGTCGTCCTGCCCGGTTTCGCCAACACACACAGCCACGCGTTCCACCGGGCGCTGCGCGGCCGCACGCACGCCGAGGGCGGCACCTTCTGGACCTGGCGGTCCCGGATGTATGACGCAGCGGCGCGTCTCACCCCGGACAACTACCTGAAGCTCGCCCGGGCGGCGTACGCCGAGATGGCGCTGTCGGGCATCACCAGTGTGGGCGAGTTCCACTATGTCCACCACAACCCGGACGGCACGCCCTACGACAACCCCAACGCGATGGGCGAGGCGCTGCAGCAGGCGGCGCGCGACGCCGGTGTGCGACTGACGCTGCTCGACACCTGTTATCTCGCAGGCGGTTTGACCGCCGACGGGCACGTGCCGCTCGAGCCCGAACAGTCGCGCTTCGGCGACGGTGACGTCTCTCGCTGGGCGGAGCGGGTCTCCCAGCTGTGGGACGACGCGACCAACCGGGTGGGCACGGCGATCCACTCCGTGCGGGCCGTGCCGCGCGACCAACTGCGGGAGTTCGTCCAGTACAAGCACTTCGGGCAGACGCTGCCGACGACCCACGCGCACGTGTCGGAGCAGCCGGCGGAGAACGAAGCGTGCCTGGCGTTCTACGGCATGACGCCGGTGCAGTTGCTCGCCGAGGCGGGCGTCGTGGACGACGACTTCACCGCGGTGCACGCCACGCACCTCACCGACGGCGACATCAAGACGCTGGGCGGGGCAGCTTCGATCGCATCGTTCTGCCCGACCACCGAGCGCGACCTCGCCGACGGCATCGGACCGTCCCGCGAACTGCTCGACGCGGGAGCCCGATTGAGCCTCGGCTCGGATCAGCACGCCGTCATCGACATGTTCGAGGAGGTCCGTGGCCTTGAGTCGCACGAACGGCTGCGGACGCTGCACCGCGGCCGCCTCATGCCGGAGGAGCTGCTGTCGGCCGCGACCGCACACGACACGGTCGGCTGGAGCGAGGCCGGGTCACTGCAGATCGGCGCGAAGGCCGACCTGGTCGCCGTCGACCTCGAGTCGCCCCGCACCGCAGGGGTCCCGGCAGAATTCGTGCTCACCGCTGCCACCGCAGCCGATGTCACCGACGTGATCCGCGACGGCGAGGTCGTCGTGGGCGACCGGCAACACCGGCTGGGGGACGTCGGTCACCTGTTGACCGACGCGATCAACGACTTGTGGGAGGCACCGTGACGAGCACAGCGTGGACCGGGATCAGCGAACTGGTCACGAACGATCCGACGCATCCCGAGGCGGACGGCTCACCACTCGGGATCATCACGCAGGCCGCGGTGGTCACCGACGGCGGCAAGGTCGTGTGGGTCGGTGCCCAGCACCGATTGCCGGACGCGGACGAGCGCCGTGATCTCGGTGGGCGTGCCGTCATACCCGCCTTCGTCGACAGCCACAGTCACCTCGTCTTCGCCGGCGACCGGTCCGCGGAGTTCGCCGCGCGGATGACCGGTGAGCCGTACGACGGCGGTGGTATCGCGGTTTCCATGGCGGCCACCCGCGCGGCGACCGACGACGAGTTACGCGCCCTGGTCGGTGCACGGGTCGCCGAGCTGCACGCTCAGGGCACGGGTGTCGTGGAGATCAAGAGCGGCTACGGACTGGACGTCGACAATGAGGCGCGTGCGCTGCGCATCGCACGCGAATTCACCGACGAGACAACGTTCCTCGGTGCGCACGTGGTGCCACCTGAGTTCCGCGAAAGTGCCGGTGGGCGCGACGACTACCTCGACCTCGTGTGCGGCGACATGCTCGCCGCCTGCGCGCCGCACGCCCGCTGGATCGACGTCTTCTGCGAGCCGAACAGCGTGTACGCGTTCACCGGGGAGGAGTCCGAGCGAGTGCTGCGCGCCGGACTCGCGGCCGGTCTGGAGCTGCGCGTGCACGGCAACCAGCTGGGACACGGACCGGGTGCACGACTCGCGGTCGAGCTGGGTGCGGCAAGCGTCGACCACTGCACGTTCCTGTCCGACGCGGATGTGGACGCCCTGGCCGGATCTGCAACGGTGGCAACGCTGTTGCCGGGTGTCGAGTTCTCCACCAGGTCGCCCTACCCGGACGCCCGCCGGCTGATCGATGCCGGCGCGACCGTGGCACTGGCCAGTGACTGCAACCCCGGCACCTGCTACTCCAGCTCGATCCCGTTCGCGATCGCGGTCGCGGTGCGGGACATGGGTATGACGCCCGCCGAGGCCCTGCTCGCGGCCACGGCGGGAGCGGCGCAGTCGTTGCGGCGCACCGACATCGGCGTCATCCGCGGTGGGGCTCAGGCCGATCTCACGGTCCTCGATGCGCCGTCATACCTGCACCTGGCCTACCGTCCCGGTGTTCCTGTCGCGCGCAAGCTCACGTAGCGCGAGACCCGGGCAGGTGGCAGCCATCGCAGATCGTGATCGCTGCAGGTCCGGATCACGCCTGGTTCCCGGCCGGCCGGGCGACTGGAATGGGTGACGGCGACACGGTGTCGTCACCATCATCGAGGAGATTCCAGTATGCCTACCGTGACCGTTCTGCAGGGGCCGCGCCCCGTCGAGGTCAAGCGCGACCTGATCCGCCGCATCACCGACGCGTTCGTCGAGGTGCTCGGGATCCCGGGTGACCTCGTGCAGGTCTGGATCCAGGAGACCCCAGCTGACAGTTGGGGTGCCGACGGGGTGCTGACCGCCGACAAGTGATCGGACGTCACCGTCTCCGTGATGGCACGATGGCTTGGTGGAGTTGCGTCAGCTCGAATACTTCGTCGCCGTCGCGGAGGAGTTGCACTTCGGGCGTGCGGCGGCGAATCTGGCGATCGGCCAGCCTGCGGTCAGCCAGCAGGTCGCCCGCCTGGAGCGCGAGCTCGGAGTGCAGCTGTTCGACCGGTCGGCACGAAGGGTGCGCCTCACAGCCGCAGGCGCCCGGCTGCTGCCCGAGGCCCGGGCGGTGCTGGCAGCCGCCGATCGGGTGCGCAACGTCGCTCGTTCCGGTGTGGAACGGCCGTCACAGACGCTCCGGCTCGGCAGCAGCGCGGGCATGGGAAGCAGGCTGACCGGCGTGCTCGGAGCGCTGTCCGACCTGCTTCCGGCGACCACCACCAAACTCGTGCGAGCGCCGGCCCGCGCCCGGCTCGCCCGAGTGGCGAGCGGCCAGCTGGACGCGGCCTTCGTCCGGGGTGTGACCAGCGCCGGTGGCGTCGAGTTGATCGAGGTCTGGCAGGACCGCCTGCTGGCCGTGCTGCCGGCGTCATACCCGATCGGCGAGGACGCGACGGTCCGGTTGGCCGACCTGGCCGCGCTGCCGTTGCGGATCGTGCCGCGCCAGCGGAACGCCCCACTGTTCGATCTGGTGATGGAAAGGTGCGCGGCAGCCGGATTCGCGCCGACGCTCGGCGAACACCTGGGTTCTCTCGACGACCTGATCGCGGCGGTGGGCTCGGGCAGCCCGAGCTGGACGGTGATCTACCAACCCGAGGCGGACACCCTGCGGCATCCGTCGGTGCAGTTCGTCCCGACCGAGCCGGCTCTGCTGATGCCCACCGCTCTGGCGGTGCCGGAGACGGCGACCTCCCGCCAGGTGGCGCCGCTCCTGCGCGCCTGCGCCGCGGCCGGAGCCGGCGATCACGAAACCTGAGCGCGTCACGAATCAGGAAGGTGCACAACAGATGAGAGCAGCGATCCCCGACGGACGAGGGTCGATCGCATGGGCCGACGTTCCGGAGCCGCGTGTCGGCAGGCACGACGTGCTCGTCGCGGTCGAGGCGTACTCCGTCAACCGCGGCGAGACGTTCCTGCTCGACGCGCCCCCGGACGGGTGGCGACCGGGCAAGGACGTGGCCGGTGCCGTCCTCGACGTGGGCGCCGAGGTCACCGCGCTGGCCGTGGGACAGCGTGTCGTCGCGCACCCCGAGCACTCCGGCTGGGCCGAGCGGGTCGGCGTACCGGCGGACCGGGTGGCTGCACTCCCGGACTCGATCCCGAGCCGGACAGCGGCCGCGCTGCCGCTGGCGGGTCTCACCGCGCTGCGGCTGATCCGAACGATCGGCGAGATCCCAGGACGCACAATGCTGTTCACCGGTGCGTCGGGAGGAGTTGGCCACTACTTCGTGGAGCTCGCTGCCGGGCTCGGAGCCCGCGTGACGGTGATGTGTTCGTCGGTCGACCGTGGGCAGCGGCTGCTCGCACTCGGCGCCGAACAGCTGGTGACCGACATCTCCGACGCAGCGGGCCCGTTCGACGTTGTGATCGAGAGCGTCGGCGGCGACCTCTTCGCGGCCACCTGGCGCCTGCTGCGGACCCGTGGCCTGCTCGTCTGGATGGGACAGGCGAGTCACACCCGGCCGACGATCGACTTCTTCGACTGGACCGGCGGCGCGAACGCCACGATGCGCAAGTTCCTCTACTCGGAGTCCGACGTGAGTGACGCTGCCGACCTGGCCACCCTCGTGCGGCTCGTGGCGTCCGGCCGGTTGCACCCGGAGATCACCGCGGTGGCGGACTGGACCGACACCGCGTCGGTCATCACCGACCTGCTCGCCCGCCGGGTCCGAGGGAACGCCGTGCTGGAAGTGACGCGTATGGCCACGACGGATCCGAGCACACCGACCACCTCGAGGTGAACACATGAGGTCGTACGACGAACTGGTGGACGAGGCAGCGCACGTCGACGTGTCCGGGTGGGACTTCTCCTGGCTGGACGGACGAGCCGTCGAGGAGCGGCCGGGCTGGGGCTACGCCGGCCTGCTCGCGACCGCACTGTCCGAAGTGGGCAGCGGGCTGGATCTGCAGACCGGTGGGGGAGAGGTGGTCGACTCCGTAGCACGGCTGCCCGACCGCATGGCGGTGACCGAGGGATGGTCACCGAACGCTGCGGCAGCCCGGAATCGGTTGGGTCCCAGGGGTGTCCAGGTGGTGGAGGTCGCCGAGGGTGCACCGCTGCCGTGGCCGGACGCGTCGTTCGAGCTGGTGTCCTCCCGGCATCCGGTGCGCGCACCGTGGCCGGAGATCGCACGCGTGTTGCGTCCCGGCGGGCGCTACCTCGCCCAGCACGTCGGACCTGCATCGGCGTTCGAACTCATCGAATGGTTCACCGGGCCGTTGCCGACGGAGGTGCGCGAGGGTCGTCATCCCCGCCACGACCGGGCGGGAGCGACGGCCGCCGGCCTGGTGGTGGACGAGATCCGCAGCGCACGCTGCCGGATGGAGTTCTTCGACATCGGTGCCGTGGTGTACATCCTGCGCAAGTGCGTGTGGTGGGTGCCCGACTTCAGCGTCGAGCGGTATGACGCGCGCCTGCGCGAGCTCGACGCACACCTGCGCCGGCACGGCACGTTCGTCGCGCACTCCACCAGGCTGCTGGTCCGCGCCCACAAGCCGGACTGAAGGCCCCCTCGTCCCACAGGGCGGTCGATCACGAAAACCGATCGCTGCGAGACTGATTGGCGTCTCGATCAGCGCGGCGAGATGGCGTCGAATGGTGGCAACGAAAGGCGAGACACGCCATACAGGAGGCACAACCATGTCCACCCAGACCATCGAAGCGCGCGACGTCGTCCAGGCATATCTGAAGGCGCTGGTCGCCGGTGACCTCGAGAGGATCGCCGACAGTTTCACCGAGGACGCCACCTGGACCCTGTATGGCGGGCTGCCGTTGTCGGGGGTGCGCCGGGGTCGGCAGGCGATCGTCGACTTCCTGACGAGCGCCGTCGCGCTCTTCGTGCCGGGCACCCTGACGTTCACCTTCGGCGACATCACGGCCGAGCACGATCGGGCGGTGCTCGAGTGGCGAGCCCGCGGCACCGCCACCGCCACCGGCAAGGAGTACGACAACGAGTACTGCGGGGTCTTCGTCGTCCGGGACGGCCGGATCAGTGAGGTCCGCGAGTACCTTGACACCCAGCACGTCGCCGAGACCTTGTTCGCAGAGGCTGCCTGAGATGCACCGCGACCTGCAGCAGGACGACTCGGAGCATCACGCGCCGGTTCAGCGAAGGTGCAGCCGCCAGTAGGCGAACTCCTGCACCCCGGAGGTCGTGCCGATGCGTCGCTCGATGCGCTCGGTCCCGCCGCGGGTGAACGGCACCGGATCGCGGAAGTACGGCGCGTCCCACACGAAGGTGTGGAACTCGCCATACTCACCGCACGGATCGCAGCCCTCGGGCAGGGCATCGACGAAGGCTCGGTCGACCGCCACGCCGAGGTGGCTCGGCCCGAGCACGGACGCATCGACGACCACAATCAGCGCCTGGATCCCGGTGGTGAGGAAGTCTTCGACGCATTCGCGCGGCGACATACCCCACAACGGTTCGATGACCTCGACCCCCAGCGGTCCGAACTGGGCCTGCTTGTGCCGCAACACATCCGAGTGCTCGAGGTCCCCGAACGCGAAGCCCGCGATGCCTTCCGCGCGGAGCAGTCGCGCCTGCGCGTCCATCGCCTCGACATACCCGTCAAGACCGGCACCGGCGAGCTCGACAACGCGCAGCGGGAGACCGATCGCCTCCGCCTGCGAGCGCAGCAGCGCCGTGGGGAGGCCGTGCACGGTGGACTCGCCCTTCGACGCGTGCACGGTGGTCAGCAGGCAGCGCACGTCGTACCGCTCGTCGGCCAGCAACCGACCGAGCGCGTGTGCGGAGTCCTTGCCGCCGCTCCAGTGGAAGGCCACGGGGATGGGGGTCATGGGTCCATCGTCCCGCGACCGCGCCGGGCGGTCGTTGCCCGGACGCGGCTCAGTACGTCGTGTGCGCGCTCAGATCGCTGATGAAGCTCTCGAAGACGTTCTTCTTCGCCGCGAAACCGGCCTTCGTGCCGCACACCCCGGTGAACGTCAGCGCGAAGTCGCCGTTGCGATAGGCGAGGAACTGCGCCCGGCCCTTGCCGTAGTCGGCCACATCCTCCTCGAACTTCGCCGTGGTGATGCCGTTCAGGCCGGTGACGACATTGGGCAGGGTGTGCTGCTTCTGCGCCCCGGCAACGTATTTCGGCTTGGGCTTGCCCGGGAACGCCTGGCCGGTCCGGTCCGCGGTGTGCTCGAGCACCCCGCGCGAGTCCGGCTGCGGCTGGGTGCCGATGCCCGCCGGCTGGTCGAGGAGCACGGCGCACCGGCCGCCGATCGACCACTCGGACTGGCCGGAGCCGACATTGGTCACCTTCTTCCAGCTGGACGGCACACGCCGGACGAGCCAGGTGAGGTCCTGCGGTGGTGCACCGGCGATGATCTTGCCCTTGAGCTCGTCCTGGGACGCGCTGCTGCCGGACGGTGACGCGGTGGTCTTGGTCGCGTCGGCCTTGGTCGCGGTCGTCTTGCTCGGCGCGGCCGTGGTGGTCCTGCTCGGTGTGGCCGCCGTGCTCGTGGTGGATGCCGCCGGCGTGGTTGCCCCGCTGCCGGTGCCCGACCCGGCGGTGCTGGAGCCGTTGCAGCCCGCCAGCGCACCGGCGGTCACCGCCACCGCGGCAATGGTCGAAATTCCCCTGATTCTCATTCTCCCCATACCGAGACCATACGTGTTGCGTGCCCGAACCACCCGTTCCCCGGCCGTCAGAGCCAGTTGCGTCGTTTGAAGGCGACATACAGAACGACCGCGATCGCCACCATCAGGGCCGTGCTGAACCAGAACCCCCAGACCTCACCGAAGCCCGGGTAGGGGATGTTCTGTCCGTACCACCCGGTGATCGCGGTCGGCACGGCGATGATCGCCGCCCAGGAGGTCAGCTTCTTCATCACGTTGTTGAGGGCGGCGTCACCGAGGGCGAGGTTGGTGTCCTGGACCGACTCGATCGTGTCGCGCAGCGACTCCGACCACTCCGCGACCCGCATCGTGTGGTCGTAGAGGTCCTCGTAGTAGGGCAGCAGTTCGTGATGCTCGGGGTCGGTGCGGCGCAGCATGGTGGTGACGACCTCACGCATCGGCAGGGTCACCCGCCGCATCCGGCTGATCCGCTTGTGCAGGGTGAATGCCTTCCGGGCGATCGCCGGACCGGCGTGCTGCTGGTCGAAGAGGCCGCTCTCCAGATCGTCGACGGCGTCGTCGATGCGCGTCATCACCTCGAAGTAGTCGTCGACCACCGTGTCGAGGATGGCGTGCAGCAGGGCCTTGGCGCCGAGCCGCACCAGGTCGTCGTCCGCGGAGAAGGTCTCCTCGACCGTGTCGATCGGGAAGTCGTTGCCGAGGCGGACCGTCACCACGGCACGCGGCAACACGATGATCGACAGGCGGTGCAGGTCGTCGTCCTCCGCCATACCCTCCACGGTGAAACAGGTGACGAAGAAATAGTCGTGGAAACGCACGGCTTTCGGCCGCTCGCGCTCCCCGAGAGCATCCTCGACGGTGTGCTTGTCCAGGCCGATCGCGTCGGCGAGCTCCTGCACGTCGTCGGGTTTCGGGTCGAGCAGATCGACCCAGGTGAGGGTGCCGTCCTCGGCCAGCAGCTTCGGCAGCTCACTCAGCGGCAGGTCGTGTTCACCGGTGGCGCCACCGCGCCACACGCGTGTGCGGCGCTCGCAGGTCATCAGCCCTGCTTGATGCTGTAGCTCACCTTGTCGCCGTCGACCTTGTTGACGACCGCGGTGATCTTCTGCGTCTTGCCGTCGATCGAGACCGTGCAGGACGTGGTCGCCTTCACCTTGGCCTTCAGGTCGTCGTCGCACTTGACGTCGCCGACCTTGGACCCGGTCGCCGCGGCGGCCACCTTCTCCTTGATCTGCGACTCGAGGTCGCTCTTCTTGACGACCTTGCCACCGCAGCCGGCGAGCAGGCCGACGACCGCGAGGGCAGCGGTGAGACCTGTCGCGCCGCGACGCACTGATTTCTTCCTGGAACCTTCTGCTGTCACGCGCATCACCCGCGCGAGTTTACGTCGTGGCAGTTTCGAGTGGTATGGCGAAGGCCTCCCACGTGTCACAGGTCCCCGAGCAGTTGCAGTGGTCGCTCCACCGCGTCGGCCACGAATCGCAGGAAACCGCCGGCCACGCCGCCGTCGCAGACCCGGTGGTCGAAGGTCAGCCCCAGCTGCACGACCTTGCGGACTGCGAGCTCGCCGTCGACGACCCACGGCCGGTCGATGATCCGCCCGACGCCCAGCATCGCCGCTTCCGGGTGGTTGATGATCGGAGTGCTGCCGTCGACGCCGAAGACGCCGTAGTTGTTCAGCGTGAACGTCCCGCCGGTCAGGTCGGCGGGCGCGAGGGTGCCCGCCCGGGCCGCCTCGACGAGCTGGACCATCCGCTCGGCGAGCTGCCGCGTGGTCAGCAGGTGCGCGTCGTGCACGACCGGCACCACGAGTCCGCGCGGGGAGTCCGCTGCGAAACCCAGGTGGATCGCGCCGTGCCGCACGATCTCGGCCCGGTCGGTGTCCACGGATGCGTTGAGCTCGGGGAACCGGCGCAGCCCGGCGACGCAGATGCGGCCGAGCAGCGCGAGCAGGCCCGCGCGTTCCAGGCCGATGACCCGGCGCGCCTCGACCAGGCCGGTCGCGTCGGCGTCGACCCAGGTCGTGGCGTCCGGGATCTCCCGGCGGGAGGTGGTGAGTTTGTCGGCCACCGCGCGGCGGATGCCGGTGAGCGGGATGCGCTGGTCGCCACCTCGATACGCTCCTTCGTCGCTACTCGGCGAGCGATCGGAGGTGCTACTCGGCGAGCGCTCGGTGGTAGCGGGCTCGGTGGTGGTGATCGCGGCCGCGGCCTCGACGTCGCAGCGCCGGATCACCCCGTCGGGTCCGGGCGTGATCGTGTGCAGGTCCAGGCCGTGGTCGGCCGCCAGCTTGCGCACGATGGGGGAGATCACCTTGGGTGCGGCGGACCCGGTGGTGGGCTGCGCGGCCGGCGCCGGGGGCGGAGCCGGGGTGACGGAGGCGGCGCGGCTGCGGCGGGCGGCGCGGCGGGCCGCCGAGGAGCTGCTGCTCGCCTCGGACGTGCCGTAACCGACGAGCACCGCACCGGACTCGCTCGCGGCGCCGTCCCCGGAATCCACTGTCAACAGCGCGGATCCGACCTCTATGGTGTCGCCCACCGCGCCGTGCCGGGTGTGGACGCGACCGGCATACGGGCAGGGCACCTCGACGGTCGCCTTGGCGGTCTCGACTACCACGACGTGCTGGTCGATCGCGACCTCGTCGCCGTCGGCGACCAACCACTCGACGAGGTCGGCCTCGGTGAGTCCCTCGCCGAGGTCCGGGAGGTTGAAGGTCTGCTCAGCCACGGGCACCGACCTCCGCGTAGGTCAGGTCGGGCTGGTCGTCCCACTGCAGCCGGGCGATCGCGTCCAGGATGCGCTCGACGCCGGGCAGGTAGGTCTTCTCCAGCATCGGTGCGGGGTATGGCGTGGGCAGGCCGCTCACCCGCGCGACCGGGGCGGCCAGCGAGTGGAAGCAGCGCTCGGTCACCCGGGCCGAGATCTCCCCGGCGACGCCCGCGAAGCCCTGCGCCTCCGACACGACCACGCACCGGCCGGTGCGGCGCACGGACTCCACGACGGTCTCGTCGTCGAAGGGCACGATGGTGCGCAGGTCGACGACCTCGACACTCCAGCCCTCCTCCGCGGCGGCCTCCGCGGCCTTCAGTGCGGTCGGCACGGACGGTCCGTAGGTGACCAGCGTGACGTCGTCACCGTCACGGCGGACCTTCGCCTTGCCGAATGCCGGGCGTTTGCAGGGGAGTTCGATGTCCTGCTTCGACCAGTAGAGCGCCTTCGGCTCCATGAAGATGACCGGGTCCGGGTCCTCGATCGCCTCACGCAGCAGGCTGTAGGCGTCGGCCGCATCGGACGGGGTGACGACCTTGAGGCCGGGGGTGTGCGCGTAGTAGCCCTCGCTGGAGTCGCAGTGGTGCTCGACGCCGCCGATACCGCCCGCGTAGGGGACCCGGATGACCAACGGCAGCCCGACCCGGCCGGAGGTGCGGTTGCGCATCTTGGCGACGTGCGAGGTGATCTGCTCGAACGCCGGGTAGGCGAACGCGTCGAACTGCATCTCCACGACCGGCCGGAAACCGGTGAGGCACATGCCGATCGCGAAGCCGACGATGCCGGACTCGGCGAGTGGCGTGTCGAAGCAACGGGTTTCGCCGAACTGCTGGGTGAGTCCGTCGGTGATCCGGAAGACACCACCGAGGGTGCCGACGTCCTCACCGAAGACCAACACGTCGTCGTCCGCTGCGAGCGCGTCGCGCAGTGCGGCGTTGAGTGCGCCGCCCATCGTCACTGTCATCTCAGACCTCCGCCTGGATCTCTTCGGCGACCATTGCACGTGCTTCCTCCAGCTGCGGCGTGCGTTGTGCAAAAACGTTGTCGAACAACGACATCGGATCCACGCTCGGATCGGCGTTCATCCGGTCACGCAGCTGTGCGGCCATGGCCTCCGCCTCGGCGTTGGTCGCCGCGACGATGTCGTCGCCCAGCTCGCCACGGGCCCGCAGCCACGCCTCGACCCGCGCGATCGGGTCGCGCTCCAGCCACGCGGTCACTTCGTCGTCGGACCGGTAGCGGGTGGCGTCGTCGGCGTTGGTGTGCGCGTCGAGGCGGTAGGTGTGTGCCTCGATCAGGAACGGTCCCTTGCCGCTGCGGCAGTGCTCCAGCGCAGCGTCCATGACCGCGAGCACGGCCGCCGGGTCGTTGCCGTCGACCTGTTCGGCGGGGACGCCGTACCCGATTCCCTTGTAGGCCAACGACGGTGCCTTGGTCTGCTTGGAGAGTGGGACGCTGATGGCGTACTTGTTGTTCTGGACGAAGAAGATGGTCGGTGCTTCGAAGACCGCGGCGAAGTTCAGCGCCTCGTGGAAGTCGCCCTCGCTGGTCGCGCCGTCACCGATGAACGCCAGCGCGACATGGTCGGTGCCGCGACGCTTCTCGCCATACCCCGCACCGGCGGCGTGGATCAGCTGCGTCGACAGCGGAGTGCACTGCGCGGCGGTCCTGGTCGCGATCGGGTCGTAGCCGCAGTGGCTGTCGCCGCGCAGCAGCGAGAGCACCTCGACGGGGTCGATGCCGCGGGTCACCAGCGCCATCGACTCACGGTAGGTCGGGAAGAGCCAGTCGTCGCCGGTGATCGACAGCGTCGCGCCGACCTGGCACGCCTCCTGGCCGCGCGAGCTCGGGTAGACCGCGAGCCGTCCCTGCTTGGTCAGTGCGGTCGCCTGGATGTCGAACCGCCGTCCGATCACCATCGCGTGCCACACCTCGCGCAGCCGCGCCGCACTGGGCACCGGGTAATCGCGCCGGGTGCCGGCCTGCTCCACCTCGGCGCCCGTCGGGTCGATCAACTGCACCGGATTGGGCGAGGGCAGCAAGCCAGCTGTCATCGCCTCGACTGTGGTCTCCATCACTCCAGTGTGCCGCCGACTTGGCAGATTGCACCGATTGTGCGGGTCATACAAGACGTATGGCGGCATACTTCCGGTATGACGCCACAGGAGTCCAGCAAACCCGGTCGCAGTCCGAGCTCAACCGGACAGTCGGCCGCGCCCCGCGCCCTCGACGCCGTCGACCTGCGGATCGTCGGTGCGCTGGAGCGGGACGCTCGGCTGTCGGTGCGGTCGCTCGCCGAGCAGTTGCACCTGTCGCGGGCGGCGACGTACGCCCGGCTGCAACGGCTGCTCGACGACGGCGTGATCGCCGGCTTCTCCGCGCGGGTGGTGCCGCACCTGGCGGGGTTGCAGACCACGGCGTACATCGCGCTGCAGATCGAGCAGAACACCTGGCGGGCGGTCTCCGCGGAGCTGGCGAAACTGGACTACATCGACTCGATCTCGTTGCTGGCGTCGGAGTTCGACGTGCTCGCGCTCGCCCACGCCCCCGACAACCAGGCGTTGCGCACCCTCGTGCTGGAGCGGATCCAGGCGATCCCCGGCGTCCTGGGCACGCGGACCTGGTTGGCGTTCGAGGAGATCCGCGGCGCGGGTGCCCCCTGGGAGCGGTGATTCAGCGTGCTCCCAGCAGCGTGAGCGAGGCTGCGGACGACCGAGGAGAGGGGCACGGCGGTGCTGGGTAGGCGACAGGCGCTCGGCTTGGCGGGGGTCGCAGCGGTGTCGGCGCTCACCGGCTGCAGGGCGTCCGGCGTGGTGGCGCGCACGTCCGCCGGCGACACGACCGCGCCGCGCGGAACGTTGGCGCCGAGCGTCATCGACCGGATCGCGGACAGTTTCACCCCGGGACCGCTGGCGACGCGGCGTGATCTGCACGCGTTGACCAGCGCACGCTCGGTGCTGGTGGGCGACATCGGGGTGGGGGAGCTGCAGGCCTGTCAGCTGCACGCCGACACCTCGATCCGGGTGATCGAGAAGCTCACCGGCATACACCTGGATCAGAAGTATCTGGTGCTGCTGCCCAGGACGTCCGCCGAGTTCGACAGCTGGTCGCACGACCGGACCGCGGACGTCGCCGGCGACTACTGCGCGCCGGTGGATTCGAGCTGGCAGGGCTGGGTCGTCATCAAGTGCGCCGCCGCGGTGGGACACGGCATGACGCTGCTGGACGACGACGACTACCTCAACTCCGTCATCCGGCACGAGCTGTTCCACGCCAACACGCTGGAGGACGGCGACGGTGGCGCACCGAAATGGGTCCTCGAGGGATTCGCCGAGTGGGTCGCCTCGGCGATCATGATCGCGTTTCCGACGAAGCCACCCCCGGCGGTCGTGCCGACCGACGCCGACTTCGCCCACCGGCCGGGCAGCTCGTACGCCCAGGCCTTCGTGTTCGTGGCCTACCTGGTCGACCGCTTCGGCCAACGCAGCGCGATCCGGTTCTACAAGCGTGCGACCGACGCCTCCGGCGGCAGCACGTCGCACGCGTTCCACGCGGTGTTCGGCGCCACGCTCGCGTCGGTCACCAAGGACTGGGCGGCGCAATACAAGAAGCAGGTCGCCGAGCTCGTGTCCTGACCGACAGGAGTACATGCGTCCCGAGCGGAGTATGAAATACGCTCGAATTCGTACTCCACTCGGTCGGTTTGTGCTCCTCTCAATCGGAGAACTCAGCGGAGCAGGTCGCCGCGGCCGAACAGCTCGGCGGTGGCGGCGGCGGACGGTGACCCGGTGTTGACGTCGGCGCCGGCATCCAGCAGGAGCCAGACGATCGTGTCCTCGCCCTTGAACACCGCGCCGGCCAGTGGGGACTGACCGCGGTCGTTGAGCCGGTTGACGTCGGCACCGCGCTCGATCAGCGCGGACACCGCGCCCGCGTGCCCGTGGTATGCCGCCAGCATCAGCAGCGTGTTGCCGCACGAATCGGCCAGGTCGACCGGCATACCGGTCTCCAGCTGACCGACCAGACCGGGCACGTCACCGTCACGTGCGAGATCGGTGCGGGGGTCGACGACGTGCCCCGCCGGTGCTCCCTCGTCCGTTCGCGCGTCACTCATAGCGTTGGCCGCGCCTCTTCCCTCGCCTCCGGTCCTCGCTTCGCTGCGATCCTCGGCTCGGTCGGCGCTCATAAGGTGAGCCTAACTGACAGGTGACGTCAGCAGAAGTCGCAGAAAAGCTCAGGCCTTCGCGGACTTCTTCGAGCCCTTCGCGGCAGCGGCAGCCTCCGCCTTCTTGCGGGCCTTCTCGACCGGCGGCGGCAGATGCCCCGACGTCTTCGTGTAGTAGTCGGACGCCTTGCGCTGGGCGTAGGCACGGAATCCGCCGGCGATGGCGGAGGAGAGGATCGCGAACACCGCGACCTGCGCCGCGGAGTAGTTCGGGTCGTGCTTGTCGACCGGTGGAGTGCCGCCCGTCGCGGTCTTCCAGGTCGACGTGGTGACCTTCTTCGCGGCCTTGCCTGCGGCGATGCCGGACACCGTGAGCAGCACCTTGTACGCCATCCCAGCCATAGCCTTGCAATCTCCGTTCGTATGCCGTGGGCAGCTCTCCTGCCCCGTCCGAGCCTGCCACGTCCCAGCGTCCACGTCACGCCGGGGCGCGCCGGCGCCATACCCACGCCCGGTACACCGCCAATCCACGGGTGATTCCCGGAGTGTTTGTCTACTATGTTTCGAATGGTCACCGCAGGGGAGGAGAGCGTCCCCACGACGTTTTCCTCCCGCGTGCCGTGGACCACGGTGCGCTGGGGGGCCATCGGGCTGTATGTCGTCGTGCTGGCGAGCTACTGCGTGACGTGGGGCGTGCCGATGGACCGGGTCGGCCTCACCATCTGGATCATCGTCGGCCTCACCGCGGTGTGCATCGGCAAGGGCTGGCGGGCCTGGGTCCGGATGATGCTGGACTGGTTGCCGTTCCAGGGGATCCTGCTCGCCTACGACTACAGTTACGGCGCCGCATCGCACTTCAGCGGCGGCTTCACCGACGGCTTCCCGCTCGAGGGATCGGTCAACCGCCTGGGTATGCCGCTGCACGTGACCTTCCCGATCCGCGTCGACGAGTGGCTGTTCGGCGGACACCTGCCGAACCAATGGGTGCAGGAGCAACTCAGCGGCGCGGTCGCGCACGCGCCGTGGTGGTCGATCTTCATCACCATGTGTTACTGCAGCCACTTCATGGTGTCGCCGATCGTGGCGGCCGTGCTGTGGATCCGCTCCCGCGACCGGTTCCGTGCCTGGGCGGCGCTGCTCGTCGCGCTGGCCGTCGCGGGCATTGCGACATACTTCCTCTTCCCGATGAGTCCGCCGTGGCTCGCGTCGCAACAGGACTACATCTCGGGGACGCCGATCTACCGCATCTCCGGGCAGGGCTGGGCGTGGCTGGACTTCCACGGCGCGGCGCAGGTGCTCGGCGACGCGCAGGCGCGCTCCAACCCGGTCGCCGCGATGCCTTCGCTGCACATGGCGACCGCGACCCTCGTGGTCGGGTTCTTCTGGTTCAGCGTCCGTCGCTGGGTGCGGCCGTTGCTGCTGCTCTACCCGGCGCTGATGGCGTTCACGCTCGTCTACTCCGGTGAGCACTACGTGACCGATGAGATCGCCGGTGTGCTCTACGCGCTGGTGCTGCTGGCGGCGTGGCGGGTGCTGCGCCGCCGGCCGCTGCACCTGCCGCGGCTACTGGGCGGCTCCGGGGTCCTGTCGAGTTGGAGAGTGCCGGACCGTGAGGCGCCGGTCGAGGGTCCCGCACCGGTCCTCGAGCGACCGCACGTCTGACTCGCCCGGCCACTCAGTGAGCGGCGGGCGCCATGTCCACCAGCACCCTGGTCAGTCGCACCCGGTCCACCAGCAGGTCGAGGTCGGCCTCCGTCGGTGTCGTGTCGAGGAGCTCCAGGGGTAGGGCGCACAGGGCGGAGCGTGCGGCCATCGACCCGACATACCCGAACCGCACCTCCACGGGATCGGCGATGTAGTGCTCGTCGGCGAGCCCTTCGAGATAGGCCGGCAGGATCGCGGCATCGATCTCCCGCAGCCGGTCCGGGGCGAGCTCGCCGGCGTGGGCCAACCCGATCAACAACTGTCCGAGGTCGAATCCGATGGGTAGCGGTGTGCCGAAACCCCAGTCGATCACGACGCGCTGGCTGCGATCGGCGGCCGGTATGAGCAGGTTCTGCGGGCCTGCGTCACCGTGGGCGTAGGTCTGCGGAAGCGCGTCGAGGTGATCCAGGATCGCCGGGATGCGGTCGGCCAGCCCGCGCATGTCGTCCGGCAGCGACGGGTCCTGAACGCGGTGCAGGGCCTCGGCGAGCAGGGGGTGCTGCCACACGGATCGGTCGTGCAGGGCCGGCACCGTCATGAGCAGCACCCGATGCTCGACGAAATAGCGCAACGAGTTGTCGATGCTCGCCACGGTGGGCATTCTGCGGTTGACCTCCGCGCCCACCTTCCGGCGACCGGCCAACCGACCGAGCAGGTACGCGGTGAGCGCGAAATCCGCTGTTGCCCAAGGAGATGTGTCGATGTCGATGAATTCCCACCAGAGCGCGACGTACGCATCATCGATCGTCTTGACATGATGCAGTCGCGGCATTCGCATGCCGTCCGGCAAGACGTCTTCGATGCCCGAACGATGCATGTCGTACTCGAAGCGCCACGGGAGCGCATCGAGGAACTCCTCGCGATACTGCTCCGGGATCGACGCCAGGCCCGGCCAGAGCCGTGGGTGGCGTAGCAGCTTGACGAAGTAGCGGTAGCCTCCGCCGTCGAAGTGTGCGGTCACCTGCCACAGCCCTGCGGTGGGCACCGATCCCCAGGCGTAGTCGATGGGCCGGACGTCGACAGCGGTGACATGCACCTGGGAGCGGTGGCGGCCGACGTGATGCGCTGCAGTACGTCGTCGTCGACGGCAGCGGTCGCGAACGTCTCCGCCTCGGACTCGATGTGCGTTGGCATGCCGATCACCGCTCTCGATCAAGAAAGTAAGGCTACCTTTCTTTTTAAAGTAAGGTAGGCTTACTACTATGGGCAAGAGTTCACCAGAGGTTTCCACCGATCACCTGCCGGACCACTTGTTCAGGTTGGTGGAGGGTCTGCGTCGGCGAATGCGGGCAGAGGTGGCTGTTGCTTTCGGTCCGCACCCACCGTTCGAGCGGCCGAGTTTCGCGCGGATGCTGCAGTTGATTCCTCCGGACGGGATCCGGATCACGGACTACGCGACGCTCGCGCGCATGACCAAGCAGGCGGTGGGTGAGTTCGTGGACTCGATGGAGACCGCGGAACTCGTTGTCAGCGAGCGACTTCCGAGCGACCGGCGGGTGCGATTGGTCCGCAGGACTGCGCTGGGCGATGCGGTGGCGGCCGACATCGACCGAGTGATCGGATCGGTGGAGGAGAGGCTGCGGGCGGAAGTGGGCGCCCGCCGCTACGACACGATGGTGGCGGTGATGCGTGAGCTCGGCGCGGACAGCTTCGGCTGACCGCGGCGATCACTGAGCGGCGGCGGTGTCCTTGCGTGCCGGGAAGTGGCGGACCGTGAGGCACTGCTCGGCCCGACCGACCGGCCCGTGGACGTCGTTCAGCACCGACGAGGTGAGGCCGAGGCCGGTCGGCCCGAACGTGACGCTGGTGTCCAGGCCGACCAGCGTCGGGTCGGGTTCGCGGATGTAGTGCACCGTGAGCTCCACGTTGGGGAACATCAGCTCGGTCGGCCGCACACGGGTTGCGATGCCGTTGGCCGTGTCGACGAGCATGGTGTATGCCGCGATCGGCGCCGCCTGCACACCGTCGATCAGGTCGCAATCGGACCGGACCCAGACCTGCCGGCGCCCGTCGCGCCCGCCCGGAACCGCGTGGACCTGCACGGATCGGATGTAACCGCCGGGCCACTCCAGAGTGCTCTCCAGCTTCTCCGCGTTGTCGGCACCTGGCATGGCGGGGAGCTCGATGCCCTCGACGGATCGCATGTCCGACACCGCCAGCCGCCAGGCGCGCGCCCGGATGATCGTCCGGCCGCCGATCGTCAGGGTCGCCTCCAGCAGCTCGATCGTCCGGCCCGGGCGGACCGTCTCGACCGTGATGGTGCTCTCCTCCAGCGGGATCATCCCCAGGATCTCGAAGCAGATCCGCGCGATCTGCATGTCGTCGCGCGGGTCGTGCATGGCCAGCTCATGGGTGATCAGCCCGCTGATCGGCGCCATGTGCTGCTCGGTCTCCTGCCACGCGCCCTGCACGTGCAGCGTCGGCCGGTAGACGCCGGGTGCCACGGGTACGTAGAAGGCATTCGGGGTGGCGGCGTCCGTCGCGGGGGCGGTGCTGGGGTCGGTCACGACACAGCAGCGTAGGCGACACGGCGCGATACCCCCTCGCCGAGAGGCTCACTTACGACCGACAGGCTCACCTGTGCGGCGTCTGTCGGGCCGGATTACTGAGCCGCTGGGCGCGTTTCTGAGCCTGTCGAGCGGAGGGGGCGGGGGTGAGGGGCGCGTCGGAATATACCCACGGGGGGTATAGTTGGTGCTGATCGGAGGTGACGACATGACAACCGAGAGCCCGGCGGCCCACGAGGTCGAGCTGAACATCACCGGGATGACCTGTGCGTCGTGCGCGGTGCGTATCGAGAAGAAACTGCGCAAGGTCGACGGCGTCGACGCCACGGTCAACTTCGCGACCGAGAAGGCCACCGTGTCCTACCCGGAGGGCGTGTCCACCGAGGAGCTGGTGGGCGTCATACAGTCCGCGGGGTATGACGCCAGCGTGCCGCAACCGCGCCGTGCGGACGAGGAGGGCGGCGCGGAACCTGCCGACGAGACCGCCGCACTGCGCCACCGGATGATCGTCAGCTGGCTGCTGGCCGCGCCGGTGATCGTGCTGGCGATGGTGCCGGCGTTCCAGTTCCGCAACTGGCAGTGGCTCTCCCTGGTGCTGACCGCGCCGGTCGTGGTCTGGGGCGGGTTGCCGTTCCACCGTGCGGCCTGGGCGGGGCTGCGGCACCGGGCCACGACGATGGACACGCTGGTCAGCGTCGGCACCATCGCGGCGTTCGGGTGGTCGCTCTACACGCTCTTCATCGGTGATGCCGGTATGCCGGGCATGCGCCACGGCTTCTCGCTCACCACTCCCGCGGGCGAAGGCACCAGCACCATCTATCTGGAGGCGGCGGCCGGAGTCACGGCCTTCCTGCTGACCGGCCGCTATCTGGAGGCACGGTCCAAGCGGGCCGCCGGCGCGGCGTTGCGCGCGTTGCTCGAGCTCGGCGCCAAGGAGGTGTCGGTGCTGCGCGACGGACGCGAATTCACCGTGCCCGTCGAGGAATTGCGGGTCGGCGACCTCTTCGTCACGCGGTCCGGCGAGAAGATAGCGACCGACGGTGAGGTCGTCGACGGCACCTCGGCCGTCGACAACTCGGCGATGACGGGGGAGTCGGTGCCGGTCGAGGTGGGTCCCGGTTCCGCTGTGACCGGCTCCGCGGTGAACGCCGGTGGCAAGCTCGTCGTCCGGGCGACGCGTGTCGGCGCGGACACGGCCCTGGCGCAACTCGGGCGGTTGGTCGAGCAGGCACAGACCGGCAAGGCACAGGTGCAACGCCTCGCCGACCGGGTGTCCGCCGTCTTCGTGCCGGCGGTCATCGTGCTGGCCCTCCTCACGTTCCTTGGATGGGTCGTGTTCGGCGGGTCGGTCGTCACGGCGTTCACCGCCGCGGTCGCGGTGCTGGTCATCGCTTGCCCGTGCGCGCTCGGCCTCGCGACCCCGACCGCGCTGCTGGTCGGCAGCGGCCGGGGTGCCCAGCTGGGTCTGCTGATCAAAGGCCCGGAGGTGCTGGAGAGCACCCGCACGATCGACACCGTGCTGCTGGACAAGACCGGCACCGTCACGACCGGGGTGATGCGGGTGGCTCGCGTCATACCGGCTGCGGGCGAGGATGAGGATCGGGTGCTCGCGCTCGCCGGGGCGCTCGAGCACGGCTCCGCGCATCCGATCGCGCGGGCGATCGCCGACGCCGCAGCGGACCGGGCGGCGCTGGCGCCGGTCGAGGGTATGACGGATGTCAGTGGTCTCGGAGTCACCGGGGTTGTGTCCGGGTGCGACGTGATCGTCGGCCGGCCGAACCTATTGCAAAGCAACGAGATTCAGTTGACCGACGAGCTGCGATCGGCAATGACTGCGGCCGAGGGGCTGGGGGAGACCGTGGTCGCGGTCGCCTGGGACGGCGTGGCCCGCGGGCTCATCGCGGTCGCTGACGAGATCAAGCCGACGTCGGAGGCGGCCGTCGCGAACCTGCGGTCGCTCGGGCTGCGGCCGGTGCTGTTGACGGGTGACAACGAGGCCGTCGCGCGGACGGTGGCCGCACGGGTCGGCATCGACGACGTCATCGCGGGTGTGCTGCCGGAGGACAAGGCGTCGCAGGTGCGACGTCTGCAGGACGCGGGACGCGTCGTGGCGATGGTCGGCGACGGCGTGAACGATGCCGCCGCCCTCGCGCAGGCCGACCTCGGGATCGCGATGGGCACCGGCACCGATGTCGCGATCGAAGCGAGCGACCTGACGCTCGTCCGTGGCGACCTGCGCGGCGCCGCCGATGCAATCCGGTTGTCCCGCAGCACTTTACGGGTGATCAAGTCCAACCTGGTGTGGGCGTTCGGCTACAACGTGGCGGCGATCCCGCTGGCGATGAGTGGCCGGCTCGGGCCGATGGTGGCCGGCTTCGCGATGGCGTTCTCGTCGGTGTTCGTGGTGCTGAACTCGTTGCGGCTGAGGCGTTTCCAGCCCTTGGAGTGACGGCTGGGTTCCGTCGGCCGGGCGGAGGCGTCGGGCGGCGGGCGGTGCGCGGTGGGCGGCGTGCCCCAGCGCCGTGCGTAGGTCTCCCCAGTGGGGGCTCCGGTACGGGTGGGTGGCGTGCAGCGGTCACAGGTCGCCACTGGGGGGAGTCCGGTACGGCTTGGCGGTGGTTTGGCGTGCGCGTCTCCCCACTGGGGGGACTCCGGTACGGGCGGGCGGCATACAGCGGTCACAGGTCGCCACTGGGGGGACTCCGGTACGGGTCGGCCGTGGTTTGGCGTACGCGTCTCCCCACTGGGGGGACTCCGGTACGGGCTCGGCGATTTCGATTCGCCCGGTCGACGGGCCGACTCCCTCTCGCCGCCTACTCCGCCGGCGATGCGACGGCCAGCCCGAGCGCGTCGACGAGCGCAGGGAGGCCGGACTGCCAGCCGGCCGACACGTTGCGCACCTTCCACGTCTCGCCCCGTCGGTAGATCCGGGCGAGGACGGCCGCGCGCTCGTCGGTCAGCCCGGCGGGCAGGTGGAACTCCTCCCGGGTGTCGCCGCTCCCGGCATACAAGGTGGTGCGCAGGTCGGTGAGCTGCCCGAGCGTGGCGGGCGGGTCGACCGCCATACCGACAACCACGGCGTGCACTTCCGGGTCCAGGCCGGACGCGTCGAACTCCACCCGCCCCGAGTCGGTCAGCCGCACGACACCGTCGGCGGAGGCCCGGTTGTTGAAGAAGACCAGGCTGTCGTCGCCCAGGGCGCGCTCGTCCGCGCCGAGTTCGCAGGCGATCAGGTCGACGGTGACGTCGCCGGTCGCCTCGACCCGCAGGGACAACGAGGTGGAGGACAGCGGCGCGTTCTGCCCGCGGGACAACGTGAACGCCGCCTGCCGCTGCGCCTCGCCCACCACGGTCGCAGACACCGGCGTCGTCGGCTGCACCTCGGGCAGGTGCGCGACCCGGACCGGTGCCATCCGGTGCGGAGTCGGGGCGGACACCCCGATCGCCTCCTGCAGCTCTCGGGCGAACTCCACCGCACCCTGCGGCCGCCGATCCGGATCCTTGGCGAGCGACGCGTCGATCACCGCGCGCAACGGCGCCGACACCGACTCCGGCAGCGGTGGCACCGGCTGCTGCACGTGCGCCAGCGCGAAACCGACCGCGGTGTCCGCGTGGAACGGCAGATGCCCGACGAGCATCTGGAACGCCACGACCCCGAGGGAGTAGATGTCCGACTCCGGGGTCGCCTCCTTGCCCATCGCGGCCTCGGGCGCGAGGTACTGCGGAGTGCCCATCACCTCTCCGGCTCGTGTCATCGAGGACGCGTCGAGAGCCCGCGCGATGCCGAAATCGGTGAGTTTGGCGACGAATTCGTCGTCGACGACGATGTTCGCCGGCTTCACGTCGCGGTGCACGATGCCCTTGGCGTGCGCCGCGTGCAACGCGTTGGCGGCCTGCACCAGCAGGTGGACCGCGTCGTCCTCGTCCATCGGCGCGCGCTCGGCGATCACCTTCGAGAGCGGCTCGCCCTCCAGGAGCTCCATCACGAGGTATGCCGTGCCGCTGTCCTCGCCGTAGTCGTAGACCTGCGCGATGTTGCCGTGGCTGAGCCGGGCGGCGTTGCGTGCCTCGGTGCGGAACCGCGCCAGGAACTCCGGGTCGTCGGTCAGCCCGGTCTTGAGCAGCTTGATCGCGACCGGTCGTTCGAGCACTGTGTCGACGCCTCGCCATACCTCACCCATGCCGCCGCCGGCGATGCGTGACTCGAGGCGGTAGCGGCCACCCACCTCCGTGCCGTTCGTGCGTTGCATGACGAGCCCTCCGAGATCTTTCGCTGCAGCCTAACGACGTCCGAAGGGCGGTCGCACGTTCCATCCGGGAGGTACCGCGTTTACATTGGTGTCCGAAGATTTCGAGTGCGAACAGGACCCTGAGTGAGCGAGCGCAGCGAGCGACGAGGGACACAGGCGAATGGCATGGCCCGACGGAGGAGGGAACTGCCATGAGCAGCCTGCGCAGTGTGTTCGCGGACACCCGGCCGTTGCAGGTGCCCGCGTTCCAGCGGCTCTGGACCGCCAACATCATCACCGTCATCGGCGCCCAACTGACCGTCGTCGCGGTGCCGGCACAGATCTACGCCGAGACCGGGAGTTCGGCATACGTGGGTCTGACGGGGATCTTCGGCCTCGTGCCGCTGGTCATCTTCGGGTTGTATGGCGGGGCACTCGCGGATGCGATGGACCGGCGCCGATTGCTGACGATCTCCACGGTGGGGCTGATCGCGTGCAGCGCGCTCTTCTGGCTGCAGGCCGCGTTCCACTCGGACAACGTGTGGTTCATCCTGGTGCTGTTCGCGGTGCAGCAGGCGTTCTTCGCGGTCAACCAGCCGACCCGCACCGCGATCCTGCCCCGGCTGATCCCGATGGAGCAGTTGCCGGCCGCCAACTCGCTGAACATGACCGTGATGCAGTTCGGCGCGATCGCCGGACCGCTCGTCGGCGGTGCGCTCATCCCGGTCCTCGGCTATTCCTACCTCTACCTGACCGACACGATCTGCCTGTTCGCGACGCTGTGGGCGGTCATCACCCTGCCGCCGATGCCGCCGGAGCACGACAACGCGCCGAAGGCCGGGCTGCGCTCGGTCATCGACGGATTCGCCTACCTGCGCAAACACAAAGTGCTGTTGATGTCGTTCCTCGTCGACATCATCGCGATGGTCTTCGGTATGCCGCGGGCGCTCTTCCCGCAGGTCGCGCACCAGAGTTTCGGCGGGCCGACCGACGGCGGGCTCGCGTTCGCACTGCTGTTCGCCGCGATCCCGGCGGGTGCGGTGTTCGGTGGCATCTTCTCCGGGTGGGTGTCGCGGGTCGAGCGGCAGGGCCTGGCGGTGGTGAGCGCGATCGTGGTGTGGGGAGCGTCGATGGTGCTGTTCGGCGTGGGAGTCGGGCTCGCCGACGGGAGCGCCGATGTGTTCCTCGTGCTCGCGCTCGCCGGCCTGGTGGTCGGCGGCGCCGCGGACATGGCGTCGGCCGCGTTCCGGTCCACGATGCTGCAGGAAGCGGCCAGCGACGAGGTGCGCGGCCGGCTGCAGGGCGTCTTCACGGTGGTGGTCGCCGGCGGTCCGCGGATCGCCGACGTGGCGCACGGTGGTGTCGCGGCGGTCGCCGGCACGGCCGCGACCGCCGCGGGTGGCGGCGTGCTCGTGGTCGTGCTGGTGCTCGTGGCGGCGTTCGCCATACCCGTGTTCGTGCGGTACCGCGTCGTGCGTGCTCCTGCAGTCGAACCCACGCCCGCCCCGCACCCGCCACCAACCCCCTGACGCACGCCCGCCCACACCGAGCGGCTCACAAACGCCGCCCGCCCCACAACCGAGCGGCTCACAAAATCGCGACAGGCTCAGGAAAACCGGCTCTGTGAGGCCCTGTGAGGGTGGTTTTACTGAGCCTGTCGAGCGTTGCTGAGCCTTTCGGGATGGGGAGGGAGGGAGGTGGCGCGAAAGGCGCGCCCGAGGGCCGGGTCCATGGGTGGCGTCGCGGCTCCTCGCCCCGCTCATCGACCCCGCCCCGCTCATCGACCCCGCGCCGTCAGTGCGCCGACGCCGGCACCTGCTCCTCGGCCGCAGGATCCTTCTCGTCCCCGTGGCCCGGCCACCACGCCAGGTGCCCGATGAGCGCGGTGAGCGCCGGGGTGAAGATCGTCGCCATCACGAACGCCGCCATCACGATGCCGCAGGCGAGCGCGAAGCCCATCGACGACAGCAACGAGTTGCCGGCCAGCATCAGCGACCCGAACGAACCCGCCAGGATCAGCCCGGCCGCACCGATCGTCGGGCCGGCGTGCCGGATCGCGACCGCCGCGGCGTCCCGCGGCGACATACCTTCCTGTGCCTCCTCCCGCAACCGCGACACCATCAGGATGTTGTAGTCGGTGCCGAGCGCCACCACGAACATGTACATGATCAGCGGCAGCATGAACATCAGGCCGCTCTCGCCCTGGATCCCCTGGAAGATCAACGTGGTTGCCCCCAGCGTCGCCAGGAAGCCGAGCCCCACGGAGACCATCAGGTACCACGGCGCGACCAGGCTGCGCAGCAGCACGCCGAGCACGATCATGATCAGCACCGCCGCGACCGGGAAGACCAGCGCGTAGTCCCGGTTCATCGCCGCCTTGATGTCGACGTAGACCGAGGTGATGCCGCCGACATACGCCGTGGCACCCTCCGGTGCGTTGTGATGAGCGGCGTCGCGCAGCGGCCCGGCCACCGTGTCGAGTGCCTTGTCCGACTCGGGCGAGTCGGCGAGGATCACCGAGAAGTCGGCGGTCCTGCCGTCCCTGCTGAGCTTCGGTGCCGCGACCGAGCCGACGCCGTCGACCGCCGCCAGCTTCGTCTTGTATGACGCCAGCGCCGCCTTGTCGAGCGGCGTCTTCGCCTGGACGTAGACGTCCGTCGGTTCCGTGGCGCCCGCGGGCATGTCGCGTTCCAGGTCGTGCAACGCGACCACGGACTCGGCGGTCTTCGGCATCGACGAACCGGCCAGGTCGAACGTCGGCTTGAAACCGAGTGCGCTGATCGCGAGCACCAGCAGGACCAGGCCCGACACGGCCGCGAACACTGCGGGGCGCTTGCCGAGGGAGCTGCCGATGGCGGCATACCTCGCGCCGGTGGGCTCCTTCTGCCAGGCCTTGCTCGGCCAGAACACCTTCGTCCCGAGCAGCGACACGACCGCCGGCACCAGGGTGAGCCCCGCGATCAGGGTGACCGCGACGGCGATGGCGAGCGACGGGCCCATGGCCCGCAGCATGCCGAGCGACGACAGCGACATGGCGAGGAAGGCGATGATCACGACGCCGGCGGCGGACGCGATCGCCTCGCCGACACGTGTCACGGCCGTCACCATCGCCTGTTTCGGGTCCTCACCCGCGCGCAGCCGTTCGCGGTAACGGAACATCAGGAACAGGATGTAGTCGGTGCCCACCCCGAAGAGGACGACGATCAGCAACTGGTTGATCGAACTGTCCGCCTTGAGCCCGAAAACCTTGGCAGCAAATCCGATCAGGCCATTGGCGACCTGACTGACGACGCCGATCAGCACGATCGGCAGGAACGCGATGATCGGGCTGCGGAAGATCACCAGCAGCAGCACGATGATCAAACCGATCGTGGCGATGCCGATGATCGCGTCCGAGTTGCCCGACGCCTCCTGCTGGTCCAGGCTCTGCGCGATCGCCCCCGTCGTACCGACCTTCAGATCGGTGCCCTTGACCATGGCGTGCAGCTGGCTGCGCACCTCCTTGGCCGTGTCATTCAGCTTCAGGTAGTTGCTCTGCGTCTGTTCCGGCGTCTGGAAGAGCAGGGTCTGCACCAGCTTCTTCGGCGACGCCGGCGCCGGGACGACCCGCTGGACGTACTTGATCTTCTTGTCGGTGATCAGACCCGCGAGCGAGGCCACCTTCGCCTGGTCGGCCTTCGTCAGCGGTTTGCCGTCGGAGCGTTGGAAGACACCGATCATGGTCGGGGTGAACGCCGCGGGGAATGCCTCCTGCTGGACGGTCGCGGCCTTGATCGACTCGTAGTGGCGCGGCAGGAAGTCGCTCTCGTTGCTGCTGTTCGGCAGCGCGGGCGCGAACGCGACGATCACGACGGCGGCGACGATCCAGCCGGCGATGATCTGCCAGGGGTGTTTGACGACGTACCGGCCGAGGCTGGCGAACATTGCTCTCCTGAAGTCGTGGCGCGGATGGCTGTATGCCGCGAAGCGGCCCACGGTTCATCATGCCTGCCCTGTGCGCCGCGCGCATGCGACCAATGGCTCGACCGTCTCCGCCTTGAGGATGAGATCCGCCGGACCGACCCACCTGAGAGCATGGACGGCGTGGAACCGCCCGTGCTCTTCTCTGCCGCACCCGACTACTACCGCTTCGCCGTCGCCGAGTTGCGCGCTGCGCTCGACGTGACCAAGGTGCAGCGCGTCGGTCCGGACGCCGGCGTAGCGCACCTCGGATCCGGTGATCTGCAGGGCGTCGCCGATGCCTGCTGGGGCGGTGAGATCCCGCTGGTCCGGCACCTCGCGCGGGCAGACGCGGTGCGGGGCGCCGGGACGTTCGCCGGCCCGACGGAGCTCGCGGAGTGGGCGGCCAGCGTGCTGCTCGCGAAAGTAAACGTCGGCGACACGATCAGCCTGCACACCTGGGACAGCGGAGACGCGGCTTTCGCGCCCGGCAAGGTCCGCCGGCCACTGCTGGAACTGTTGGTGGACAACGGGATTCGCGTCGTCACCACCGGAGCGGAGACCGTCGGAAGTGTCTGCTTCGGCACGGAGCGGGTCTCCGCGGGCGTCAACCCCACGGACGTGTCGTTGTGCGACTGGCCGGGCGGCCGGATCCGCCTCGCCACCCGACCGGAGCAGGTGTCACGCGCGGAGTTCAAACTCGAGGAGCTCTTCTCGTATGTCGAACCACCGCGTGGCAACCTCGCCGTCGACCTCGGTGCGAGCCCCGGCGGCTGGACGAGAATCGTGCATTCGCAGGGATTTCGGACGGTGCACTCGGTTGACCCGGCCTCCCTGGACGAGCGGGTGCTGGACCTGCCGGGCGTCATACATCACCGGCAGACGGCGGGCGATTTCGTCAAGGAGTATGACGGCGACGCCGTCGACCTGATCGTCAACGACATGCGGATGGTGCCGCAGCTGACCGCGCACACGATGGTCGACGCGGCGCGGCTGCTGCGGCCGGGCGGGCAGGCGGTCGTCACGCTCAAGCTCGGCACCAACAACCCGGAGAAGCAGATCGACGACGCGCTCGCGGTGCTGACCCAGGCCTACGACCCGAGCTTCATGCGCCAGTTGCAGCACAACCGGCACGAGGTCACGGTCGTCGCCACCCGCCGCTGATCCTGCGGCCCCCGATCGAGCGGCATACCCCTGCATTGACCGGCATACGGATTTCGCCCGAATCCGTAGGCCGCTCAATCAATCGGTATGCCGGTCGATCAGAGGGGCGCTGCTGCTGCGGTCAGGCCGCGCAGGTGACGCCGCTCCAGCAGGCTCCAGGCCGAGCTGGTCAGCAGGTAGCACATCGCTGCCAGCGGCATCAGCGCAGCGAACAGCACCGACCCGAGCGACAGGTATGGCGCCACCCGCTGCATCAGGGCCGCTGCTGCTGCGACCTCGGGCGGTTGCCCGTCGGGCAGCTTCAACTCCGGAACATGGGCACGGGCGTCGAGCACGGTGAGCCAGCCGACGAGCGCGATGAGTGCCAGCAACCCGCCGAGCACGAACACGCCGGGTAGGCCCACGCCGAGCAGGTGGCCGGCCATCGGTGCGCCGAGCAGTGACTGGTCGAGCAGCAGGTTCTGCTGTCCGGCGATGACCGGACTGGTGAAGAGCCGGTAGATCGTGGCGAAGACCGGAGCCTGCGCGACGATCGTGAGCAGGCCCGGCCGGCGCATCAGCGGATGCAGCGCGAGCCGGGTGAGCAGGGTGAGTGCGACGACCAGCACCGCCGCCGGGACGTGCTCGGCGAGCGGCCCCACGACGGCATACAGGGCATCGACGAAGGGGTCGAGAAGGGCAAGGATGTGCATGGCGAAAAAGCCTCCGGATCAAGGAAATCGATGGGTGATCGGAGGTGACCCCAGCGGTGGGTCAGGCCAGGGTCACCATGCCGGCCCCTGGTGCCCTCGGGCGCGCGTGCCCTGCCGCGTCCGGGTGCGTGCTGGTGAGTACGACGCCGGGCGCTCGCGCGCGATGCGGCCCGACGGAGCAGCGGACCACGACCGGCATCAGCAGCAGGTGGTTCGCTGCGATGACCAGCAGCGCCGCCACCAGTGCGACCCCGATCAGGAGGGGTGAGTGCCCCGGTTCGGCGGCGACCGTGAGCAGGCCGAGCAGGACCGCCACACCCGCAACGTGGGTGCGGATGCGGTGCATCGTCTCGGTCATCTCCATCGGGCCCAGTCTCCGTCATCGGCCAACAGGGTGACAAGGCGCATAGTGGAGGCATGGCAGACATGGCGGAAGTGACGACGAACATCCTGCTGGACGCGTTCACCCGGGTCCGGGACGGATTGGCCTCACAACTCGACGGATTGACCGCGGACGAAGTTCTCTGGCGCCCCGCGCCGGACGCGAACTCCATCGGCTGGCTGGCCTGGCACCTCACCCGCGTCCAGGACGACCACCTCGCCGACCTGGGTGGCGTCGACCAGGCGTGGACCGGCGGAGATTGGTCGACGCGGTTCGCGCTCCCGTATGACGACGCCACCGTGGGTTATGGCCAGTCCAGCGCGGAGGTGGGGGCGTTCGCCGTCAGCGACACGTCGCTGCTGATCGGCTACCACCAGGCGGTGTACGAGTTGACGGCGCAGGTGCTCGGGATGCTGCAGACCCCGCAGGACTACGAACGCATCGTCGACGAGCGGTGGGACCCGCCTGTGACGGCAGCGGTGCGGGTGGTGTCGGTGCTCGGCGACATCACCCAGCACTTCGGTCAGCTCTCCTACGTGAAAGGCCTGCTCGACCAGCGCTGACGTCTGCCGCCGCGCGAGGGTCAGATCGGTGGGTTCCCGTGCTTGCGCTCGACGGGCCGATCGCTCTTGTCCTGCAGCGTCGTCAGCGCCTCGATCAGGACCGCACGGGTGTCACCCGGGTCGATGACATCGTCGACGAGGCCGTTCTCCGCACCGTAGAGGGGATGCATCAAGGTGTCCCGGTACAGCGAGATCCGTTCCGCACGAGTTGTTTCCGGGTCGTCGGACTGCGCGAGGTCGCGACGGAAGATCACGTTCACCGCAGCCTCGGCACCCATCACGGCGATCTCGTTGCTCGGCCAGGCGAGCGATATGTCGGCCCCGATGGACAGGGAGTCCATCACGATGTACGCGCCGCCGAATGCCTTGCGCGTGATCAGCTGGATGCGCGGAACAGTCGCCGCGCAGTAGGCATAGAGCAGCTTGGCGCCGTGCCGGATGATCCCACCGTGCTCCTGACCCACACCGGGTAGGAAGCCCGGCACGTCCACCAAACTGACCAGGGGTATGCCGAACGCGTCGCAGAATTGCACGAACCGCGCCCCCTTGGCGCTCGCATCGATGTCGAGCACCCCAGCCTGGACCTGGGGTTGGTTCGCGACGACACCCACGAGACGTCCGCCCAACCGTGCCAGTGAACAGATCAGGTTCTGTGCCCACAACGGTTGGACCTCGAAGGTCTCCCCGTCGTCGACGATCTCCTCGATCACGGCCCGCATGTCGTAGGGCTGGGTCGCGTCGGACGGGACCATCTGCAGGAGAGCCGGGGTGGCGCGATCGACCGGGTCGGCGCACTCGACCGGATCGACCGGTTCGCGGTTGTTCGACGGCAGCATCGACAGCAGGAAGCGGACGTCCTCCAGGCACTCGGCCTCCGAGTCGTAGGCCAGCGTCGCGACGCCGGTCCGGGCCTCGTGCACCGAGGCACCGCCGAGCCCTTCGTGATCGATCTGCTCGCCGGTGACGGACCGAACGACGTCCGGTCCGGTGATGAACATCTTCGAGGTGTCCCGCACCATGAACACGAAGTCGGTGAGGGCGGGCGCGTATGCCGCGCCGCCGGCGCACGGGCCGAGCATGACGCTGATCTGCGGGACGACTCCGGAGGCTGCCACGGTCCGTCGGAAGATGCCCCCGAACCCGTCGAGCGCCCGGGCGCCTTCCTGGATACGGGCGCCGGCACCGTCGTTGAGACTGACGATGGGGCAACCGGTGCGGCGAGCCAGGTCCATCAGCCGGTGGATCTTGGCCGCGTGCTCCTGGCCGAGCGCGCCACCGAAGATGCGGAAGTCGTGGGCGAAGACGAACACCTTCCGGCCGAAGATGCGCCCCCAACCGGTGACGACGCCGTCGGAGTGCGGTCGGCGGTCGCCGAGACCGAACTCGGTGGTGCGGTGGCGCCGAAATGCCTGGATCTCGGTGAACGAATCGTCGTCGAACAGCGCGTCGATGCGCTCGCGGACCGTGAGTTTCCCCTTGCGGTGTTGCGCTGCGGTCGCATCCGCGGACCCGGCATGCACGGCACGCCGGGTGTGCCGGAGGTCAGTGGTCAACGCAGTCATCGAGGGCTCGACCGGAACGACCCGTAGCGGCGGGCGCTTCGTTTCGCGTTGTTCCGGTGCGGGCCAGGGCAGTTCGTCGAACCGGTCGGACGGCCCTGCAGCTGTCGTACTCATCACGTTGCTCCCTGGGTCGGCAGGCAGGGGATGTCTCTTCCCATTCATCAACCAGATACGGGTTGCCCGCCGACCGGACCGTTCACCGGCACCGCGTTGACGGTGGCGACGAGTCAGGTCGATCCGCTTGGCCGGTTCTGGACACCCGTGCAGCGCTTCCTGTCCGGAAGCGGTGAGGCCCAGCGCAGCCCGATGGGCGACCGCACGGGATCTTTCTTCTCGCTCACACAGCGCAGTCGACGGAAGGGAGGGGCTTCATGGCGGACATCGTTCGTGCGGCAGATCAGGGCTGGGCCCGGCTGCAGGGGCTGCTCGGGCCGGCCGACGTGGAACTCCTACGGGCCGAACAACGTGGCGGCGATTTCGGCATGTTCGTCGAGCTGCATGTTGCACCAGAGGTTTTCGGTGTATGCCGACAGGCGTTGGCGCAGACGCTTGAGGCGTGGCCGAGCCTCCAGGCACGCATCGTTGCCGACGACGGGGGATTCGTTGCGGTGCACGACCCGGTCCGTGAAGTCACGGAACTGGAGCACGCGGCGTCGCTACGTGGCTTCACGATCCTCGCCGCTCGGGGGCAGCGGTTGCTGCACTATCACCTGGATCCGGAGCGCTGTGTTCTGGAACTGCTGGGGCACCATGTCGCGCTGGACGCCGACTCCCTTCGCGAGCTGGTGCAGGATCTGGACCGGGCGCTGGTAGCCGCTCCGCTCCCGCATCAACCGGAGTGGCCGTGGGAGTCGCGGCACGGTCATGTCGTGCTGCCCGAGGTGCCGTCGCTCGCGTCGGCGCGGTACCCGCAGCCGGGTGAGCACACCCAGCTCCCGCTCGACCGCGATCGTGTCGAGCGGGTGGACGCCCTCGCCCACCGCTGCGGAACCACCCCCTTCGCAGTGTTCTGGGCGGCGGGCGCGAGGCTCGGCTCGGCGCTCAAGGAGCCCTCCGACGCCGGGCCGAGCCTCGGTGCGGTCGTGAGTGACCGCACGGTTCGTGGTTTGGGGAGATCGGGCAACGCCACCCGTCATCTGAGCGTTGCGTTGGCTGCCGTCGTGGACACCGAGACCGAGGTCAGGGCGCGCTACGAGGAGTTCGTGCGCACCTGGGGCGGCAGGGCGGAGCCGTCCACCGGCGACCCGCAGGAGTTGCTGATCTCCATGTCCGGTCTGCCGGACACCGACGGTCTCACCGCGATCACAGGTGTGGACCTCGGTCCGTATGTCGTGAAGTTCGCACGACACGTTCAGCTCCAAGCGCACGACGGGCAGATCCGGCTCGAGTGCTACGACCAGCGTGGTGGGGCGCGACTGCTGGAGCGCTACCTGGAGCACTTGGACGCGCTGCTGGATCGGCGTGCGCTCGAGGCGCCGGCCCCGGTGGTCCCCGCACCGGTGCCCTGCCGCGAGGGCGGAACGACCCGCCAGGACACGGACGGTCCGCTCGACCGCATTCTGCACGCGGCGCCAGGGACCGACCTGCGGGACCTGCGCATCTCGTCCTTCGACGTGCTGACCGTGCTCGACGCCCTCGCCGACGAGCACGGGATCCGGGTCGGGGTCGAGGACTTCTACCGCTGGGAGGTCGCGGCCGACGTGCAGCAGCTGGTGCAACGACCGCAGGCCCCGGCGGACGACCAGCTCACCGCGCACCCCTCGGCGGCACCGCCACACGCGTCGGCAGCGGTGACGTTGCCCCATCTCAACGACATCTTCATCGACGCATATCGCCGCGGCGACGATGATCCGTACGAGGTCGAGTTCGCCTACCGCCTCGACGTGACCTCCCGTGACCTGCACACGACAACCGCAGTGGTACAGCGCGTTGTCGACCACCACCAAATGCTCTCCGCCCGGATCTCGTTCGGTCGGGGTGGGGTGATGTTCCTGCCGGGTGCCCCGCTCCGGGTCCGGTCCGTGCGAGCCCGTGGGTGGGAGGACGTGCGCGACCGTCGGCCGCTGCGGCTGCGTGCGGCAGGCCAACATCTCGCGGATCTGGCTGTGGCAGAAGTGAACCGGCGCACGTGGTTGTACCTCAAGCTCCATCATCTGCTCATCGACGACGCCGGTCTGCAGCTACTGCTGGCGGACGTCGCACGCGGTCTGCGTGGTGAGGAGCTGAGCGGGCGCTCGGACTGGAACGCATTGGCTGCCGGGCTGGACCGCGGCGCGCAGGCGGCCCGTCGCGTCTGGGATGCCGCCCCGATCGACACCGCCGAGTTCCCCCCGGCCGGACGCACGCCGACCGCCGGAGGCCAATTCCATCAGAGCGTGCTCGATCTGTCTGGAGGCACACTCGGCCTCGAGCTGCCAGGCGTCCTCGGCCCGATCACGCAGGCGTTGTCCGACTTCACCGGCCGTGACCGGGGAACCTTCGGTTCAGTGCACCACGGGCGGACGATCCCGGGCAGCGCACACGCGGTCGGCTCGTTCGCGCGGGTGCTGCCGATCCAGTACGACAGACACGACGGCGCAGTGCTCGAACGCAGCATTCGCCGGGTACTGCAGGGCCAGGCCGCAACCGCGGGAGACACCGGGTGGCCGAACGGAACAGCGTTCCCGATTGCGTTCCAAATACTGCGAGTCCGCCCGCTGTCCACCGGTCATGCCGAACGTGTCGAGTTCGGCGGGCGCACCAAGTTCGGCATTCTGCTCACGATCGTCGACGGTGGCGACGACCAGGTGTTGGAAGTCACCGTGGCGGCCGACGTCTACACGCCACCCGAGTTGCGCGAACTCACCGCCGCACTGTGCGCCCATCTACCGGGGTGCAGACCGACCGTGAGGGCTGCATGATGCGCGAATCACCCATCGTCGTGGGGTCGAAGATCCGGTCACGGCAGCCCATGACGGACACCCAGATCAGGATGTTCATCAGCCAGGGTGCAGCCTGCTACCGGTTGCCGTTCGCCTACGCACTGCACGGCGACGAACACGACATCGCGTCGTTGACCGCACGGGTCCACCGGATGCTGACGGCGCATCCGGGCCTGGCGAGCACGTTCGAGTATGACGGCAGGGGCTTCTTCCGCACGGCGCGGCCGGACCTGATCCGGCACGCCGTGGTCACCGATGCCGGTCCGGTGGAGTCGCTCTTCTCCTTCTGCGCCGACGAGAGCCACATCCCACCACTTGGCCCGAACGCTCTGCCCGTCACCGCATTTCGGTGCACTGTGGGCGGGCAGGCGCACCTCGTGCTGGAGTTCCACCACATCGCGGTCGACGGCATCGGAGCCGTGGCCGTTGAGGAGTCGCTGTTCCCTTCGGGCGGCGGCACGGTCGTCGAGGACGCGGAGCGGATACGGCTGGTCTACGAGCACGTTGCGGCGGCCGAGAAGAAGTGGCCACGGCGTCCCGCGGTCGCCACACTTCCGCTGCCGGGCGGCGGACCGCCGGCGCACGGTCCGGAGCTCGGCAGGCTCCGCGTCGACGTGGCGACGTCCTCGATCGCGGACCTCGCGCGCCGGCACCGAAGCTTCCCGCGCGTGGCGATCCAGGCCGCCTTCGAGGAGTGGCTGCACACCGTGGCCGCAGGCTCGTCGTACGTGTGGGTGTCCTCATGGCGCTACACGCTCGGCATCCGCGAGGTCGTGGCCAACCTCCCTGTCCTCGTGGTCGAGGAGGCGGGACCTCACGAGGACCTGCGGAGTCGCTGCACCGACCTGATGCTGCGGACCGCTGACCCGGTCCTGGAGCCGTCGACGGCGGTCGCCGCCACTGCGGATGTCGTCTTCTCCTACGAGGACTTCCGCTACCGCACAGGCCGATTCATCTCGGTGGACACGTATCCACGCTTCGCGCTCTATGCCCGGGCAGTGGTCGACGAAGGGACAACCACGATCCACCTGGAGTTCGACCGCTCGCGGGTCGATGAACAACTGGCGCGGAGCCTGCTCGCCCACCTGGACGAGACCCTCACCGCCTGATCACCGGAACCCAGTACGTCAAGGAGGAAGAATGAATATCGCCACCCGTCTGGAGGAGGTACTCCAGGACCCGGATGACCGCATCATCCTGCGGTCCGAGCAGCGATCGTTCAGCCGCAGCGAGTTCGAGCAGTTGACGCGTCAGGCCGCGGACGGCCTGGGTGCCGCCGGAACGACCACTGATGAGATCGTCGAGATCCACACCGACGATCACGTCGAGGCAGTGATCCTGATGGTGTCCGTGCTGCGTGCGGGCGGCGGCTTCTGTGTGGTGCCCCCGACGTACCCGACGGCGCGGGTGGAGCAGATCAGGCGCCGGACACGGCCGGTCGCCGTCGTCCGGAGTGTTGCGGACGCAGTCGAACTGCGGGACGGGACGACACGTGCTCTGCCATCGCGCCGGCCCGACCAGCTCGCCTACGTCATCTTCACCTCGGGGAGCACGGGCGAACCGAAGGCCGTCGAGATCACGGACCGTGGCCTGGCGAATCTGGCGACCCAACCCGGCATCTACCCGGGCGAGGTCATCGCGCACACGGCCGCGTTGCAGTTCGATGCGTGCATCTACGAGATTCTCGGCGGTCTCCTCAACGGTATGACGATCCAGGTCGTCGAACTGGACGATCTGCTGGACCGTTCCCGGGTGCGCCATGCGCTGCACGCCGTGGACACACTCTTCGTCACCACAGCGGTCTTCAACCTGCTCGCCGACCGAAGCCCGGAGGTGTTCGACGACCTCCAGCTCGTCCTGTTCGGGGGTGAACGAGTATCTCCTCGGCATGTGCGCAACGTTCTACCCAGATGCCGCGTCATTCATGTCTACGGCCCAACGGAGACAACGGTGTTCGCCACGTCCTACGAGATCGGCGATGTGCTCCCCGGGGAAGACGTCCCGATCGGCCGCGCCATGCAGAACATGTGCACTCATGTGCTGGACGAGACCGGTGATCCGGTGAACGGCGCCGATCCCGGCGAACTGGTCGTGGGCGGGCCCGGTCTCATGCGCGGCTACCGTGACGAGCCGGACATCACCGAACGGTCGATGATCACCCTGCACGGCGCCCCGCACTACCGCACCGGCGACCTGGTGACCTCGGCCGAAGGAGCGATGACCTTCATCGGTCGCCGCGACCGCCAGGTCAAAGTCAAGGGATATCGCATCGACCTTGCCGAAATTGAGCGCGTCGCAACAGATTTCGTCTGTATCAACGGACGTCGGTCAACGGCGACAGCGGTCACGGACAAGGGCATCGTCCGGCTGTTCATCAGCGGTTGCTCCGATCTGAGTGCGCTACGCCACCATCTGCGGGAGGTGCTGCCGTCATACACGGTCCCCGTGGTCACGCCGGTCGGCGCCATCCCGCTGACTCGTAACGGGAAGACCGACACCGGCGCACTGCTGGAGTTCGCACGTGAAATGACCCCGGGGCAGGAACGCGCGCGGGAACTCTTCGCCGCCTTGGTGCCGACCGGCACACCGTCCAGCACGTTCCTCGACCTCGGCGGCGACTCGCTGAGCGCAATGAACGCAGTCTGGCAGTTGGACGACCAAGGGGTGGTGGTCGACATGGGAGACCTGCTCACCCGACCGTTGGAGGAGGTGCTCAGCAATGTCGCTTGAGTCCGTGGTGGAAGTCCCGTTGTCGGCACGGGAACGTGAAATTGTCACTGCCTGTCTGATGAGCGATCACGAAGCCCCTTACAACGTGCCGGTATTCGTGGACTTCGACGAGCCGGTCGACGAGGAGCGATTGTTCCGGGCCGTGCGCATGACCGTTGAGGCCTGTCCTGAACTGTGTCGTGCGTTCCGGCGTGATGGCGTCCGGCTGTTCGCGACACCGGCGACCCCGGTCGTGGAGCGGGTCGAGGTCCTGTCGAGCCGGGCAATGAACGACGTCGGCGATCGGCGGATTCCCGTCCTGGACACGCCGCTGGTCCACGCAGCCGTGATCTCGGTACGGGACACCGGCCGAACCCGGCTGTACCTGAACGCGCATCATGCGGTCGTCGACGGCATCAGCCTTGCGCTGTTGTTGCACACCATCGCCGACGCATATCTGACGGGCGCACCACCGGCGTTCCCGCGGATCGCCGACGCGGCGGAGCATCACGCAGCACCCCGTGCCATCGTCGGCACCGAACACCTGGCCATGTCCGAATCATCCGAGGCAGCAGCGGCGTTCGTCACCGCCCTACACGGCATGCGCGAGGCGGGAGTCGGCACCGTACAGGTACGGCGCACGGTGCGCGCGCCCGAACGGACGGGGTTCGCCGCAAGCCTCGGTGCAGTGGTGCCGGCACTGTCGGTGTGGACCGACACCCGGAGCGTGCTGCTGTCCACCGCGCTCGTCGGACGCGACGCCGCACATCGTGCGGCGATCGGCAATTTCGTCCGGCTGCAGCCGCTCGTTTTCGATGTCGACGCCTGGCCGTTGGTCGAGACGCCGGTGCTGCGCAGGGAGCTCGGTTCGCTGGCCGTCGGCATGGCGATCCGTGCCACAGTTCCACTCTCGTCCGGCTCCGCGAAGCTGAGCGACCGGATCCCCGCGACATCAGTCGTCTTCGACTACGGGACACAGTCGCTCGTACCCCGGAGGATCCACGAGGACCTGCCGGGTCGCATCGTCGAGGACGACAGCTACGTGGATCCGAAGTACGGCCTGCACCTCAGTGTGGATCAGGACGGTGACGAGCAGAGCCTGACCCTGGTGGCCGAGGGCATCCCCGCTCACCGGCTCGAACAGCTCGCATGGCTCTACGCGCAGCAACTGCGATACGGGCCACTGCGATCGGCGCCGCCCGAGTCCTTCACCCACCCCACAGAACTGGCCGCTTCGGCCTGAGCAGGAGGAAAACATGTCAGCTGTCCCCATGACGTCCACGACACCGAGGGTCACCGATTTCCTGGTCACGGCAGTCTCACAACTCGTGGGTGCGGAGGTGAGTAGGGACGACAACATCTTCGACATCGGTGTCGAGTCCCTCATGCTCGTCGACCTCAAGGAACAGATCCTGGACGAATTCGGTGTCTCGGTGAAGTTCTCCGACTTCTTCACGAATTTCGAGATCGACTCACTGGCCTCGCTGATCGCCGAACGGGCGGAGGATGTCCGATGAGAATGACGCTGCTGTTGTCGGGGCAGGGCGAGACACCCTCCGCGGACGTGATCACCATGTGGCGCTGCGACGACCGCGCCCGAGCGGTCTGGGAGGAAGCCGCGGACACGCTGAAGGAACCATTGGACTCCTGGCTCGACCAGGGAGATCCGACGGATACCTACCGTGCCCAGGTGATTTCGGCGATCGGGTCGATGGCCACCTATGCCGTTGTCGCCCGGGAGGTGCCGATCGCGCCGAGCTTCGCGGTCGGCCACAGTGTCGGTGAGGTCGCTGCCCTGGGCATCTGCAGAGGCTTGAGCGTGAGCACGGTCGCGCAGCTGGTGGCCGCGCGCGGACGGGCGATGCACGACGCACTGCGATCCGCCGAGGTCCCGACCGGTATGCGAGCGGTCGTCGATCCGCCGGCGGAGCTCGCGGAGCTGGTGGCGGCGGCACCCCAGGTCTACGTGGCAAATCACAACTCCACCCGGCAGATCGTGATCAGCGGAACCCTGTCGGCACTGGACGACTTCGCGGCGACGTCCGGGCTGCGACTGCTGCCGTTGAAGGTCAAGGGCGCGTTCCACACCCCGTTCATGCAGGCGGCCGCCGACAGGTTCCGCGAGCTCGCCGCCCCACTCGATCTGGGTGAGAGCTTCGGGCCGGCGGTCATCCGCAACCGCACGGCAACCCCCTATCCGGACGACGCCGACCTGATCGACGAACTCGCCCGGCAGATCGTTGCTCCGGTCCGTTGGGCCGAGGCGTTGCGTTACGCGTACATGCACGGCAGCCAAGTCGCACTCGACCTGTCGTCCACGGGCATGCTCACCCGGATGGCGGGGTGTCCTGGCGTCCGGCACCTGCCCTCCGGCACCCCCGATGCCATCGACGCGGTGCAGCGCGAACTGCGTCACGTGCTGGCGGTCGAGGGCAGTTACGACCTCGCGGCTCGCGCGCTCGGGGCCATCGTCAGCACCCCCAACCATCAACCGGACAGGGAGCTGTACCGCGACCGCGTCATACCGGCGTACCAGGAGCTGCGAGCGATGGTCGGTCGGGCGGACCAGCAACCGGACCAGATCCTCGGCATCGTCGACGACGTGCTCCGGGTCAAGCAGGTCGACGAACAGCTCCGCGATCGTAAGATGTCCGAGTTGCGTTGGCGCGCAGCGCGGTTCGCCGCATGAGGAGACTCTGATGGGTATGCCGCTCGCCGTGATCGGTGTTGACGTGCAGGTGCCGGGAGGCGAGGGTTTCGCCGGCCTCACCGAGATGCTCGGTGCGGGCCGGGTCAACACCCGGTCCTTCCCGCAGCAACGGCTACGGGACTCACTACTGACCGGACGACCCGACGACTACTACGACGGTGGCTTCTTCGAGTCGATCGACCGCTTCGACCACCGTCGGTTCCGGGTGTCGTCGAAGGTCGCCGACCAGATGGATCCGTTCCAACGGTGGTGTCTGTCATCCGCGGTCCGGGCCGTCCAGGAC
This sequence comes from Flexivirga oryzae, assembly GCF_014190805.1. Taxonomy (NCBI): domain Bacteria; kingdom Bacillati; phylum Actinomycetota; class Actinomycetes; order Micrococcales; family Dermacoccaceae; genus Flexivirga; species Flexivirga oryzae. The sequence continues at coordinate 658,741 of NZ_JACHVQ010000002.1, read as the reverse complement.
GCCGGTGTCGCTCCGGGTGACGGTGTCGTCGGCGTGTATGCGAGTTGCAACGGTTTCCAGCAGGCGGTCTACGGCTCCACCCAGCGTGAGAACGGTGTCTCTCCGGATCTGCTGGCGGTGCTCAACTCCAGTGTCGCCGGTCGGATCAGCCATTTCCTCGACCTGCACGGACCGTCGGTGATGGTCGACACCGCGTGTTCGTCGTCGCTGTACGCCCTCACCGTCGCCGCCGAGGAACTTCGCGCAGGACGAGTCGACACCGCGATCGTCAGCTCCACCAACCTCTACCTCGACCCCGGACGTCGCGGTTCCGCGGCCGTGGACGTCGTGTCACCCACCTCGCAGGCCAGGGCGTTCGATCGCACCGCGGACGGAACCTCGATGGGCGAGGGGGTGGTCACGTTCGTGCTGAGGAGGGCCGACGACTGTTCGCCGGAGTCGGTCTACGCGCAGGTGGAGGCCTGGGCCGTGACCCAGGACGGCCGAACGGCAACCATGTCCTCGCCCAACCCGGCCGCCCAGGTCGCTGCGCTCGACCAGGCATGGACCGGGTCCGGCCTGGACCCGGCGGAGTTGGGTCTGCTCGTGAGCCACGGCACCGGCACGTCGGTCGGGGACGCGATCGAGGTGGAGGCGCTGCGCACGGCGAGTCCGTTTGCCGATCTGCAGCCGTCCTCAGTACCGCTGATCTCGGTGAAAGCACATCTGGGGCACCTGGATTCGACATCCGGCCTGATCTCCGTCGCTGCCGCGATCGGCGCACTCAACACCCGTCGAGTGCCGTCCCATCCGGCGTTCGTGACTCCGTCGGACAGCTCCGAACTCGTCGAGTCGGCCTTCTTCATCCCGACCATGACGGGGACACCACCATCGGGTGCGCTGGCCGGCGTGAGTTCGTTCGGCATGACCGGCACCAATGTGCATGTGGTGGTCCGGGGTGGGCGACGCCTGCCCGGCCCGGCTGCCGACATCGGCGAAGAACCGGTCCGGCACTGGTTCACCCCTCGGCGCAACACCTTCGAGCACAGCGGCACTTCGCACGTTCACGCGCTCGGGGTGTCGTCCGCGAGTCACACCATCACCCCGGACCGTGACTGGGAGATCAGCGAGCATCGGGTGGGCGGCGCACCGATGATGGTGGGAACGGCCATCCACGAGGTGCTCGCCGGGCTGCTTCCGGGGAGCGGGTCGTCGCTGCTGGAGTACGACGTGGTCGACCTGTGTATGGCGGGGCCGTTGGCCTCGACCGCGGCGTCGGTCGACCTGGTCGCCGCCGTCGAACATCGGACAGGAAAGGGCGAAGTCCGTTTCCGGGTGGCGGAATCGGGTTGGCAGCCCTGGGTGACCTTCACGTTGCACCCGACCGAGTGGATCGAGCCCCTCACCGCCGAGCCTCCCGCCTTCGACGGGCTCGTCGACATACCGGTGACCACACAGGTAGGCGACGACGAGCGCGTCGCGGTGTCCGAACGGTGGGCGGTGACCCGACGCCTGGCACAGGCACCCGACCGGTCCCGGGTCGTCCTGCTGTTGGAGGTGCCGGCGCGCTTCGTCGACGAAGCGCGTGACTACCGCTTCTGGCCCCCGATCCTGGACGCCGCGTTGAACGGGTCGAACGCGTTGCTCGTCCCGGACGAGGTGCTGCTCCCGTGGGTTACCGATCGCGTCCGCTACCACGTCCCTGCGCTGGAGGGGCACCGGTTCACGGCCAACATCGTCCACCGGGGGACCGTCACGGACGAACTGGGCAACGTCATCGTGACCGTCGACGCCGACCTCTGGAACGAATCGGGTCGCTGTGTCGTGTCGGTTCGAGGGCACCGTGTCAAGAATCGTCCCGCTGTCGGCGACCGGTGCACGATGCAGGACCTGATGTTCGAGACGTGCGCCCCGGACCGGGCGACGAAGTCTCCGGAGGCGGCGACGATCGTCCTGCCTGCCGGAACGGACCCCGCCCGGTGGCAAGCCGACGGCCGTCGGACGATCTCGGCGCCAGACGCACGGAACGTCCATGACTGGGGTGAACACGTTGCGCTCGTGCTCGCCGACGATGGCTCATCCCTCGGCCGCCAGTGCCGTGCCGTGGGAGACACGCTGCTCAGCATCCACCAGGGATCCACCACCGAGCTGGTCACCGTCGTCGCCCCGGGTGCGTTCGCGACCGGTTCGGCTGCCGACGCCCGGCTGACCGCGATGGCGCAGACGGCATACTCACTGCGCACCGAATTCCGTTTCGCCGTGCGAGTGTTGGATGCGCCGGCGGACCCGCGTTCCCTGCGGTTGGCAGAGGCGTTGGGCACCGATGGCATCTTCCGTGTCGATCCCGAGCGTGGGTCGGACGTGGTGGAGACCGGTCGGCTGCGGGAGGTCGGACTCGCCGTGCAGCCGTGGCCACAGGACAAGACCGGCACGGTCCTGATCGCAGGGGCCAGCAGCGGAATCGGGCAGGCCTACGCGAACTGGCTGGCGGCGCACTACCCACAGCTGCGCGTGATCGGGTGCGGTCGGCGGCAGCTGGATGCCGACGGTTCGGGCTTCGAATACCTGCGAGCCGATGTGTGTGATCCCGTGCAGCTGGAGCAGTTGGCGCGTATGACGGGCCCGGTCGACCTGATCGTCAGCTTCGCCGGTCTGGCCGCCGGGGGACTGTTCGTCACCAGCGGCCCGGAGCAGTTCGAGGCGTGTATGGCGCCCAAGGTCCAGGGACCGCATCTGCTGGCCGCGGCGTACCCGGAGTGCCGCGACATCGTGCTGATGGGTTCGGTGGCCGGATATGTCGGCGCCATGGGTCAGGCGGAGTACGCCGCCGGCAACGCCTACCAGAGCGGGCTGGCGCAGTCGGCGGGGCCGTTCCGGTGCCTGAATCTGGGCGGCTGGTCCGAAATCGGCATGTCGGCGGATCTCATCGATGAGCTGTTCGTCAAGACGCGGCCGGAGGAGGGATTGCCGATGGTGCACACGTTCGTCATGAGTGACCGGCCGGTGGCGTCCCTGTTCGACACACTCGCCGGGGCGGACGACTACTCCATCCTCTTCGCCGCACCCGGTCGTGTGTCCGCCGCGGTGGCGCCGACTCCTTCGAGCCCTGCGGGATCGCCAACCAACCCAGGGGCATCGATCACGGACCGGGACGGCCTGCGCAGTGCGGTCCTCGGTGCGTGGGCCCGAGTCCTGGGCGAGGACACCTACGCCACTGATGTCACGTTCTTCGAGTACGGGGGCGACTCGATCTCGGTCGTGCAGTTGTGCGACGAGTTGAGCCGCGAGTTTCCGGACCTCTTCGACGTGACGACCCTGTTCTCCTGCTCGACGGTCGACGACCAGGTCAGCTGGGTGGAGCAGGCGCTGCAAACCGACCACGACCCGGCGGACACGGCCGCCGACATAGACGCGATACGACGCCTTCTCGATTCGAACGGAGGTTCCCGTTGATGGAACTCGCACAGTACTTGTACTCCCAGATCACTTCGGGTCAACTCGACGAGGCGGAAGGTCGGCGCTACATCGGGCAGGTTCTACCCAGCGACATCGCCGTCGTGGGTATGTCCTGCGAATACACCGGTGCCGACTCAGTTTTCGGATTCGAGGAGATGCTGCGCAGTGGCCGCAACGGCTTCCGGTCCTTCCCCGAGTCCCGCAAGCAGTACTTCCCGAGGGACCATCGTTACCTGGTGGACGCCGCCCGGGTGTCCGGACGCGACGCCGAGGAACTGTTCCAGGCGATGTGTGGCCAACCCGGTGCCTACCTGGACGACGTCGACCAGTTCGAGCCGGGCTTCTTCGACATCGCGGAGAACGAGGCGACGTACATCGATCCGATGCACCGGCTGGTGCTGAAACACCTGCACCTGGCGATCGAACACTCGGGAATGACCCGTGAGGAGATCGTCGGTTCCCGCACGGCGATCTATGTCGGTAAGGACCGGTCGATAGCCGGCTCCTACGCATCCGAGATCGAGGCGGACTCCGATCTGGTGAACCCGGGTACCTGGGAAGGGATCCTGGCCAGTCGGCTGAACTACCTGTACGACCTGCAGGGCGGTTCGCTGGTGGTCGACACCGCATGCTCGTCCTCACTGGTCGCGTTGCACATCGCCAAGAAGATGTTGCGGGACAACGAGATCGACATCGCACTCGTCGGTGGCATCGCGCTGGGTATGGCGCCGCGCCAGGGTGAGGTCTTCGGTGACTACGCCAGCGTCGAGACCGCGCGCGACCATCTCAAGGTCTTCGACCGGGCGTCGTCGGGAACGATCTTCGGCGAGGGAGTGGGCTTCGTGATGCTGCGTCGGCTGCCGGACGCCGTGAGTCGTCGCGACAAGGTCTACTCGTTGGTGCGGGCGACCGGCATCAACTCCGACGGTCGCTCCAACGGGCTGACCGCACCCAACCCGAAGGCCCAGACCAACCTGATCCTCGACACCTACTCCGCCGCGGCGATCTCCCCGGAGACCATCGACTACGTCGATGCACACGGGACGGGCACCAAACTGGGCGACCCGATCGAGATCCGTGGACTGACGGACGCATTCCGCACCGGTGGCGTCGCGTCCTACTCGACCTGTGCGCTGTCCAGCCTCAAGGAGAACATCGGCCACACGGTCGGAGCGGCCGGAGTCGGTGGTCTGATCAAGATGTCCCTCGCGCTCAACTCGCGGATGATCTATCCCGCAGGCGGTTTCGAGGTGCCCAACGACTTCATCAAGTTCATCGACACACCGTTCTACGTCCCGAACCAACTGTCGCACTGGGAGTCGCGTGACCACCCGCGGCGCGGCGCCATCAGCAGCTTCGGCTTCAGCGGCACCAACGGGCACGCCGTGCTGGAGGAGTACCCGGCGGACCGTCGGGATCCACAGACGGGGACCGAGTTCCCCTTCCTGCTCAGCTCGCCGACCGGTGCCCAACTGATGCAGGTGATCGACGGTTTCCTCTCGCACGAAGAGCTCATTCGCGAGAATCTCCTCGCCGACATCGCCTACACCCTGGTATGCCGCCGGCGGCGCTACGCCAGCAGTGTCGGCTTCACCGCCTCGTCACACGAGGAGTTCTTCGCCTCGTTGCGAACTGCGCGGGCGGCGCTCGCCGCCGGTCAAGCGGCCGACGGCATCTTCCTGGGGGACGGGACGGCCGACGGACCCGCCAGCAGGTCGACGGAACTGCTGCGGGCGAGGATCGCCCAGCACCCCGAACTCTTCAGCCTGCAAGAACGGCTGGAGCTGGAGGCCGCCGAGGGTGACGGCTTCCTCGGGGAGGGCGACTTCGGCGACGCCCGGGTGTGCGGTCTGCCGGGGCACGTCTTCGACACACGGCGCTACTGGGGGACGGTGAAGAAGTACAACGTCTACCAGGCCGACAACGCTCTGAGCGGTACGCCGGTGGACGGGCAGCTGCTCACCTCCCGGCTGCTGTCGACACCGTCGACCGATCTCTACACCATGCAGCTCGACCTCGACCGCTGGTTCTTGACCAATCACCGGATCGCAGGCCTGCCAACGCTGTCGGGGACCGCATACACCCAACTGGCGGCCGAGCTGGCGCAGCTGCACTTCGGCACGCCGCGTTACGAGCTCACCAAGATGATGTTCCAGAACCTCATCCAGGTCACCGAGGCGCGGACCGTGCTCGTGCAGGCGACGAAGAGCGCCAAGGGCCAGGACCGCGGTCTGGAAGTGGAGGTGTTCTCGCAGACCGACGACGCCGAGGCGCCGTTCATCACACACGGTTCGTTCCGTCTCGCACCGTTGTCGGACGACCGGATCGACATCGGTCCGGGTCCTGCCGACCCGGGACCGGACGCCGTCGCCTCCAACTGGTCCGGGAACGATGAGGAGGACAGCGGCGGCATGCGCTTCGCCGGACGCTGGGACGTCCGCAAGAACGAGATGGTCCTGGACGCGCTGACGCCGTCGGATCATGTCATGCGGTTCACCCTCGCCCCGGAGTTCCGCGAGGACCTCACCGACTTCCACATCTCGCCCGCGCTGCTCGATCTTGTGGCGGGAGTCGTCAGCTGGGAGCGCAGCACCGCGACCGGCCGCACCTACCTCCCGTTGTCCTACGGTGCGCTGCGGTTCACCGGTCTGCCGTTCACTCCGACCGTTCGGTCGCGGACCAAGCTGCACTACGACGTGGCCTCCGACCCGCTGGTCGCGGTCGCGGACGTGTGGATCTACGACGACCAGGGTCGCCTCGTCGTCCAGTTGGAGCGCTACGCGATGCGGGCGTTCACGGGATCGGCGACGAGCCACACGACGACGTTCCACGAGGTCTGCCTGGAGCCGATCGAGTCGCCGGCGGAGTGCGAGCTTCCCGCGTCCGTCGCTGTCGTCGACAGCGCGGGTCGGCTCGGAGACTTCACCGGTCTGCCGCAATGGCAACGGATCGGCGCCGATGAGGTGGCCGGGCTGCCGGACAAGCTCGATGCGCTGGTCCACGTCAGCCCGGCGATGGACGGCGGTGACGTGGCAGCGTTCGAGAAGGCGCTGCGCGACGTCCTCACCGTCGCCAAGGCCGCTCCCCGCGCCCTGCGGGCCGGCGGCAGGCTGGTCTTCCTCACCCGTGACGGACTCGCCACCGGGACCGGTTCGGCGGACCCGTTCGCGTATGCCGTGTCCGCCGCGGCGCGAGTGATCCAGCTGGAGAACCCGCGGCTGACCACGGTCGCGATCGCCGACCCCGAGCTCGACCTGCAGCGAGCGGTCCGGCTGGCGTCGGCAGAGGCTCTCGCCGGACGCAAGGTCCTGGTCGGTGCCGACGGCCTCCTGGGCGAGGTTGTCCGAACCCGACGCGGTGCCTTGCCGGACCGTCAGCTTCCCGAGAACGCAACGGTCCTCGTGACGGGTGCGTTCGGTGGTGTCGGCACGCAGTACCTGACCGCGTTGTGGGAGCACTATCGGGCGTCGGTCGTCGTGCTGGGGCGGCGTGACGCGACGGACCTGCTCGACAGCGACGACGCCGACGACCGCGCACGCGGCGAGCAGATCGGCCGGCTCGTCGACGACGGTATGTCGCTGCGCTTCGTCCGCTGCGACCTGTCCGACGACGCAGCCGTCCGCGAAACGATCCGGTCGCTCCGCGAGGAGCTGGTTTTCGATGCCGTCGTTCATCTGGCCGGTGTTCCCGAGGACGGCATGCTGTTCCGCAAGGAGTGGGAGGACCTTCGGGCGATCGTTGCGCCGAAGGCGGCCGCGGCGGCGGTGCTGCTGGAGGAACTGGCCGGACAGCGGCCGCAGTTCCTCGCAGCCTCCTCGATGACCACGCTCGCGGGAGCGCCCGGTCAGTTCGGCTACACCTTCGCGAATGCCTACCTGGAGGGTCTGGCACGTGCGACGGACGGTGCCGGCGTCGTTCGGTGGCCGGGCTGGAAGGAGACCGGTATGGCGACCCGGTTCGGCGTGGACTCCGCGACGGACGACGCCTTCCTGTTGCGGGCGCTGCCGACGGATGAAGCCGCAGCCTACGTGCGAGAGACCCTGGGACGGTCGTTCGTCGATGTCGTCGCTGGGGAGTTCACCGCCTCGGCGCACGAAACACTCTCTCCGTGGATGGGTTTCGAGGCTTCGTCCGCGGAACCGGCGCCGTCCACCGAGTCCAGCGGCACGGCGACCGCTGCGGGCGTCGACACCGAGTCCGCGGAGCAGAACGGCCTGGTCATCCGCTCCTTCGACGAGCTGAAGATCACCGGTGCGGATCGTGAGTTGAGCGACATCGAGAAGCTGGTCGCGGTGCTCTTCGCTTCCGTGCTCGAGCGCGACGAGATCGATGTGCGGGCCAGTTTCACCGATCTGGGTGGTGACTCGCTCAAGGCGTTCAGCATCTACACCCCGTTGGTCGAACAACTCGACGTGGACCTGGAGGTGGCCGACATCTTCATCCATTCCACCGTGCTCGAGCTCAGCGCGCACGTCCGCGAGATGCAGGAGGGCTGAGCGATGCCGGTTGACTCCCGCAGGTTCGGCGCGGTCATCACCGACGTCGCAGCGGTCCACGCGTCGACGACCAGATCGGCGGCAGAGGTACACGCCGATCGCAGTGAGTCGATCTGGCAGCTCCGGTCCGCGCGTTTCAATCGCGAGCTGCAGCGGATGGGTGGCGCCGGGCAGGTGGCGGCGCAGCCGTTCCGCGGGATCTACCTCGAGGACCCGGTCGGTGCAGCGCCGTCGGAGACGGCCGCGGGGCTGCCGGAGCCGATGGTGAGCACCGGTGAGCGGATCTCGCTGCATCTGGTGGAGACCTTGACCAGGAACGCGCCGTCGGCCTCGAAGGCGATGCACGTGGTGACCGCGGACCCGCTGGAAGACATCGCGAAGCAGACGTTCGTGACAGCGGCCGGCGCGACGATCCCGCCGGAGCAGTTCGGCACCTTCTTCGATCCGCTCGGTCTGTACGGAGCGGTCCCTGGTCTCGGCCGGCCGTCGGTGAGCCGTGTGGTGGAAGCATCGGCGTCGGGAGTGGTCGGACTGGTGGACGCGGCCGAGCGGGTCACGGCGACCAACGGCGGCGCTATCGTCACGGCCGCGAGCGGGAAATCCGTCGCGCTGCCTTTCGAGACCACACCCGTCGGTTTCGGCGGCCGCCGCGACGGGCTCCCGTTCACCGAGAACGCCACCGGCCACTACAACGCGGAAGGTGGCGTGGGCCTGCGATTGATGGACGCCGACGGGTATGACGGCCCGGTTCTCGCTCGTGTCGTCGGCGCGGCACACGGCACCTTCGGATCGAGCGTGGTCAACCGGCAGGTCGTCACGGCCGTCGTGCTGCGCGCGCTCCGGTCGGCCGGGGTGGACGAGGGGACGCCGGTCTTCGTCGATCTCTACGGTCGCGGCAACCGGATCGATGACAGCGCCGAACTGGCGGCGATGGAGCGGGTTCGGGCGAAATTCCCACTGCTGCAGACCGGTTACCTGAAGGGCGACACGCACTACGTCATCGGTGCGCACGGCCTGCAGGGCCTGGTCCGGCTGCTGCAGCGACGAGCCGCAGGTGACGCGGTGGACGATCTCGCCGCGCACCCTTCCGGTGCGGTGTTGTCCGGACGGCCCGTCGAGCATCTGGCCGCGAACCCGGCCGACTTCGACGTCTTCGTCTTCGTCGCCTATTCGGTGCACGGCAGCTGCGTCGCCGTCGTCGTCGACCTGCGCGGCACCGACCGTGGCACGCGCCCTGCACGAGCCGGGGAGGTGGCTGCCTGATGAGCCAGCACCTGGTCTGCTTGCCCTTCGCGGGCTCCCATCTCGACCCGTTCCGCGCCGCGCGCGCTGTGTGGGAGTCGAGTGTCGCCGGACTGCGCAGCACGAGCATCACCTATGCGGGGCACGGCAACCGGATCGGTGCTGAGCCGCTGCCGAGCATCGTCGCGATGGCGCACGACGCCTTGGAGAAGGTCCTGACGGACCGGGCGGCGCGGGACATCACCGAACCGGTCACCCTGCTGGGCTACAGCATGGGTGCGCTCGTCGCGTACGAGTTGTCGCAGTTGCTCGAGGATTTCGGCGTGCCGCAGATCGGGTTGCTCGCGATGGCGTGTACTCCGCCGGCCCGGATCCACGGCACGGGCCTGCAGTTGGACAGTGACGCCGATCTCCTGTCGCACTGTGAGCAGTACGGCCTGATCGATGCTGCGACGTTCACCGACGGTGTATTGCGTGCGCTGCTGCTGCCCGCCCTGCGCAACGACATCCTGGCCGTGGATCGCTACCCGGGTGCGGCGCGCGGGCAGCGCAGGCTGCAACCCGGAACCTCCGTGACGACCTTCAACGGCCGTGCGGACCGCACCGTCGAGGACATCGCCGAGTGGTACGAACTCACCGACCGGCGGGGCGACGAATACACCTACGACGCCGGGCACTTCTTCCTGACCGAATGCGCCGACGCGCTCATCGGAGACGTCTCGGACACGCTCACCAGACTCAGCGAAAGGACCCACGTATGAACGACTTCGCCACTGCCTTCCGTCACTCGGTGAGTGAACACTCCGACGCGATCGCACTGCGAGAGGGTGATCGGGCGGTCACGTATGCGGAGCTTGCCCGGCTCGCGGGTGGTTACCGCGACGCCTGCCTGCGCCGCGGCGTGACGGCCGGTCGCACGGTGATCCTGCAACGACCGCGCGGGATCGACGCCATCGCCGCGATGATCGGGATCCTCCTCGCCGGAGGCGCCTACACCGTCATCGGGGAGAGCTACCCGCAGCACCGGCGTGCGGCCATGATCGAGGCCCTCGATCCAGTCCTCACCATCGATGAGGGATTTCAGCCTGACATCGAAAATGCTTCTTCAGCAGAGGATTTCGTTCGCCAAGCGGATTCATTGATGTATGTCGTCTTCACGTCCGGGACCACCTCCGCACCCAAGGCGGTCGGCGTACCCGACCGCGCCGTGCTGCGGCTGCTCGCCGACCCGAGGATCGGGCTGGCCGCCGGCGACCGCATCACCCACGTGTCGCCCATCGAGTTCGACGCGTCGGTGATCGAGCTGTGGGGCGGACTACTGAGCGGGATGGAGGTGCTCTGTGTGCCACCCCGGGACGTCATCGATCCGTTCGTGATGCTCGAGATCATCGAGCACCGTGCGGACGTCATGTGGCTCACGACATCGTTGTTCAACTTCTTCGTCGATCGCCGCCCCGAGGCGTTCCGTGGCCTGCGGCGGGTGTTGGTCGGCGGAGAGGCGCTGAGCCTGCACCACGTCAACAAGGCACTGCCGTATGTCACGGTCGTCAACGGTTACGGGCCGACCGAGAACACCGTCTTCACCACGCTGGATGTGATGACAGCCTCCGCGGTCAGCGAGATCCGGATCGGCACGCCGGTCGCCGGCACCGAGGTGATCGTCGTGGACGAGGCGGGGAACGCCGCGGACGAGGGTGAGCTGCTCGCGCTCGGCGACGGCCTCGCACTCGGTTATCTCAACGATCCGGACAAGACTGCGCGCAGCTTCGTCGACCTCGCCGGGCGCCGCGCATACCGCACGGGTGACTTCGTCGCTCGCGGGCCGGACGGGCGGCTCGCCTACCGGGGACGGATCGATTCGCAGGTGAAGGTGAGCGGCTACCGCATCGACCTGCAGGAGGTCGAGCACGCGTTCCTCGAGTGTGGAGCCGGCACCGCGAAGGCGTTCGTCGACGACGGCCGCGTGCAACTGGCGGTGACCGAGGGTGGGGACTCCCTGCGCGAAGCGGCCGCGGACTTCCTGCCCGGCTACATGCAGCCCCAACAGATCCACCTGGTCGACGTCATCCCGACCAAGCCCAACGGCAAGGTGGACCTACCGGCGCTGAAGGCGCTCATCGAGCGCAGGCTCGCCGGGCCCTCCGCGACCTCCGTCCGAACGGTGATCGCCGAGCAGCTGGGCGTCGCGGTACACGCGGAAGACGACGATTTGTTCGTCCTCGGTGCGGACTCCATCGCGATCTGGACCCTCGTCGCCGCGATCAACGACGAATTCGGCACTGAGCTGACGCTTTTCGACGTTCTGCTCGACCCGAGGATCAGTTCCCTGGAGGCGGCCACCCAGCAGGTGGCACCGCCTTCGGCCGCTGCCTGAACCCACCGTGGCCACGCGTACCCACCATCGACCAGGAGACATCATGACCCGTTCGGCCCGCACGACATACACCCTCGACATCAGCCCCGCGGACCTCGCGACGGCACTCGCAGCACCGGAGTTCGCGGTCGCGCGCCTTGCGGCGGCGCGGCGCGAGGATCCGGTGCTGGTCAGCCATTCGACCGGTCACGGGCGGACTCGGATCACCGCGCGCTATTTCACCCGTAAGGACGAACTACCGGGCTGGATGCAGGGACGGTTCCCCGATCATGGCCCCGAGAACGTGCGCACCGAGGACTGGGTCGTGGACGGTGATGGGCTGAGCGGCAAGTTCACCGTGGAGTCCACCTCGAACTCCACGTCGCTGCGCGGAACCTACCGGGTCAGCCCGACCGCGACCGGTTCGGAATGGGTGGTGGAGGCGACCGCATCCGCGGGCATCCCGTTGCTGGGCCGCAAGATCGAAGCGTTTCTGTTGGCGAGTCTGGACAGTGCGTGTGCCCAGGAGGCGCAGGAGATGTCGGCTGCCGCTGTCCGGATCGGCTGAGCCAGGGATCTTCTCACTGACAGCAGTTTCACCTAGCACCTAAAGGACCGGGCATGGCCACAGCGCTCGAGTGCACCAACGTGTCGTTCGGTTACGACCGGAAACACCAGGTTCTTGACGACATCACCTTCTCCATCGATCAGGGTCAGATCTTCGGCCTGCTCGGCCCGAACGGTGCCGGCAAGTCGACCCTGGTGAAGATCCTCCTGGGGCTGAACAAGCCGGGTGGCGGGACCGTGCGGTGGTTCGGGGAGGAGCTGACGACCCGGGCACGACGCCGGATCGGCTACGTCCCTCAGGACCTGGCCCTGTTGTACGACCTGTCGGCGGAGGACAACGTTCGCTTCTTCGGCCGGCTGAACGGTTTGTCGTCCGGCCAGATCAAGGCACGGACACGCGCCGCACTCGACTTCGTCGGCCTGTGGGCGGAACGCAAGAAGCAGCCCGGGTCCTACTCCGGTGGTATGAAACGACGGCTGAACATCGCCTGCGGCATCGTGCACGAGCCCGACGTGGTGATCATGGACGAGCCGACCGTGGGTGTCGACCCGCAGTCGCGCAACCGCATCCTGGAGGCCATCGAGGAGCTGCGGGACTCCGGCACCACCATCATCTACATCTCGCACTACATGGAGGAGGTCGAGCGGCTGTGCTCGTCGCTCGGCATCATCGATGACGGCACGTACCTGTGCGGTGGCACCCTCGAGGAGTTGTTGTCGGACTACGCACCTGAGGCGATCGTCAACCTCGAACTCACCCAGGGCGCATCCCTGCACGGCGACGACCTGACCGGACTGCAGGTGCTGGAACGCACGGACAGGACGGTGAGCGTCGCGATGCCGGACGGGCACCTGGACGACATGGGCGTACTCGCCGATCGGTTGGACGACAAGGTGCAGCGGTTCACCTACATACCTCCGAACCTGGAGCAGGTGTTCTTCCGGCTCACTCGCAAGGCTCTTCGGGACTGACGCGGCGTGCTGACCATCATCGTCTCGTCCATGCGGCGGAAGTTGACCAACAAGTCCGTGTTGCTCAACCTGCTGGTGCTGCCGCTGCTGTTGATCGTGATCCTGGGCAACGCGCTGGCGTCGACCTTCACGCAGCACAGCGCCTCTTCGGACACCGTCGGCTCGCGCACGTCACTCGCGGTCGTCGACCTGTCCCACACTGCGGCGTCGACGGCGCTGGTGTCGCAGCTTTCGGCGACCAACGCGTTCACCGTGGCCCCGGCGTCGGCGGCCGCGGCCGCCGACCAGCTGGCGGACGGCTCGGTCGACGTCGTCGCGACCATCCCGGCCGACTTCGGCAGCGCTGCCCGGGCCGCCTCGCCACCGATCGTCGAGCTCACCGCCGTGGACTCCCGCATCGACCAGTTGAACGCGGCGCGAGCCGCGGTGTCCTCGATCACCGATGCGCAGCGGGCGACGGCGGTGGTCGCGGCCGGCGGGTCGACCGCGGCATACAAGACGGCCGACTACATCTCACAACCGGTGTCGACCGCGAAGGACCCATCGGCGGGAGTGTCCGGGATCACCTACTACACGGTCACCATGCTGGTGCTGATCCTGCTCTACGGTCTGGGCAACACGATGAACTTCGTCAAGGACGAGTATGACGGGCCGCTGGGCGACAGGTACCTCGCCAGCCCCACGGGGGTGTTCCGGCTGATGAGCGCGGAGGTCGTGGCGGGAACCCTGTGCTCCATCCTGCAGGCAACGGTCATCGTGGTCACCGCAACGCTCGCATTCGGCGCCGACCTCGGGTCGAGGCCGTGGGTGCTGGCCGCGATCATCGTCGTGAGCGCGGTCCTGTTCAACAGCATCGGCCTGTTGCTGGGCGTTCTCGGGCGCAGCCGCCCGTGGCTCGATCCGGTGGTGTCGTTGCTCATCCCGGTGATGACCTTCGTCGGCGGCGGGTTCGTCAAGCTCGACTTCGGCGCGCTGAGCAACCTGGCGGTCAACTCGGTCTTCCAATCCGCCTTCTTCCGGGAGATCTCCGGATATGCGACGCAGTGGACGCCGCTGCTGGTGAGTGCGGCTGTCGCCGTCGCGGCGCTGACGGCGTCGGCCGTGATGATCGGTCAGAAGGGAGCGGTCCGATGAGTGTTCTGGCCCTTTATGCGCGGCGGGTGCTGAAGCGACCGTTCGTGCTGCTCGTGGCGATCGTCATGCCGTTGGTGCTGGTGCAGGGCGTCGTGCTGCAGTACCACAACGGGACCAACCCATCGGTCGCCGTCTCGGTCACGGATCCGGTGTTGCGAGGCTTCGTCACCACGGAGTTGAAGTCGGCAGACATCGACTACTCGGTGGTGTCGCGTGCCGACCGCGGTTCGACAGACGACGCCATGCTTGCCATCGACGGCAGCCTCGAGGCGGCCGCCGGTGATGCGGCGGCGCTCCGCGCGAAGGTCAGCTACGGCCAGGTCAGCGCCAACAACGTGCTGTTGGCCACCCGGCTCAATTCGATCGCGTCGACCCTGGGCTATTTGGCCGACAACAGCGACTCAGCGGCGCAGCTGCGCAACTCGCTGCGAACCTTCGCGCACACCGCACCGGCGATGCGTGCCGAGGCATCGGTGATCGGCAACGACAACGCCACCGTCCTGGTGTCCTCGTTCAACATGATCGTCTTCGTCATGTTGCTGCTGACCATGTCCAACATCCTGATGTTCGTGAAGGACAAGACATTCACCACGACCCAACGGATCCTCATCGCGTCCAGCAGCCGCCTGGGGTATGTCGCCCAGCTCGTCTCGTTGTTCGCGCTGCTGGCGGTGGGTGAGTTCCTCGTCATGGTGGCCGGCATGCGATGGATCTTCCATGTTCCGCTGGGTCTCAGCACCGGACGGCTGGCGGCACTTGTGGGGGCGTTCGTCCTGTTCAACGTGTTCGCCATAGCCTTCGGGCTGTTGCTGGTCACCCGGACCACCAAGGAGTCGGTCGCCCGGCTGCTCGTCACGGCGGTGACCCTGCCGATGGCGATGCTGGGCGGCGCGCTGTGGCCGCTCAGCATCATGCCGGACTGGATGCAGGCGGTCGCGCAGGTGCTGCCCACGACGTGGGTCACGCAGCTGAACGGCGCATTGTTCAGCGGTTTCACACCCGGTGCCTGGTCCGTGGCGCGGCCGCTGCTGCTGCTTGCGGCCGCCGGCGCCGTCGCACTGGTCACGCTCAGCAGGGTGTCGACCGAAAAGCTCTGAAGAGAGCAGGCCGCCCCGACCATCGCGCGGCCGTTCATCAACCGATCGAGCCATCAACGAAGGGATCTCCCCATGTCACATCACGTGCAGTACCACCTCGTCCGCGCCGTGGGCTGGACGCTCGCCGTGCTCGGCTTCGGGTCGGCATACCTGCGGACCCAGCTGAACATGGACACCGTTCTCACGACCTGGATGGGTCACGACCAGCCGACATCCGGCATCGTCATGGGGATCGTGGGCCTGGCGGTCGTCGTGCTGGCCTCGCGACTGCGACTGCGTCACCTCGCGGCCGGCTGACGGGCCACCACCGATCGACCACCACCCTCCGGAGGGCTTCTGCCGCCGGAGGGTGGTGTCGTTGTCGATGTGCCGCACCGACCCCGGGCGGGCACAGAAAGGAGATCCGCCCCTGCGTGCAGCAGGAGCGGATCTGCGGTTTGGCTGTGCGGTTCAGGCCGCCGCGGCGTCCGAGGTGGAGATCACCGAGTGGACGAGCTCCGCCAGATGATTGCGCGCGGTGCTCGATGTCGTCGCGGGACCACCAGCGATGAGACCGGCATCCGCGCCGTCGGCGGCGGCCGCTTCAGCCGATGCGCCGTCCGCGTGTCGGACCAGCACAACCGTCGCGAGCTGCCGGTCGAGGTGCCGGCGGCTGTGCGCGCCGACGGTCCGGCAACCGTGCGCCCGGGCGAAGACGCCCAGCGGCCCGCGAAGTTCGACGCAGATCTCGCCGGCGACCTCGACGACCTCGACCAGGTCCGGCCGCCACAGTGCTTCGGTGGGCTCCAGTGCCTGCAGGGTCAGTTCGCGCACGGTGTCGCACACGTCGTGCGGCTGTCCGACGACGGCCGTTCTCACCCTGACGGTGTCGGCGAAGGAGGCGTTCATCGGTGTGCCGCCTGTTCCTGGGCGGTGACTCGCCGGCCGACGATCATGGCGATCGCCCAGGCGGTCAGCGACGAGACGGCGTCCTCGGGCGTCTGTGGCTGCCGTGTCACCGCGCGTCGGTGCGGCAGCAGCTCGACGACCTGGGCGCGGCCGCGTTCGGTCAGCCTCCCGGATGCATCCGCGAACTGATCCGGGGCGAGATCGCCCCGGATCAGGGTCCGCAGGTCGTGCGTGTCGCCGATCGCTCCGGTCGCCTCGTCGAGTCGGTGAAGCAGGTCGACCACGTCGAAGGAGGTGGCCGCGAGCTCGTCGAAGAACGCGGTCGTCGGTTCGATCAGTACTTCGGGCACGTCGAGTGCCTGCGCCATACAGGTGCGCACGATCGGGAAGACATCCGCCGCCGTGGTGGGGCGCCGTTGGTATGACGAGTTTGATCCGGGCACCGATTTCCTCCTGGGCGACGGGACAGGTCTATGTAGAAGATCCCGCCGTGGCCTGAACCGGACATGCCGACGGACGCTCGACGCCGAGTTCGGACATCGCCGCGCGCAGCTTGCGCAGGCAACGCGTGCGCGTGGGTCCGATCGACGCGACCGGTATGCCCGTTTCGTCGCTGATCTGCTGGTATGTCGGAGCCGGGTCGCGCAGGACCAGGCGCAGGAGGTGCTGGTCGCGCGAGCTCAGTTGTTCCATCGCGACCCGAAGCACGGCCAGTTCGCTGCGGACCAGTGCCGCCCGTTCCGGGTCGCCGGTGGTGGCGACGGCCATCGCTTCGATCGGCTCCGCCATGGGGATCGCGCGGCGCTCGCGGGTGATGACCCGGAGGGATTCGTTGCGGGCGACCGTTGCCAACCAATCGCCGACGCTGTCGGGGTTGCGCAGGGTCGTGATCCGCTGGACCAGCCGGAGCCAGGTGGCTTGCGCGACGTCGTCACATTCGGCCGAGGTCAGCCGGTAACGGCGGGCGACGCCGTAGACCAGCCGCCCGTAGCGTCTCATCAACTCGTCCCAGCAGGCTTGTTCGCCGGCGGCACAACCCGCGACCAGATCTCCGGGCGAGACGTCGGGCGGCTTGTTTCCGAGACGGGTCAGAGCAGGCATGGTGAACTCCTTCGGTGATGCGGTCCCCCCGCACGAAGCGGTCGGTCGAAAAGTCCGCCGGTGGGCCGGAACCGCGTCCGGTCCTTCGTCGACCCACAGGCGGGGAAGGAGCTCGAGGCCTCGAGCGTCCGGGTCGGGTGACCCGGTGAGTCATGTCTAATCGGGGTGCGCGGGTGCCTCAAGGGTTTGCAGGTGGCTCACTACGGCCTGTCCCGAGACGGACACCCGGGCCACCGCGACACCGGCGACAGCGCGGGGGACGAGGGCCGCCGTTGCCGTCTCCACCCCCGCGAGGGTCCCGGCGGCGTCGAACAGCCGAAGAGGCAGCACCGTTCCGTGGCGCCGATCGGACCGGGCCAGTCCCATCACGTAGGCCCGCCCGAGGTGCAGGAGGTGCAACGACCAGTCGGGCAGGGGCATCGCAGCGGTCTTCGGGTCGTGCACGCGGGGCCGTCCCTTGAGGTCGCGAATGTCGAACGAGTCGAATGCGTGATGCAGTCCCAGGCCGAGAGCCTTGGTGTAGGCCTCCTTCAGGACCCAGTGCTCGGCGAGGGCCTCCCGGACACCTCGTTGGTTCGTGCACTCGATGTGCTCGAGCTCCCGAGCGGTGAGCACCCGTGTGATCAACCGACCGGCCTCCGCGCGAGCCGGAAAGGTCTCGACGTCCAAACCGACGGTCGCGCCGGTGGTCACCGCACACGCGATGAGGCCGTCGGTGTGTGTCAGGTTGAAGTCCAGGTGGCCTCCGTCGATCAACAACGGTCGGCCGTACTCGCCGACGGCGAAT
The DNA here is from genome assembly GCF_014190805.1 of Flexivirga oryzae. Classification (NCBI taxonomy): domain Bacteria; kingdom Bacillati; phylum Actinomycetota; class Actinomycetes; order Micrococcales; family Dermacoccaceae; genus Flexivirga; species Flexivirga oryzae. The sequence goes on along the minus strand of NZ_JACHVQ010000002.1, from coordinate 640,669 downwards.
CGGACGTCGCGCGGACGCTGTCCGAGATAGCGACCCACGGCCCAGCGAGCGAGCACCCTTGCGCCCAGATGCCGCCGACGCGAATCCGGGCGTAGCAACCGTTGCAGCCGCTCGGTCTCCAGGGGTGACAGCGCTGACGACGCGTCGAGGCGTGCGGCGACCTCGTCGACGTCGGACTCGGCGAGCAGCCACAAGTCACACCCACCCGGGACCGGGTGTATTCGGGTGGCCACCGACTGCGCCGGTAGCAGTTCGGTGGTTGTCATTATGGGCGCTCGGCGACAAGCCCGGCGAGCCGCCACACCGAGGAGTTGACCAGCGCTATCGGGCGCAGCCGGACGCCGAACTCGGAGCGAATGTCCTCCAACAGGAGCAGCGACTCGGTGGAGTCCATCGCGAGGTCTCGTAGGTCGCACGCGATCCCGAAGGACTCGGCGGGGATGCCGAGGTGCCGGTGGATCCAGCCGACCAGCCAGTTGCTCACGTCTTGGGTGGAGCGCTTGCCCGATGTTGTGGTCGTGACGGTCATGGTGCCTCTTCACCTTGCGGAACGGCTTCCGAGTGCCGCTCATTCAGCTAGCAAGAGTTCCCGGGCCCGGTGAACCGGACGGTGCCCCCATCTGGCACCGGACACGGTGTGAGCCACCCGGGGCAACAAGTGGGCGATGAAAAATGTTGCAGATAAAGGGATTTCAGTAACTTACCGGACGGTTGAGCAAGATCGGTCGACGGGCCGGATGTCCCGATGCGGTCACGTACTGGCCGACGTAGGACAGCCCGAATCTATTGCGGCGACTTACCCGGCGAGCGTTTGCTGTGGTTGTCGCCGAAGCGGGGGTGTTGGACGAAAACGCGTAGACGACAACGTTTCTCAAGTTCTATCTCTGGAGGGTTCACTGATGAAGAAGTTCGCACTCGCCGTCGTCATGTCGACTGTCTTGATCGGTCTCGGAGGTGGCGGGCACGCAGTCTCGCACCAGGCCGACGGAGCACCCGCGAGCACCGTGACGACCGACAACGGTGGTGCGACCTTCCAGGCGGACGGGCTGTGGTGGCCGTGATCCGTTGGTAGGCAATTGAACTCGTGCGGGCCTGGTGGATTTTCCGAACTGGGCACGCCGGGTCGCCCATCGCTTGTATAGTCGCCGCGGGAGGCGTGACGATGGGATGTCGCTCAGACGACTCGACGGCACCGGACTCCGATCCAGATGGGTTGGGGCCCGGTGCCCGTGCGTTGTATGCGTCGCTGATCGAACACGTCGGGGACCTCACCAAGGCGGCCGCGACGCTGGCCGACACGGACATCGACGAGGCCCTGAACGTGCTGGTCCGGCTCCACCTGGTGCATCGGAGCGGGGAGGACAGGTTCGAGGCGTTGAGCCCGAGCGAGGCCGCGGAGGAAGTGCTCGGGCCACGTGAGGCGAGGGTTCACCAGGAGTTGCGCGACTGCGCAGACCTGCGGGCGGAGTTGCGCGAACTCGCGCCCCTGTACCGCGACGCGACCCGCGTGAGTGAGGTCCTGGCGTCCTCGGAGTTGCTCACCGACGGTGGTGAGGTTCGCGACCGGATGGGGGAGATCCGAGACGGCGTTCGACAGTGCATCTATTCGGCCCACCCCACCATGGCCACTCCGGAGGTGCTCAAGTCCGCGGTCGAGGAGGACGGCGAGATGCTTCGGCGTGGGATCGTCTTCCGCGACTTGTACACGCACACCGCCCGGCGCTATCACCACTCGCTGCAATACCTCAAGTCGATGGCGGAGATGGGGGCCGAGATCCGCACGGCGTCGATCATTCCCGCCCGGATGGTGCTCATCGACCGTTCGTTCGCGCTGATTCCGGCACCGACGATGGGTGCGAGCGCAGCGCTGGTTCGCGACCAGGCGGTCGTCGACTATCTGCATCTGATCTTCGAGTTCCTGTGGGAGCGCGGGCAGGACTTCAGCGATACGACCGACGAGGGCGACGACTACGTCCCGTTCGAGATACAGACGGCGATCCTGCACGAACTTGCCGAGGGCAGGACCGACGAGGCGATCGCCCGCCGGCTCGGCATCTCGTCGAGGACACTGCGGCGCCATCTCTCGCAGCTCTTCGAGAGCCTGGGCGTCGACACGCGCTTCCAACTCGGGATCGCGGCGGTTCGACGGGGTCTGCTGTCCTCTGACTACGAGGACCCGGGCGCCGCACCACCCGTTTGAAATCCGGAGGACGCACCCCTGCTCGACCAGCGCTGACACCGCTGAGCCAACCTGGCCTGCCACCTGCGCGTCCTACCAGGAGAGGTCGGTCGGCCAGAGATCGACCGTGAGCAGGGGACGATCACGATGATTCGCACATCAGCACGCACTGCTCTGACCGCCGCAGGTGTCGGTGCGGTGTTTCTCCTCGCCGGCTGCGGGCCGAGTGGCGGCTCCGGAGCCGTGCAGTCACCGGCCGGGTCCTCGACAGGTGTGGATGCGGGAACGACCAGTGAGGTGCAGAGCCTGCAGACCTCCAGCACAACAGACAGCTCGCCGGCGGCGGCATCCGTGACGGGGACGGGAAGCACGAGCCACGCTTCCGCGCCGCAGACCACCCAACAACCGACCACCTCGTCGCCGGGCGACAAACCGGGTCCCGCGCTGCACGGTCGACCAGCTGAAGCTGTCTCTCGGCGCCGGCGATTTCGACATGCAGGGCTCGCACCGGCCGCTGCGGTTCACCAACATCAGCAACACGGTCTGCAAGCTCACCGGCGCGCCGGGTGTTTCGTATGTCGCCGGCGACGACGGTCACCAGGTCGGCCGCGCGGCGGACCGGATCGTCGGGCACCAGCCGGTGGTGTTGATCCCGAACGCGACCGCCTCCGCCGGGCCGTTCCTGTCCAGCGCGCCGCGCAAGAGCGACTGCCAGCAGGTGGCGGTGCGCGGGCTGCGGGTCTACCCGCCGGACTCGTACCGGTCGGCATACCTCCCGCTGCCCGAGTTCACCTGCAAGCCGCCGCAGAGCCGCTCCTACCTCAAGGTCGGCCCGATCCTGCCCGGTCCGAACAACAGCGGGGTATGACGCGGCGGCACCCGACGCGTGTGGTCTGCACAAAGTGCGCCATACCGCACCTTCTACGGACCGTTGAGCGACCTTCAACGTCCGAGAATCAATGACGGGATGAGTCAGGGACGCAGCAGTGTTTTGATGGCGCGGCGCTCGTCCATGGCGCGGTAGCCCTCGGCGACCTCGGACAGCGGCAGGACGAGGTCGAAGACCTTTCCCGGATCGATCTCCCGCTTCCAGATCCGGTCGATGAGGTCAGGGAGGAAACGGCGGACCGGAGCCGGGCCACCGTGCAGGTGCACCGCCGAGTAGAAGAGTTCTTCGCCGAGGAGCTGCACACCGTGGGAGACCCCGACGAAGCCGACATGTCCACCGGGTCGGGTAGAGCGGATGGCCTGTGCCATGGCTTCCTGGGTGCCGACAGCTTCGACGACGGAATGTGCGCCGAGGCCGGCGGTGAGCTCCTTGACGCGTGCCACACCCTCCTCGCCGCGCTCGGCGAACATGTCGGTCGCGCCGAATTCGAGCGCGAGCCGCTGGCGTGGCTCGTGGCGGGACATCGCGATGATCCGCTGGGGGCCGAGTTGCTTGGCGGAGAGAATTGCGAGCAGTCCGACGGCGCCATCGCCGACGACGGCGACGGTCTTGCCGGGCCCGGTCTCGGCGGCGACTGCTCCGAACCAACCCGTGCCGAGCACGTCGGATGCGGCCAGCAGTGAAGGGATCAGGTCCTCGTCGGGCTGCCCTACCGCTGCCGGCCGTCACCTGCAAGCCGCCGCAGAGCCGGTCCTATCTCACGGTTGGCCCGATCCTCCCCGGCTCGGAGAATACTGGCGACTGAGTCGGCCGGCGCGACCTACTTCGTGCGGGGGGTTCCTCGCACCGAGAAACAGACATAAACAAATCTGTGTATCTGTTGACATGTCTGTATTTGTGTTGCCATGCTTGTGGCCAGGTTCACATCACCCGGTTGGAGGCGAGCACACATGCTCTACGCAGCGGAGCGGCAACAGCGCATCCTGGACGAGGCGCGGCGCCATGGCCGGGTCGAGGTCAATACAGTCGCAACCGAGCTCGACGTCACGCCGGAGACGGTGCGTCGCGACCTCACCACCCTGGAGAAGCGGGGTGCCCTGCGGCGCGTGCACGGAGGCGCCATACCAGTCGAACGGCTGGGTGACGAGCCGACCCTGGCGGCCCGGTCGACCCGGCTCACAGCTGAGAAGAAGCGGATCGCGGCACGCGCGCTGGACGAGATCGAGGACGGCGCCACCATCCTGCTGGACGCGGGGTCCACGACCGGTGCCATCGCCGAACTGCTGCCCACGGACCGCGAGCTCACCGTCGTCACGAACTCCGTTCAGACGGGAGACCAGCTGGCGGCGCACGACAAGCTCACGCTGTTCGTGATCGGTGGCCGGGTCCGCAACCGGACCGGCGCGATGGTCGGGGAGTGGGCCGGGCGTGCGCTGGGAGGTATCACCGTCGACGTCGCCTTCATCGGCACGAACGGTGTGTCACCCGAGCACGGGTTGACCACGCCCGACCAGGCCGAGGGGACCGTCAAGCGCGCGATGGTCCACTGTGCGCGCCGGGTGGTGGCCGTCGCCGACGCCTCCAAGTTCGGTGTCGACCATTTCCACACCTTCGCCGACCTGTCGCAGCTGGATCGGATCATCACCGACAGTTCGCTCGATCGAACCATTGCTGCAGCAGTCGAGGCTCTGGGCCCCGAGGTGACGCGCGCATGATCGTAACGCTCACCCCCAACCCCAGCGTGGACCGGACGATCGCGTTCGACAGCATCCGCATCGGCGAGGTCCAGCGCGCCACTTCCAGTCGAATCGACCCGGGTGGCAAGGGGATCAACGTCTCCCGTGCGCTGATCGCGCACGGTGCGGACACCCGGGCAGTGTTGCCCGTTGGTGGTCCCGAGGGTCGGCTGCTCGCCGAGCTGCTCGAGCTCGCGGGCGTCCCTCGGTGCGAGGTGCCCATCGCCGGGGCCGGCCGGATGAACGTCGCCGCCGTTACCCCTGACGGAACCACCACCAAGCTCAACGAGGCGGGACCGGAACTCACCGGCGAGGAGGCCGATGCACTGCTCGCGGCAACCTTGGATGCCGCGCAGCCCGGCAACTGGGTCGTGGGATGCGGCAGCCTGCCACCCGGGGTGCCCAGCGATTTGTATGCCGACCTCGTCGCTCGCGCTCGCAACCTCGGCGCCCGTGTCGCGATCGACTCGTCGGGCATGCCGTTCAACGCCGCCGTCGCGGCCAAACCGTCCCTCATCAAGCCCAACCACGATGAACTCGCCGAGCTGGTGGGGCGTCCACTCCCCACTCTCGGCGACGTCGTCGACGCCGCCCGCGACCTTGTCGATGACGGAATCGAAGTGGTCGTGGTCAGCCTTGGGGCGGATGGCGCGGTTGCGGTCGATGCGACCAGCGCCGAGTCCGACCCGCTGTGGGCGAACGCCACCGTCGAGCGCCCGCTCAGCACGGTCGGCGCAGGTGACTGTCTCCTCGCCGGTGTCCTTTTCGGGCTGGATGCCGGGGAAGGCCTCGGGGCCTCGCTGGCCCGGGGCGTCGCCTGGGGTGCGGCGGCCGTCGCATTGCCCGGCAGCAGGGTTCCCGGCCCGGCAGACATTGCCGAGGTCACCGTCAGGACCTCCACCGAACCGGACCTGTCCATGCCGATCCGCCTGACCGGCGAGCAGGCCCACACTCCCACACCCACCACACCGTAAGGATCCGATCACCGTGTCTCTCATCACCACGGATCAGGTCGTTCTCGACCTGACTGGCGCGGACCGCCATGAGGCGACTGAAACGCTCGCCCGAACGCTCTCCGAGAGCGGGCGCTGCACGGACGTCGAGGTGTTCCTCGCCGATGTGCGCGAACGCGAGTCGAAGATGGCGACCGGGCTACCGGGCGGCATCGGCATACCGCACGCCCGCAGTGCCGCGATCACCGAGCCGTCGCTCGTCTTCGGACGCTCGAGCGACGGCGTCGACTGGGGCGCCAAGGACGGGCCGGCGCACCTGATCTTCCTGATCGCGGCGCCGGAAGGCGGCGGTGAAGCGCACATGCAGATGCTTCCCAAGCTTGCAAAAGCGCTGATGAACAAGGACTTCCGGGCGCAACTGGAGTCTGCGACAACGAGCGAGGAGGTTGTCGGCATCGTCAACGGGCACGTTCGGCTCGATGAGCCTGCAGCACCCGCCGCCGCAGTACCCGCCGCCGCGGCACCTGCGACCGGCCCGGCGACCGACTCGGCCGAGCCGGTGCACGCCGCGGGAGCGCCGGCGGACAGGAAGCTGAAGCTCGTCGGCGTGACCTCCTGCCCCACCGGCATCGCGCACACCTACATGGCGGCGGAAGCACTGGAGCGGGCCGCCCAGGAGGCCGGCCACTCCATGAAGGTCGAGACCCAGGGCTCCGCGGGCGCCAATCCCGTCAGCCCGCAGGAGATCGCCGAGGCTGACGCAGTGATCTTCGCCCATGACGTGGAGGTCCGGGACAAGGTCCGCTTCCATGGCAAGCCGACGATCGATGTCGGGGTCAAGAAGGCGATCAGCGACGGTCCGGCCCTCATCAAGGAGGCCGAGCGCCTCGCCGCCGAGTGGAAGGCCGACCCGAGCAGGGCGCAGGCCGCTGCCGCCACCGCAGGAGGCGGAGCAGGTATGGCGACCAAGGTCGACGACCAGGGCGGTGTCGGAACCCGCATCCGCCAGTGGCTGATGACCGGTGTGTCCTACATGATCCCGTTCGTCGCGGCGGGCGGCATCCTGATCGCGATCGGCTTCATGATCGCCCAGTTCGCCGGCGGCAAGACCGGCGCGATCGACGTCACGACCCACTTCACACTCGACCCCAGTTCGACTGCCAAGGGCGTGGCGATCCTGCAGAACAGTTTCGACCCGACCAGCGGAATGAACTGGGCGGCGCTGTTCTTTCTCATCGGGTCCGCCGCGTTCGGCTTCCTGGTGCCGATCCTGTCCGGTTTCATCGCCTACGCGATCGCCGATCGGCCGGGACTGGTGCCCGGCATCGTCGGTGGTGCGGTCGCGGCAACCATGCACGCCGGCTTCCTCGGCGGCATCGTGACCGGCTTCCTGGCCGGCTTCCTCGCCAAATGGGTCGCAAGTTGGCGGGTCCCCAAGGGTGTGCGCGGCGTGATGCCGGTTGTCGTCATACCTCTGGTCTCGACACTGATCACCATCGGGCTGTTCATCACCGTCCTCGGCCGCCCGATCAAGGGCTTGTCCGACGGGCTGGCGCATGCACTCAACTCCATGAACGGCACCAGCGCGATCGTGCTCGGCCTGGTCCTGGGCGTCATGATGGGCTTCGACCTCGGTGGTCCGGTCAACAAGGTCGCCTACACGTTCGCGACGACCGGACTGGCTGCGGCCGGGACGGCGACCAACGCGCCGCAGCTGAAGATCATGGCAGCGGTCATGGCGGCCGGCATGGTCGCTCCGCTCGCGATGGCTTTGGCGACCGCGGTGCGCCCGGCCCTGTTCAGTGAACCGGAGCGGGAGAACGGCAAGGCCGCGTGGCTGTTGGGCGCCTCCTTCATCAGCGAGGGTGCGATCCCGTTCGCGGCGGCCGACCCGTGGCGTGTCATCGTCTCCTCGGTCGTCGGATCGGGGATCACCGGAGCCCTCACGATGCTCTTCGGCGCCACATTGCGGGCACCGCACGGTGGGATCTGGGTGCTGCCGTTGATCGGCAACTTCGCGATGTTCGTCGTCGCGCTCGCGATCGGGGTGCTGGTCAGCGCCGCCATCGTGATCGCGCTCAAGCAGCGCGACCCCGCACGGCTCATGGCAGCTGAGAACGCCTGACCCCAGGCACCTTTTCCAGACAACGACAAACGCTCTGACAACCACTCGAAGGAGAACTCTCATGGCTCAACGCACTGCAACCATCGCCTCGTCCGTCGGACTGCACGCACGACCCGCGGCACTCTTCGTCGAAGCCGCCGGTGACACCGGGCTCGACGTCGAGATCGCCCGACCCGGTGAGGACCCAGTGGACGCGACCAGCATCCTCGGTGTCATGGCCCTGGGCGCCAAGCACGGCGAGGAGGTCGTCCTCACCGCCGACGGCGAAGGAGCCGACGAGGCACTCGACAAGCTGGTCGCGCTGCTGTCGCGCGACCTCGACGCGGAGTGATCATGGCCGGCGAGTCGTCGGAGACGTTGCGCGGCATCGGGGTCAGCGGAGGCACCGCCTACGGCCCGGTCGTCAAGGTGGCACCGGCAGTGCGTCCTCCCCGGAACGAGCCGGCCACGACCGATCCGGATGCAGCGCTGGCGCGTGTAAAGGTGGCATACGAGAAGGTGGCCGCCGACCTGGAGGCACGCGCCAGCAGGTCCGACGACACGGCCCAGCAGATCCTGAAGGCGACCGCGTTGATCGCGCGCGACAAGGGTCTGCACAAGGCGACCGGTAAACAGCTCGCCGCCGGCCTCGGCCCGGCGAGCGCGGTCGACGCAGCGATCGAGGAGTATGCCGCGCAGTTCGAGGCGCTCGGTGGATACTTCGCCGAACGCGTCACCGACCTGCGCGACGTCGGGGCACGCGCCATCGCGGCCGTCCTCGGGGTGCCCGCGCCGGGCATCCCCGACCTCGCCGCACCGAGCATTGTCCTGGCCCACGACCTGGCACCGGCGGAGACCGCGACCCTCGATCCGGCCCTGGTCGCGGGCATCGTGACCGAGGCGGGCGGTCGCACAAGCCACACCGCGATCCTGGCGGCCCAGATGGGGATCCCGGCTGTCGTCCACTGTGGCGGTGTGCTGGACATCCCGGCCGACGCCATGGTGGCGCTGGACGGCGACACCGGCCAGGTCAGCATCGACCCGAGCGCCGACTTCGTGACCGGTATGACGCAGCGGCGCGAGCGGCGGACCGCCGCACTGGCATCGTCCGTCGGACCGGGGCGGACCAGCGACGACCACCCCGTGGCGCTCCTGGCGAACATCGGTGGTGTCGAGGACGCTGTCGCCGCCGGCGCACAGGATCTGGAGGGTGTCGGGCTGTTTCGCACTGAGTTTGTCTTCCTGTCCGCCACATCAGCGCCGACGGTCGAGGAGCAGACGTCGATCTATCGGGCGGTCTTCGAGCCGTTCGGTGGCCGCAAAGTGGTCGTGCGCACGCTCGACGCCGGCGCCGACAAACCGTTGTCCTTCGCCGACCTCGGGCCGGAGGAGAACCCTGCACTTGGGCGCCGCGGACTGCGTCTGTCCGCACTTCATCCGGACCTGCTCGACACGCAGCTCGCCGCCGTGGCCGCCGCCGCCCAGGTAACCAGGGCCGACGTGCAGGTCATGGCGCCCATGGTCGCGACGGCGGAGGAGGCGGCGTGGTTCGCCCGGCGTGTCCGCGAGCACGGTCTGCCGAAAGCAGGTGTCATGATCGAGGTACCGGCCGCGGCGCTTCGTTCCCGGCAGGTGCTGGCCGATGTGGACTTCGCCAGCCTCGGCACGAACGACCTGGCGCAGTACACGATGGCGGCCGATCGGATGCAGGGCGACCTGGCTGACCTGCTGGACCCGTGGCAGCCCGCGGTGCTCGACATCATCGCGGCGGCGTGCGAGGGCGGCCAGGACACCGGCAAGCCCATTGGGGTGTGTGGTGAAGCCGGCGGTGATCCGCTGCTCGCGCTGGTCCTGGTGGGACTGGGCGTGGCGTCCTTGTCGATGGCACCGTCGAAGGTGCCCGTGGTCCGCTACGCGCTCGGTCGCCATACACTCGCGCAGTGCCGGCACCTCGCGGCGCTCGCGCGTCAGGCGCGCACCGCCGCCGACGCGAGGGCCGCTGTCCGACACGCCGCCGATCAGGACGTCGTCCAGATCCTCTGAGTCCCCTCCGAAATCCCACCGCGGTGGCGGTGGGAGCCGTCGGCTCGCTCTTACCTCGCGAGCCTCCTGCCAGATGCAGGGGACGAGCTCAGCCCTGCGTGGTGGCCGGCTCCAAACGCACGTAGACGCCCTTGGACGTCGGCGTGTTGCTGGTGTGCGCCACGCTGTCGAGGGGGACCAGCACGTTGGCCTCCGGGAAGTATGCCGCTGCCGAGCCACGGGCCGCCGGGTAACCGACCACCTGGAAGCCCGCCGCGCGGCGTTCGGTCCCGTCGGTCCACACACTGACCATGTCCACCAGGTCGCGGTCGGCGAAACCGAGCTCGGCGATGTCGGCGGGGTGCACCATGACGATCCGCCGAGCGTTGTGGATGCCGCGGTAGCGGTCGTTCATCGTGTAGGGGATGGTGTTCCACTGGTCATGGGAGCGCAGTGACTGGAGTACCAGGTACCCCTTGGGGGCGTCGGACATCTCGAAGTCGTTGCAGGTGAAGACGGCCTTGCCGCTCGCTGTCTGGTAGCGGCCTTCGTTGACCGCGCTCTGCAGCCGGAAGCCGCCCTGCTTGATGCGTGCGTTGAAGTCCTCGAAGCCGGGCACGACGTGAGCGATGTGATCGCGGATCCGGTCGTAGTCGGCCTCGAACCCCTCCCAGTCGATCGTGTTCTCCGGGCCGAGCGTATGACGGGCAAGCCGCGAGATGATCGCGACTTCGCTCAGCAGGTCGGGGGAGGCGGGCTCGAGTCGGCCGCGGGATGCGCTGATCTCGCTCATGGAGTTCTCGACCGTGACGAACTGCTCCTCCCCGGCCTGGAGATCGCGATCGCTGCGCCCGAGGGTCGGCAGGATGATCGCAGTCTCCCCACAGACGGTGTGTGAGCGGTTCAGCTTGGTCGAGACCTGCACGGTGAGCCGGCACTTGCGGAGCGCTTCCTCCGTGACGTCGCTGTCGGACATGGCGCGTACGAAGTTGCCGGCGAGGCCGAAGAAGACGCTCGCGGCGCCGTCGCGCATCGCCCGCACGGCATCGACCGAGTCGAAGCCGTGCTTCGCCGGCGGGGTGAAGCCGAACTCGTCGCCGAGGGCGGTCATGAACGACTCGGGCATCTGCTCCCAGATGCCCATGGTGCGGTCGCCCTGCACGTTGCTGTGGCCGCGCACCGGGCACACACCGGCGCCGGGGCGCCCGAGGTTGCCGCGCAGCAGCAGGAAGTTGACGATCTCGCGGATGGTCGGCACACCGTGCTTCTGCTGGGTGATCCCCATCGCCCAGCACACGATGATGGACCGGCTCTCGAGCACCCGTCGGTGCAACTCCTCGATCTCCTCGCGTGCGAGTCCGGTGGCACGCAGGACGTCGTCCCAGCTGGTCGAGCGCACGTGCTCGGCGAACTTGTCGAAGTCCGTGGTGTTCGCGGCGATGAACTTGTGGTCCAGCACCTGTCCGGGGGCCGCGTCCTCGGCTTCGAGCAGCAAACGACCGAGCATCTGGAAGAGCGCGAGGTCGCCGCCGGGGCGGATCTTCAGGAACTGGTCGGCGATGTCGATGCCGCGCCCGACGACGCCGCTCGGCTGTTGCGGGTTCTTGAAGCGGATCAGACCCGCCTCGGGCAGCGGGTTGATCGCGACGATCTTGCCGCCGTTGCGCTTGGTCTTCTCCAGGGCCGACAGCATGCGCGGATGGTTGGTCCCCGGGTTCTGCCCGGCGATGAGGATCAGGTCGGCGGCGTAGATGTCGTCCAGCGACACGGTGCCCTTGCCGACCCCGATGGTCTCGTTGAGGCCCGACCCGCTCGATTCGTGGCACATGTTGGAGCAGTCCGGCAGGTTGTTGGTGCCGAACGAGCGCGCGAAGAGTTGGAACAGGAAGGCGGCTTCGTTGCTGACCCGGCCTGAGGTGTAGAACAGCGCTTCGTCGGGCGACGACAGGCCTCGCAGTTCACCGGCGATGACGTCGAAGGCTCCGTCCCAGGTGATCGGCTCGTAGTGGGTCGCACCCGGTCGCTTGATCATCGGTTCGGTCAGCCGGCCCTGGTGGTTGAGCCACATGTCCGACTTGCCGTCGAGCTCGCTGACGGAGTGCTCGGCGAAGAACTCGCGACGGACACGACGGGTGGTCGCCTCGTCGTTGACGTGCTTCGCGCCGTTCTCGCAGTATTCGTTCTTGTGCCGATGGCCCGGGTCGGGCCACGCGCACCCGGGACAGTCGATCCCGTTGACCTGATTGAGGTTCAGCAAGGTCAGCGCCGGTCGTTTCAGCCCGGCCTGGTGGATCGAATACTCCATCGCGTGGGCCACCGCCGGGACCCCTGCGGCCCACCGCTTCGGCGGGGTGACCTTCAAGTCGTCCCGCGGATCTTCGTTCGATGCCATCGCGCACTCCCTCGACGTCGACCGCCATTGCGACTGTAGTCCGTGTCGTTGAGAGCGGTCCGCCAGCACCTCCCGGATCCCACCCGCTGGATCCGAAAATGTCTGAGGGGCCCGACAAGCTGCTGTCGGGCCCCTCAGACATCTGGCGGTGGCGGTGGGATTTGAACCCACGGTGGAGTCGCCCCCACACAACATTTCGAGTGTTGCACCTTCGGCCGCTCGGACACGCCACCGCCGAAGAGGCTACCTGACACGGGCGTTCACGCCAAAATGAGCGGGACCTCGACAGGCTCGGCCGGCGCGGGACCTCGACGAGCTCGGCCACCTCGACGAGCTCGGCCACCTCGACGAGCTCGGCCACCGCCACCGCCTGCTCACTGGACGACGTTGTCGCAGCCGGGCGGGGGAGTGGCGGTCGTCGGGGGCGCCGATTTGATCACCGGGGCGTCGTCCCCGAGGACCAGGTCGACCGAGTCGTCGGTCCGGCCGTCCTGGACCAACTGGGCGCCGGGTAGGTACTTCTTCACGAACTCGACGGCGTTCTTCTTACCCTTCGGCCCGAACCGGATCTGACCCGCCCCGGAGAGCGACTCCTTGTAGGGGTCGTTGCTGATCGTGCCGATGTTGAAGCCGTGCGACTCCATGGCGGTGGCGGTGCGGTTGGCCACACCGGTGTCCGAGGACGCGTTGTAGACGTTGAGGACGAAGATCGACTGCGGTGGCGAAGTGGTCGTCACGGCGCACGACGAAGCCGCCGGATCCGAGGAACCCGAGGTGTTGATGTAACCGAGGGCATAGGCGAAGGCGCCCACGACGAGCGCCGCGGCGATGATCAGGACGATGATCGACCGGCGCTTCCGGCGGCGGCGGGCCTGGGCGAGGCCGTCCTCGCGGACGTAGCTCACAGCGCCAGGACCCGTGCATGCAGCACGGGACGTTGTTGCAGGGCCGCTCGCAGCGCACGGTGCAGGCCGTCCTCGAGGTAGAGGTCGCCCTGCCAGGACACGACGTGCGCGAAGATGTCGCCGTAGAACGTAGAGTCCTCCGAGAGCAAGGTGTCGAGGTCGAGCGTGCGCTTGATGGTGACGAGTTCGTCGAGGCGGACGACCCTGGGTGACACGGTTCGCCAGTCCTTCGGACTGACCAGGCCGTGATCCGGGTAGGGCCGCCCCTCGCCCACCGCCTTGAAGATCACGAGGCACAGCTTAGGTCGCGTCACCGGGCGGAACACTTCGAACTCGGGCGTGGCGCGGCTATTCTCAGGCAACGTGACCGATACCACGGCGAGCGACCAGCTCGAACAGATCAGGAATGGCTACTCCTTCGAGGGTGCGGCGGTCGAGCTCGGCGCCGCAGTCATCGACGACACGGCACACGCGGATGCTCCCGTCCGGCTGCCGATCTCGATGATGAACCGGCACGGCCTGGTGGCCGGCGCCACCGGCACCGGCAAGACCAAGACCCTGCAATTGATGGCCGAGCAGCTGTCGGCCGCCGGGGTGCCGGTCTTTCTCGCCGACGTCAAGGGTGACGTGTCGGGCATCGCCTCGCCGGGCGAGGGCGGCGAGAAGATCGAGGCACGGGCCAAGGACGTCGGGGAGCAGTGGGAGGCGACGGGATTCCCCACGGAGTTCCTCTCCCTCGGCGGCCAGGGCAAGGGGGTGCCGATCCGGGCGACCATCACGTCGTTCGGCCCGACCCTGCTGTCGAAGGTCCTCGGCCTGAACGACACCCAGGAGTCGTCGCTCGGACTCGTCTTCCACTATGCCGACAAGCGCGGCCTGAGCCTGCTGGACCTCAAGGACCTGACGGCCGTCATCAAGTTCCTGACCTCCGACGAGGGTAAGGCGGACCTGAAAGGCCTCGGGGGCCTGTCCGCGTCGACCGCCGGCGTCATACTCCGCAACCTGATCGCGTTCTCCGACCAGGGCGCCGACGCGTTCTTCGGTGAGCCGGAGTTCGAGACCAAGGACCTGACCCGCACCACGGACGACGGCAAGGGCGTCGTCACGTGCCTGGAGCTCCCCGGTGTGCAGGACAAGCCGGCGCTCTTCTCGACCTTCCTGATGTGGCTGCTGGCCGACCTCTTCCACGAATTGCCCGAGGTCGGTGACGCCGACAAGCCCAAGCTGGTGTTCTTCTTCGACGAGGCGCACCTGCTCTTCAGCGACGCGTCCAACGCCTTCCTGCAGTCGATCGAGCAGACGGTGAAGCTGATCCGCTCCAAGGGCGTCGGCATCTTCTTCGTCACCCAGACGCCGAAAGACGTTCCCAACGATGTGCTTTCCCAGCTGGGCAACCGCGTGCAGCACGCGCTGCGGGCCTTCACCCCGGACGACGCCAAGGCGCTGAAGGCGACCGTGCAGACCTTCCCGACCAGCGACTACGACCTAGACAAGCTGCTCACCTCGCTGGGGACCGGCGAGGCCGTCGTCACTGTGCTCTCCGAGAAGGGTGCGCCGACCCCCGTCGCCTGGACCCGGATGCGTGCCCCGCTGTCGTTGATGGCGCCGTCCCCGGAGGCGACGATCGACGGCATCGTCGCCAAATCACCTCTCGCACCGAAATACTCGGAGGCAGTCGACCGCGAGTCGGCATACGAGATGCTCAACAAGAAGCTCGCGAGCGCCCCGGAGGAAACCGACGAGAAGCAGGCGTCCGCGCAGGCGGCGCCGAAGGAGAAGGCCGAGCCCAAGAAGAAGGACGAGCCGAGCATGGTCGAACAGGTGGTGAAGTCCTCGGCGTTCAAGTCGCTGATGCGGTCAGCGGGCACCGTCGTCGGCCGGGAGATCACCCGCAGCATCTTCGGGGTCGCCAAGCGGCGCTGACCAGCCGGTCACCGGGCGGCCGACGTGGCCGGGGCGCACGTGGCTGTCGGTGATGGCGAGGTCGGCTTCGGCGTGGCCCGCGCTGCCGGGACGACGGCCTTGTCCGTCCACTTGCTGCCGATCACCACATCGACCGTCGAGCTCTTGCGGTTGTCCTGAACCATCCGGACATCGTTGAACTGCAACGCGACTCGACGGGCCGCCGGCTCACCCTTCGCGCCGTAGCGCACGATGACCGCGTGGTCGGGGTAGAAGTGCGAGGTGTCGTTGCCGATCTTGTCGACGTGGAAGCCACGCTTGCGCATCTCGGTGGCGATGTCGGTGGCCGTGCCGGGTATGACGTAGGCGTTCAGCACGTTGATCGTGATCTTCGACGGCGGCGGCGGTGGCACGGGAACCAGCGCGAACTTCAACCCGATCACGACGTCGACGCTGGGGTCGGTCCGGTCGTCCTGCTCGAGCTTCGCATGCTGGACCTGCTCGGCAAGGGTCAGCGCGATCTGTCTGCCGTTGGCGCCGTACCGGATGATGGCGTACTTGGGTGCCTTCTCGGCGCTCGGGTCGTTGCCGGTCGCGATGATCTGGACGCCACGCCACCTCAGCTGCGAGGAGACGGTCGCGGCCATCCCGGTCTCGCCACTGGCGTTCCACACGTTGGCGTGGATGGAACTCAGCGGGATCTTCATCGTCGGCGTCGCGATCGACGCACTGCAACTGGAGGTTGCGGCACGGTCCGGGCCGGAGCTGGTGCACCCGGCCAGCAGTGGGAGCGCGAGCGCCACGGCCGCAGCAACTCCCACCGCGCGTGTGCCGGTCAATCCCATCGTGCCCACCCTGTGCGCCCCAAACGAACTCTGTCGACACACAGTATGAGTGGTGGACCTTGGGAACCCGAGCACCCCACGGTTGCGGGTCGGTCACAGCATTCGGCGGGAGGATCCCGGGCATGCCAAGCGCGTCGTATTCGGCGCGATCGGCATACGCGCGACCAGTTGGCGGAGGATAGGGGATTCGAACCCCTGAGAGCTTTCACTCAACACGCTTTCCAAGCGTGCGCACTAGGCCACTATGCGAATCCTCCGCGCAGGAGAATACCCGTTCATCGCCCGGACACCGAATCGGCACCGGACGACCGGTCTCGATTGCGTATGACGGCCCGGTGTGTTCTACAGTTGGCGCCGGACCCCTCGTGCGGTGGTACCTCTCCGAACTCCCCCAGGGCAGGAATGCAGCAAGGGTAGGAGAGCTCTTCCAGGTGCGCGAGGGGTTCTTTTTTCCCGATCGGGAGTCCCTACGACGGCCGAGTCACGGCGTCGCAGTCGGCGAGTTGCTGGGGGTGGCGCAGCCGGGTGGGGTGGACCGCACCGGCGCGAAATCGCTGGACAGTCGGATGCGCTCGCTGTCCGGCACGGTGACCCGGAGCCAGCCCTGATTGTTCACGATGCAGGCCGGAAGCGGCTTCTTGGTGACCGGGTCGCTGGCGCCGACATACGCCGAATAGCGGACCTTCAGGTCGATCGTCTTGTTCGCCGTCGCGTTCAGCACGACGCCGTGCGCGTCGATGGTGCTCACCTTCGCGCCGGTTGCGAGGGGTGCCGGGTTGATCACCCGGAAGAGTCGCCAGTCGGAGTTGCTCCAGGTCAGTTTGAGGTAGGGGAGCCCGCCGAGCACCAGTTCGGCCTCGTCCTTGGACGCGTAGTCGATCGGCGCCTTCGGGACCGCGACCCAGCCGACGGCGAGTGAGTCCAGCCACTGCCGGTAACTCACCGGGTTGAGCTTCTGCGGCTGGTAGAAGATCGGGTTGTCCGCCTTGTCCGCCTGCCGGTCCCAGCCGCGTGCCAGGGAGAACGACGTGAGGTATGCCGACCCCCAGTGGTTCTTGGTGTCGACGACCTCGACGCGCCGCCCGATCACCTTCGGTCCCAACCGTTGCTGATCCGTCTTCAGCGCGGTCGCGAGCGGCTTGTAGAAGACGTAGTTGCTGGACGGCTGGTGGGCCAGGGTCAACTGGTTGACCAGGTCACTCATCGGCCAGATCGCCACGATCACCGCGCAGGCGGTGACGAGCGACTGGCGCAGTTCGGCATACGCCACGACCGCCGGCACCGCGGCCAGCCAGGCCAGCCGAGTCACGTTGCTGCCGATGGCGAGCGGGACGATCAGCAGGGGGATGAAGGACACGGCGAGGACCGCGGCGGTCGCCCGGATCAGCTTGTGATGGCACACCCCGAACACCACCACGCAGGACAGCAGCGCCGGCGCCGCGTCGGTGATCGGGAACGGCATCTTGCCCGTGCCGGGGAAGAGGACCGCCATTGCGATTCCGGCGAGCAGGAGTATGCCGGCGCAGATGCCCGCGGTGCGCCGGCGTTCGGGGCGCGACAGCGCGACCACCGCGGCGATCATGCCGACGAAGAAGCCGGCCAGCGGGGAGGCGAGGAAGGACAGCAGTGACAGGACGATCGCGGACTTCTCGTGCCGGTGACGCAACGCGACCAGCGCCCAGATCCCGAGCGCCGCGCCGACCGTGAACGTGACCCGGCCGTTCAGCAGATCGGCGGCCTGGGCCAGCGCGATCGCGACCGCGCCCGCACGGGGCCGCGGCGCGCCCGCGACGAGCAGCGCCCCGCCATACGCACTGACCACCACGGCGATGACGCCGGTCAGCCGGATGCCGACGGTCGCCATCGAGAAGGGGACCAGGGCGCTGTAGTTGGGCAGGGTGATGCCCCCGAACCAGCCGCCCCACCACACCGGGGAGCCACCGACGCGGGCGACCTTGGCGCGGGCGACCTGTGCGGCGAGGTCCGGCACCTGGGGCGTCCAGAAGATGTAGAGCAGCGCGAACACGACCGCGCACGCGGTTGCCAAGGCCGTCGGCGTGCGCAGCCGACGCCACGAAAGCATGACTCCCACGGCCCCTTCCGCCGCCTGATCGACCCCTGACCGTGCCCCTGGGACCGGCGCCCGTGAGGTCTGGCGAGCTGATCAACGGCGCCCGGTACCTCCATCGTCGCACTCTCCGGTGGCTTTCCGCGCGGGATATGACCGGCGGGTTCCGACCGGACGCCACGGACCCATCACGCGTGTGGGCGAGGGCGAATAGAGTCGGAGTCGTGACGACCGCGCTGTACCGCCGCTACCGGCCCGAGACCTTCGCCGACGTGATCGGCCAGGAGCACGTGACCGAGCCGCTGATGCAGGCCCTGCGCACCGGGCGGGTCAACCACGCCTACCTGTTCAGCGGGCCGCGCGGGTGCGGTAAGACGACCTCGGCACGGATCCTGGCCCGCTGCCTCAACTGCGAGCAGGGGCCGACGCCCACGCCGTGCGGGGTGTGTGAGTCGTGTGTCGCGCTGTCGCGCGGTGGGTCCGGCACGGTCGACGTCATCGAGATCGACGCCGCGAGTCACGGTGGTGTCGACGACGCGCGTGACCTGCGCGAGCGGGCGTCATACGGCCCCGCGCAGGCGCGCTACAAGATCTACATCATCGACGAGGCGCACATGGTGACGCCGCAGGGCTTCAACGCGCTGTTGAAGATCGTCGAGGAGCCGCCGGAGCACGTGAAGTTCGTCTTCGCGACGACCGAGCCGGAGAAGGTCATCGGCACCATCCGGTCGCGCACCCACCATTACCCGTTCCGGCTGGTGCCGCCGGCGCGGCTGACCGACTACCTGCAGCAGTTGTGCGACGCCGAGGGTGTGGCCGTCGAGCCGGGTGTCCTCTCGTTCGTGACGCGGGCGGGTGCCGGGTCGGTGCGTGACTCGCTGTCGGTGCTCGACCAGCTGATCGCCGGGTCGGGTGAGGAGGGGCTGACGTATGCCGGGGCCGCCGCCCTCCTCGGCTTCACCGACGGTGAGTTGCTCGACGCGACGGTGGACGCGCTCGGCGCACGCGACAGCGGCGCCGTCTTCCGGCAGATCGACCGGGTGGTCGAATCCGGCCACGACCCAAGGCGTTTCATCGAAGACCTGCTGGAAAGACTGCGCGACCTGATCGTCATCGCCGCGGTGCCGGACGGTGCCGCGCAGGTGTTGCGTGGTGTGCCGGAGGACCAGCTGGACCGGATGCGGCAGCAGGCGGCCTCGTTCGGGCCGGGGGAGCTGTCGCGCGCCGCCGACATCGTCAACACCGGGCTGTCCGAGATGACCGGCGCCACCGGCCCGCGGCTGCAACTGGAGCTGATCTGTGCGCGGGTGCTGTTGCCTGCCGTCTCCGGTGAGCAGGGGTATGCCGCCCGCCTGGACCGCCTCGAGCGCCGTATGGACATCGGCGGCCCCCCGGCCATGGGAGGTGGCCGAGTAAGCGGCGAGGAACGAGCCGGGCACCCGAGCGGTGGCCGAGTAAGCGGCGAGGACCAAGCCGGGCACCCGAGCGGTGGCCGAGTAAGCGGCGAGGTACGAGCCGCGCATCGAGGTCCCGCGGGTCTCGATACGGGCTCGGCTAGCGCCTCGCCCTACTCGACCAGCGCGGGAGCGGGCTCGGCTAGCGCCTCGCCCTACTCGACCAGCGCGGGAGCGGGCTCGGCTAGCGCCTCGCCCCGAGTGGGGCAGGAGCAAAGCAGCGGTGGCCGAGTAAGCGGCGAGGAACGAGCCGCGCATCGAGGTCCCGCGGGTCTCGATACGGGCTCGGCTAGCGCCTCGCCCTACTCGACCAGCGCGGGAGCGGGCTCGGCTGGCGCCTCGCCCCGAGTGGGGCAGGAGCAAGGCAGCGGTGGCCGAGTAAGCGGCGAGGAACGAGCCGCGCATCGAGGTCCCGCGGGTCTCGATACGGGCTCGGCTAGCGCCTCGCCCTACTCGACCAGCGCGGGAGCGGGCTCGGCTGGCGCCTCGCCCCGAGTGGGGCAGGAGCAAGGCAGCGGTGGCCGAGTAAGCGGCGAGGAACGAGCCGCGCATCGAGGTCCCGCGGGTCTCGATACGGGCTCGGCTAGCGCCTCGCCCTACTCGACCAGCGCAGGAGCGGGCTCGACCGGCGCAGGAGCGGGCTCGACCAGCGCGGGTGCCGCCTCGGCCGGCGCGGGTGCGCCACAACAGGCGGCACCGTCGGGCGCGGTGACGACGGACGCCGTACGCCGTGCGTGGCCGGACGTGCTGGAGCGCATCGCGCGCGCCAAGCGGGTCACCTGGACGTTGCTGAGCCAGCACGCGCACGTGGCCGACTTCGACGGCGAGACGCTGGTGCTGGGCACCAGCAGCCCCGGGCTGGCGCAGGCGGTCGAGCGACCACCGCACCCGGACGTGGTGGCGGCGGCACTGTTCGACGCGCTCGGCATACGTGCCCGGGTGACGGCACGACCCGACTCGGGCGCGCCGGCTCCCAACCTCCCGCCGGAGCCGGATGACGGGCCCGGCCGTGCGCCCGGACCGCCCGATGACGCGTCGGCACCGGCCGCACCGCAGACCGACCGGCAGCCCCCGGCCCAGGACATCCCACCGCCGGTTGACGGGCCGAGCGACCGCACCCGCGACGCCGCACCTCCCTCGCGTCGGTCCCGGGCCGCCGAGGCGCTCGCCCAGGCCGGCCTGTCGGCAGGTTCCGGCACGACGGACACCGGCGGCGGCTGGGGTTCGGTCAACGCTCCGCCACCGGAGTGGGCGACCGCCGAGAACCCTGCGGCTCCGGACCGCTCCGTCGCGCAGGCGAAGCCGAAGCCCGAGGAGGAGATTGCGGAGTCGATGGACGACGAGGACGTCGACGACCCGGGTCCGGTGGGGCTTCCGGTGATGCAGGCGGTGCTCGGCGCCACCGTGATCGACGAGCAGGTGGACTGATGGGTGGCGGGCCCCTCTACCCGCTGTCGCGGATGACCGTTGCCCCGTTGCTGCGGGCGGTGTGGCGCCCGCAGGTCGAGGGCAGGGACAACGTGCCCCGGACCGGCGGCGTGCTGATCGCGAGCAACCACCTGTCCTTCATCGACAGCGTCGTGATCCCGCTGGTCGCGCCACGCAAGGTGGTCTTCCTGGCGAAGGTCGAATACTTCACCGGCAAGGGTGTCAAAGGGGTCGCGTCCAGGAGCTGGTTCAACGCCATGGGCATGATCCCGGTGGAGCGGGAGGACTCGCGCGCCGCGGTCAACTCGCTCGACCAGGCGCTGCGGGTGCTACGGGAAGGTGAGGCGTTCGGCATCTACCCCGAAGGCACCCGTTCGCGCGACGGCCGGCTCTACCGGGGCCGGGTCGGGGTTGCCCACCTCGCGATGGAGGCGGGTGTGCCCGTCGTACCGACCGGGGTCATCGGCACCCCGGAGGTCCAGCCGATCGGCACCAACGTCCCGCGATTGGCGAAGGTCACGGTGAAGTTCGGCGCGCCGCTCACCTTCGGCGAGGAGTTCAAGTCGATGCCGGCCGGCAAGGCCCGGCGCGTGGCGACAGACCGGATCATGGACGCCATCGCGCAGTTGTCCGGCCAGGAGCGCGCGTCGTCATACAACGAACGCCCGGCCGGGTAGCGAGTCTCGCCCTCGCGGGGGGTCAGTCGAGCGAGAGTGGAAGCGACGGCGGGTGCGGCCGCGCCGATAACCGAGCAGCGTCCAGTCCGGTTGGTCCCAGCCGACGACAGATGCGCGATCTCGACGACGTCGTCACGCGGAGCGGCGACGTACAACAGATCAGCCAACATCCCGGCACCCTAACAAGGGCCTACCAGCCAATTGTGCTACCCGATGTGCCGGTGTCGACCCGTCCGCGAGGCTTCCGGCCTGCGGGTGGGAGCGTCGATGGCGGTGGTGTCGCGCCCGAGGATTAGGCTCGTGAACTGTGTATGAGGGTGTGGTCCAGGACCTGATCGACGAGCTCGGCAAGCTGCCGGGGGTGGGTCCGAAGTCGGCGCAGCGCATCGCGTTCCACCTGCTGCAGGCCGACCCCGCCGACGTGGCCCGGCTGACCGAGGTGCTGGCCGTCGTCCGCGAGAAGGTGCGCTTCTGCGAGCGGTGCTTCAACGTCGCCGAGGAGACCCTCTGCCGGATCTGCCAGGACCCACGCCGCGACGACACGCCGATCTGTGTGGTCGAGGAGCCCAAGGACGTCGTCGCGGTCGAGCGGACCCGCGAGTTCCGCGGCCGCTACCACGTGCTCGGCGGGGCGATCAGCCCGATCGACGGCATCGGGCCGGACGACCTGAAGATCACCGAGCTGGTCCGGCGCCTCGGCGAGGAGCCGATCGAGGAGGTCATCCTGGCCACCAACCCCAACCTGAACGGTGAGGCCACCGCTACCTACCTGTCGCGGCTGCTGCGCACGATGGGACTGCGCGTCACCCGCCTGGCTTCCGGCCTGCCCGTCGGGGGAGACTTGGAGTATGCCGACGAAGTGACCCTCGGTCGCGCATTCGAAGGACGGAGAGTTGTCGATGCCTGAGACACCTGACGCCGAAGCCCTGCAGGTCGGCACGCTGGCGGCGGAGACCGCCCAGGACGCGCGCGCGTTCTGCGAGTCGGTGCGCCAACTGGCCGCCGGTTCGGCGCCCGACGCCGCGCTGCCCCTGATGCTGCTGATGCTGGCACAACTGCAGGTCGCCGGTGCCCGGCTGGGCGCCATACAGGATGTCGTGCCGGAGGAGCGGTACGAAGCCGACCCGGGCCCGGAGAGCAACCTCGACGCGCTGCGCATGGGCCTGGCCAACATGCTCGACGGCATCGACGACTACGCCGACGTCGTCGACCCGATGACCTCCGTGGAACCGGCCCGCGGCGCCCTCTCCGACGACCTCGCCGATATCGTCGGCGCGCTCGAGCACGGCCTGGCCCACTTCGACCACGGTCGGCTGACCGAGGCGCTGTGGTGGTGGCAGTTCAGCTACCTGTCGCAGTGGGGTGTGCGTTCGTCGGCG
Source organism: Flexivirga oryzae (assembly GCF_014190805.1). Lineage (NCBI taxonomy): Bacteria > Bacillati > Actinomycetota > Actinomycetes > Micrococcales > Dermacoccaceae > Flexivirga > Flexivirga oryzae. The sequence goes on along the minus strand of NZ_JACHVQ010000002.1, from coordinate 617,736 downwards.
GCGCTGCGCGTCGTACAGACGATCCTGGCGCACCTGCGGCTGGACGCCGACGACGAGACGGTCGCCGATGCGGAGTTCGAGGCACTGCACCCCTGAGCCGGATCCTGGGCCGCGAGGAAGTGACGACGGTAGCGACCTACTCGCCCGCCATGCGTCAGACCGCGGACGGCGCCCGGTCTCCCTCGGACGGTTGTGCCGCGTCCTTCGCGTGGTGGAGGCGCGTCAGCTCCTCCTTGTCGCGCGCCGGTGACCACGGCTGGTGGCCGAAGAGCAGCCAGACCGCCACGACCGAGACCGCGACGCAGAAGTAGCCGGCGAGCGCGTCGAAAATGTAGTGGTTGGCCGTCGCCATCACGAGGAACAACGTCCAGAGCGGGTAGAGGACACCAAGTGCGCGCAGCAGCCGATGTCGCGCGACGAAGAAGAGCGACAGCCCGACCCACAGGGCCCACGCGCAGTGCAGGCTCGGCATGGCGGCGAAGAGGTTGGAGTGCTCGCTCACCGTGCGGCTGCCCCACGAACCGATGGTATGGAAATAGACCGTGGTGTCGACGAACCCGGCGCCGTTCAGCAAGCGCGGTGGCGCCGTCGGGAAGAGCCAGAAGCCGATCAGCCCGAGGATCGTAGTGAAGGCGAGCACGCTTCGTGCGGTCTTGTAGACGCGACGGTGCCAGATGAACAGCCAGACCAGCACCCCGATCACCGGGACAGCGAAGGTTGCGTAGCCGTAGTTCGCGGCCTGGGCGATCCAGTGGTGGTGCATCACGAACCGGTTGAGGGTGAGCTCGATGTCGAAGCCGAGGTGCTGCTCGAAGTGGAACAGGTCCCAGCCCCGCGCGTAGGCCTCGTGCTCGCGCAGGGGGACGAGGTCGCGCAGATGCTCGTAGACGGCGTCGAGTACGACGATCAGGATGATCTCGAACCACCAGCGCGGCGGACGGTACGCTCGCCACGCAACGGGTAGCAGCGCCGGGCCGGACTCGGCGCGACGCTGTGAGACAGTGAGGTCGCCGACCCCTTCCCTACTACTCGACACACATCAAGTCTGTCACTGATGTCTCACAGCTCGAAATTGCCTCCCGATCACGGTGTGTTCACCGGGTGGTTACCGGGCCGCCCTGAACGTGCGTCCAGAAGGTGGACGGACATTCCGCCATACGGGCGACGAAATCTGGGGGAGGAGCCGCCGGTAGAATCGGCATCCCCGCCCATGACGTCCCCCGAAGGGAAGCTCGAGCAGTGCCTCTCGTGGTCCAGAAGTATGGCGGCTCCTCGCTCGCCGACGCCGAAAGCATCAAGCGGGTCGCACGACGCATCGTCGACACGCGCAAGGCCGGCAACCAGGTATGCGTCGTCGTCTCCGCGATGGGTGACACGACCGACGAGCTGCTCGACCTCGCCGACGCGGTCTCGCCCGCCCCGCCGGAGCGGGAGCTCGACATGCTGCTCACGGCCGGTGAACGCATGTCGATGGCCCTGGTCTCCATGGCGATCGCCAACCTCGGCGACTCCGCTCGGTCGTTCACCGGCTCCCAGGCCGGGGTGATCACCGACGACGCCCACGGCAAGGCCCGCATCATCGATGTCACGCCCGGCCGGATCACCGATGCGCTCGCCAAGGGCCACATCGTGATCGTCGCCGGCTTCCAGGGCGTGAGCCAGAACACCAAGGAGATCACCACGCTGGGCCGTGGCGGCTCCGACACCACGGCCGTGGCGCTCGCCGCCGCGTTGAATGCCGATGTCTGCGAGATCTACACCGACGTCGACGGCATCTTCACCGCGGACCCGCGCATCGTGCCCACGGCCCACAAGGTCGACCGCATCAGCAACGAGGAAATGCAGGAGATGGCCGCGTCGGGCGCCAAGGTCCTGATGTTGCGGTGCGTCGAATACGCCCGACGGTTCAACCTGCCGATCCATGTGCGCTCGTCGTTCAGCTACCGCGAGGGCACCTGGGTCTACCCAGCAGTCGAAGGAGAAGACGACGTGGAAGCCCCGATCATCGCCGGTGTCGCGCACGACCCCAGCGAGGCCAAGATCACGGTCGTCGGTGTCAAGGACACGCCGGGCAGCGCCGCGGCGATCTTCAACCTGATCTCGCAGCAGCAGGTCAACATCGACATGATCGTCCAGAACGTCTCGGCGGTCGCCACCGGCAAGACCGATGTGTCGTTCACGCTGCCCAAGACCGACGGCCAGCGTGCCGTCCAGGCGCTGCAGGACGCCAAGGACGCGCTCGGCTTCGAGTCGCTGCAGTACGACGACCAGATCGGCAAGCTGTCGCTCATCGGCTCCGGCATGCGCAGCCACCCCGGCGTCTCGGCCACGTTCTTCCAGGCACTGGCCGACGCCGGCATCAACATCGAGATGATCACGACCTCGGAGATCCGGGTGTCGGTCGTCACCAGGGGTGACCTGCTGGACGACGCGGTGCGTGCGGTGCACACGGCGTTCGGCCTGGATTCCAGTGACGGTGAAGCAGTGGTTTACGGAGGTACCGGACGATGAATGCATTGAACGTCGGCGTCGTCGGCGCCACCGGCCAGGTCGGTGGGGTCGTGCTCAAGCTGCTCGCGGAGCGCAACTTCCCGGTGGCCGAGTTGCGCCTGTTCGCCTCGGCACGCTCGGCCGGCCGTGAGATCGACTGGCAGGGCAAGCGACTGGTTGTCGAAGACGCGTCGACCGCCGACCCGGCCGGTCTGGACATCGCGATCTTCTCCGCCGGTGGTGCGACCTCCCGGGAGCAGGCCCCCCGGTTCGCCGCGGCCGGAGTCACGGTCATCGACAACTCGTCCGCGTGGCGCAGTGACCCCGAGGTCCCGCTGGTCGTCTCCGAGGTCAACCCGCAGCAGATCGCCAACACCCCGAAGGGCATCATCGCCAACCCGAACTGCACCACGATGGCTGCGATGCCGGTGCTGAAGCCGCTGACCGACGCGGCCGGGCTGCGCCGGCTGATCGTGGCGACCTACCAGGCCGTCTCAGGGTCGGGCATCGCCGGTGTCGAGGAGCTGGCCGGGCAGATCCGCCAGGGCGTCGAGGGCAACCTCGAGGGACTCGCGCACGACGGGGAGGCCGTCGAGCTCGGCCCGGCGAAGAAGTATGTCGCCCCCATCGCCTACAACGTGCTCGCCATGGCCGGGTCCGTCGTCGGGGACGGCAGCGGGGAGACCGACGAGGAGCAGAAGCTGCGCAACGAGTCGCGCAAGATCCTCGACCTGCCGGACCTCGCGGTTGCGGGCACCTGCGTGCGGGTGCCGGTCTTCTCCGGCCACTCGCTGGCGATCCACGCCGAGTTCGACAGGGCGATCACCCCCGACGAGGCGCGCGAGTTGCTGTCCGACACACCCGGGGTCGTGGTCACCGATGTGCCGACCCCGTTGGAGGCGGCCGGCAAGGACCCGTCGTATGTCGGGCGCATCCGGCAGGACCAGTCCGTGCCGGACGGCAAGGGACTGGTGCTCTTCGTCTCCGGTGACAACCTGCGGAAGGGTGCTGCCCTCAACACGATCCAGATCGCCGAGGTCATCGCCGCGGGGCGCTGACCATGGCGGGCAAGCCCACACTCGCAGTCGTCGGGGCGACCGGCGTCGTCGGGCTGTCGCTGCTGTCCCTGCTGCCCACCCGGGATGACATCTGGGGTGAGATCCGCCCGATCGCGTCCAGCCGGTCGACCGGTCGCCGGGTGTCGATCCTCGGGAAGGACACCGTCGTCCGGGAGCTGAGTGTCGATTCGTTCCGCGGGGTGGACGTCGTCGTCATGGCGGTGCCGGCGGCGGTCGCCGCGAAATGGGCACCGATCGCCGTCGAGGCCGGCGCCACCGTGGTCGACAGCTCCGGCAACTTCACCCTCACGCCGGACGTGCCGCTCGTGGTGCCGGAGATCAACCCGGACGCGGCGAAGGAGCCGGCGTCCGGGATCGTCGCCAGCCCGAGCGCCGCCACCTTGATGATGGTCGGTGCGCTGCACTCGCTGCACAGTGCTTGGCAGTTGACCTCGGCCGTCATCACGACCTTCCAGGCCGTCACGGACGCCGGTGTCGCCGGCGCCCTCCGGTTGTACGACGAGACGATGGAGCTGGCCGGCAACCAGAGCGTGGGTCAGTCACCCGGGGACGTGCGACGGATGCTGTCCGACCTCGGGTCGTCACCGTTCCTCGCGCCGGTGGCGTTCAACGTCATCCCGTGGGTCGGCGACGAAGCGGACCAGGGCGCAACGACCACCGAGAGCGCGGTGCGCGACGAACTGCGCCGGCTGTTGCGGGTGTCGCACCTGCCGGTTGCGGTGACCTGCGTCCAGGTGCCCGTGGTGCGGACTCACTCGGTGTCCCTGCACGCGACGTTCGCAGCCGAGACCGACCGCAACGATGCCGTGCGGATCCTCACCGAGTCGTCCAATTCCGTGGTGGTGCTGGACGATTCGGCCAACTCGCTCGACGACGCATGGCCGACGCCGGTGGACGTGGTCGGTGCCGACCCGATCTTCGCGGGCCGCGTGCGGCGCAGCGAGGGCTTCCCGAACTCGATCGAGTTGTTCATCTGCGCGGACAACCTGCGCAAGGGCTCGGCGCTCAACCTGCTGCAGATCGCGGAGCTGACCGTCTGACTCTCACCGGTTCGTCGGTGCGCGACTTCGCGGCCCGAGATTCCATATCGTAGGCTTTGGTAGTGCATAAGGTTCGATTATTATTGATGCGCTCCGCTGCGCTGCTCGCCACGCTCTTCCTCGGCTTGGGCGCGCTGGCGACGCCCGCGGCAGTGGCGGCGCCGCAGAAGCCTTCCGGGACGGGTCTGCCGCCGGTGCTGCGCGTCGGCACCGAAGGCGTCTACCCGCCGTTCAGCTATCACGACAGTTCCGACAAGCTGACCGGTTTCGACGTCGACCTCATCACCGCCATCGGCAAGCGACTCGGTGTCAAGATCGAATTCGTCGAAACCCAATGGGATTCGATGTTCGCGGCGCTGCAGTCCAAGCGGATCGATCTGGTCGCCAACGAAGTCACGCGCAATCCGGAGCGGGCGGCGAAGTACGACCTGTCCGCGCCATACATCACCACCACCGGAGTCCTGGTGGTGAAGTCCGACAACACGACCATCAAGTCGCTCGCCGACCTGAAGGGCAAGCGCGCGGCCGAGAACATCACCAGCAACTGGGCGCAGACCGCGAAGCAGGCGGGCGCCACCGTCGTCGGCGTCGACGCCATGGACAAGGCGGTCGCCGCGCTGACCCAGGGACGGGTGGACGCGATGGTCAACGATCAGCTCGCGGTCAAGAACTACCTGAACACCACCGGCAACAAGAGCGTGAAAATCGTTGCCACCACTGACGACAAGAGCGAGTCGGTCTTCGCGGCCCGCAAGGGCAGCGGCTACATGCCGGCGATCAACAAGCAGATCGCCCAGATGCGGCAGGACGGTTCGCTGCAGCAGATCTACGACAAGTACTTCGGTGCGAAGTCGGAGCAGAAGTCGACGACCAGCGACTGGCAGCTCGTCAAGGACAACGCGTGGCCGATGCTCCAGGCCACCCTCAAGACCACGATCCCGCTGACCGCAGTCAGTTTCGTGATCGGCCTGATCATCTCCGTCGTCGTGGCGCTGCTGCGGCGGTCCAGCGTGTTGGTCCTTTCCTGGATCGCCCGGATCTACATCTCGATCATCCGAGGCACTCCACTGCTGGTGCAACTGGTGATCGTCTTCTACGGGCTGCCCGAGATCGGGGTGAAGTTCTCGACGTTCTTCTCGGCGGTCATCGCCCTGAGCCTCAACGTCGGTGGGTACGGCGCAGAGATCGTCCGCTCGGCGATCTCCTCGGTCCCACGGGGCCAGTGGGAGGCGGCCGAGACGATCGGCATGGGCTATCGGACGTCGCTGCGCCGGGTCGTGCTGCCGCAGGCCGCACGGATCGCCGTGCCGCCGTTGGGCAACACCTTGCTGTCGCTGGTCAAGGACACGTCTCTCACCTCCGTCATCCTGGCCCTCGATCTGTTCCACCAGGCCCAGATCGCGGCCGCCCCGACCTACAGCTACTTCGCGCTGTACTCCGCGGCAGCCGTCTACTACTGGGTGATCTGCTTCGTTCTCAACGGATTCCAAGGTCGTCTCGAGACCCGACTGAACAGGTATGTCATCGCATGAATGACTTGTTGGAAGCCACCTCGGTGGCCAAGAAGTTCGGTGACCACCAGGTCATCAAGGACGTCTCGTTCACCGTGCCCAAGGGGACGGTGACCGTGATCATCGGGCCCTCCGGATCGGGCAAGACGACCCTGTTGCGCGGCCTGAACGCACTCGAACGCCCGGACAGCGGCATCATCCGGATCGGTGACGTAACAGTCGATTTCGCGAAGCTGAGGTCATCGCGGAACGGTCGGCTGAAGTCCTCGGACCGGGAGTTGATCCGTCGTTACCAGGCCCGCAGCGGCATGGTGTTCCAGAGTCACAACCTCTTCCCGCACCGCACGGCGTTGCAGAACGTCACCGAGGGTCCGATCGTGGTGCAGGGCAAGCGGACCGATCAGGCGAACGACGAGGCGCGGGAGCTGCTCACGAAGGTCGGACTCGCCGAGCACGCCGACAAGTACCCGTCCCAGCTGTCCGGCGGCCAGCAGCAACGGGTCGGCATCGCGCGGGCGCTCGCACTCGAGCCGGACCTGCTGCTCTTCGACGAGCCGACATCGGCCCTCGACCCGGAGCTCGTCGGCGGTGTGCTGGAGGTCATCCGCGGGCTGGCGGCCGAGGGCCGCACCATGGTCCTGGTGACCCACGAGATCCGTTTCGCGCGGGATGTCGCCGACCAGGTGCTGTTCATCGACGGTGGTCTCGTGGTCGAGCGCGGAGCCCCCGCCGAGGTGATCGACGATCCGCAGCAGGAGCGCACCCGCACGTTCCTGCACCGCCTCCTGGAGGTATGACGCCGAGCGGCCGCGCGAAGCCCACTCTGCCCCGGTTACATTGGCGTGATCATGACCGTCCTCGCCGACTGCCGCGCGGCGTTCGCCGCTGCCGCCGAACGCTTCTCCGGCCCGCTCTATCGTCGCTGGTGCGCGCTCGCCGGCGCCGAGACCGGCACCGACGACCGGACCTTCACGGCGTTCACCGCATACGGGCTGGACTTCGGCGACTGGCGGGCCGCTCAGCACCTGTTGCGCGCGACCAGCCTCGACCTCCGGCGCACCGGGCGCGACAAGCCGCTGGCGGCATACTTCCCGGTGCTCGACGGCACGCTGCCGCCGGACAACCGCTCCTACCAGTTGTGGACCGAACGGCTGCGGGACCGCAGGGGTCCGATCGGGCGGCTGTTGCAGGAGGAGCCGGTGCCGCTGAACGATCCCGCAACGGGAGTGCGGATGCTGCAACTCGCAGACCAGTACCTGCGAGACGCCTTCGCGGGGCCGGTCACGCTCGAACTGGTCGCGGTCGGCGCGGCGGCCGGCTTCGAGCTCGTCGCGGACTCGTTCGAGCCCGACCTGCTCGCCGGGCACCACATCGTGGCCCGGCGCGGGTACGACCTGCACCCGCTCGACCCGCGCGCCGAGGGCGTGCTCGACCGCATGCTGTCGTTGCTCGAGCCCGACCAGGTCGCCGCTCAGGAACGCATGCGCCGCGCGGCACGGCTGGTCGACGAGCAGGACATCGTGGTCTCGCGTCGTAACGCCTTCGAGGTCGTGGCGTCGGAGGGTTTCGGCTTCGGACGGTTGCCGGTCGTGTTCGGCTCGTCCTTCCTGTGCTCGGTCGACAACCGCGGGCTGATGGACGTGCTGATGAGCGCTCGGCACGCGGAGGGGATCTGGATCGCGGATGAGACGGTCGGTGTGTTGCGATCGGTCAGTCACGCGCCCGAGCTGCGCGACGCCGAACCCGCTGCCCGGGCGACCCGGCTGGCGCACTACCGGGCCGGCGAGCTGCACGCCGAGATCGTGCGGCTGGCGTAGCTTCTGCGCGGATCCCTGGCGCCATACAGCTGAGGTGGCAAGAATGGCGGCATCCCGATTTGGAGGCTGCCGATGGAATTCCCACTCATCGTCCGTGATTTCCTCGATCGCGCCGAGACGGTCTACGGCGACCGTGTCGCGGCCGTCGACGAACCCGACCAACCCGCGGCGCCGTTCGACGGAGGTGAGATCACCTACCGGCGGATGGCTCAGCTGGCCCGTGCGCAGGCCGCGGGACTGGACGCGTTGGGTGTCCCGGTCGGCGGCCGGGTTGCGGTCGTGTCGCACAACAGTGCCCGCCTGCTGACGTCGTTCTACGGGGTGAGTGGCTACGGCCGCATCCTGGTGCCGGTCAACTTCCGCCTGTCGGTGCCCGAGGTCCAATACATCGTCCAGCACTCCGGTGCCGAGGTGCTGATGGTCGACCCGGAGCTGAAGAACCTGCTCGACGAGGTCGAGTGTGAGCGCAAGTTCCTGCTCGGGGAGTCCGACGACGAGGTGTGGGGGTCCACTGCGGAACCGCGGCCCTGGGAGGGCGACGAGCACGCCACGGCGACGATCAACTACACCTCCGGCACGACCGCCCGCCCGAAGGGTGTGCAGCTGACGCACCGCAACAACTGGCTGAACGCGACCGTGTTCGGTTGGCAGGCAAGCGTTTCCGATGAGGATGTCTACCTGCACACACTGCCGATGTTCCACGCGAACGGCTGGGGTATGCCGTTCGCGGTGACCGGCATGGGCGGGCGACACGTCGTGCTGCGCAAGGTCGACGGCGCGGAGATCCTGCGCCGGGTGCGGGACCAGGGCGTGACCCTGATGTGTGCCGCACCCGCCGTCGTTGCGGCGGCGCTGGATGCGGCGCGTGACTGGGACGGCCCGATCCCCGGGCGGGACCGCACTCGGATCGTGGTCGCCGGCGCGCCACCGCCGACGCGCACCATCGAACGGGTGCGGGAGGACCTCGGCTGGGAGTTCATCCAGATCTACGGGCTGACCGAGACAGCACCGGTGCTCACGATGAGCCGCATGCGCTCCGAATGGGAGGAGCTGTCGCCCACCGACCAGGCGCGCAAACTCGGTCGCGCCGGATACCCGGCCGTCGGTGTGCGGCTCGCCATCGACGAGAGCGGAGAGGTGCTCGCGCAGAGCAACCACAACCTGGAGGCGTACTGGGACAACCCCGAGGCGACCGCGGCGGCGTTGGCGGGCAACTGGTTCCACACCGGTGACGGTGGATATCTCGACGACGGTGCATTGGTCATCGCCGACCGCAAGAAGGACGTGATCATCTCCGGTGGTGAGAACGTCTCCTCGATCGAGGTGGAGGACGTCCTGATGTCGCATCCCGCGGTGCGTGAGGTCGCGGTGATCGGCATACCGGACGAGAAGTGGGGTGAACTGGTGACCGCTCTCGTGGTCGCCGAGTCGGACGTGAGCGAGGACGACCTGATCGCGCACGCCCGGCAGTCGCTCGCCGGGTACAAGGTGCCGAAGAAGGTGGAGTTCCGCAGCGAGCTGGCGCGTACCGCGACCGGTAAGCTGCAGAAATTCAAGCTGCGGCAACCGTATTGGGCGGACTCGGAGAAGCAGGTCAACTGAGTGCGGGACCTCACCGGGATCGGCCGCGCGGTCCAGGGTGCGATCTACAGCGCCGGCGCGTACGGGCACAAGCCCAAGGTCCCGGTCAAACCGTCCGCCTTGTATGCCGCGGCGCGGCGGCGGATGAGTCGCCAGGCGTGGGCGTATGTCGCGGGCAGCGCCGGGCAGGAGCGGACCGATGCCGCGAACCGGGATGCTTTCCAACGGTTCCCGATCGTTCCGCGGATGTTGCGGGATGTGTCGGAGCGCTCGCTCGGCGTGAGCCTCTTCGGTCACGACCTGCCGGCGCCGGTGCTGTTCGCGCCCATCGGTGTGTTGGAGATGGCGCACCGGGACGCGGAGCTCGCGGTGGCGCGGGCGGCCCGCGCCCTTGGGCTGCCGATGGTGCTCTCGACCCAGGGCTCGGTGCCGATGGAGGACACCGTGCGGGAGCTCGGCGGCAATCCGATGTGGTACCAGCTGTATTGGAGCAACAATGACGAGCTGGCGAGGTCGCTGGTGCAGCGGGCGGAGAAGGCGGGCGCCCAGGCGATCGTCGTCACGCTCGACACGCACCTGCTCGGCTGGCGGACCAAGGATCTGGATCTCGGCTACCTGCCCTTCGCGCGCGGGCAGGGTATCGCGCAGTACCTTTCCGACCCGGTCTTCCAGCAACTGGTGCGTGACCGCGTCGGTCAAACAGGTCGAGTAGGCGAGGCGGGTGTTGCGGGTCGAGTAGGCGAGGCGCTAGCCGAGCCGTATCGAGACCCCGTGATTCCGCACCAGCGCCCCACACCCGCCGCCATCCGGACTCTCATCTCGATCGCCCGCCACTACGCCTCGATACGTCCTCCGCAGGCTCCGGACTACTCGGCGCGCGGTCTGAGTCGCTTCCGCGACAACCTCCGGTCACCGCTACCACGCGCCGCGGTGGAGACCTTCCTGGACGTGTTCCCCTGCCCGGGCCTCACCTGGGAGCAGCTGGCGAAACTGCGCGACTGGACGCGACTGCCCGTCATACTCAAAGGGATTCAGGCAGTGGAGGACTCGCGCGCTGCACTCGATCACGGGGTGGACGGCATCATCGTCTCGAACCACGGCGGTCGTCAGGTCGACGGAGCAGTCGCGTCCCTCGACGCACTCGCCGCGATCACGCCGGTCGTCGACGGCCGGGTGCCGGTGCTCTTCGACAGCGGCATACGCGGTGGTGCGGACATCTTCAAGGCGCTCGCACTCGGCGCATCCGCGGTCCTCGTCGGCCGGCCGTGGCTCTTCGGTCTCGCACTCGACGGAGCGGCCGGAGCGCAGGCGGTGATGGAGCGGTTGCTCGCCGAACTCGACCTGACGATGGGCCTTTCCGGCGTCGCGTCGATCGCCGGGATCACCCGCGACTGCCTCGCCCACCCATGACCGACAGGCTCACATACGCACCGAGGGGCTCAGTAATGCCCGCCAGGCTCGCCCGGATTCGCCGATATTTCTGAGCCTGTCGATCGTTGCTGAGCCTTTCGGTGAGGGGGTGTGCGTCCTGTGTCACGCGTCCACTGTCGTGGTCTTGTCGTCAGTGGTGTCGGAGCCAGCCGCCTCCTGGCGTGCGATCTTGCCGCGTTGCAGGATGTATGCCGCAACGAACGACAGCACGAGCGCGACGAGGACCCCGAGGTTCGCGTATGCCCAGTCGCCGCTCCACGACGCGGTTTTCGCGTCATACGTGCCGAGGCCGAGGGGATGCAGCAGATAGCCCTGCCAGTTGTTCCACGAGGCGTCCTGCGCGAAGTTGTTGACCACCAGACCCCAGCCGATCACCGACGTGACGACCAGTGTGCCGATCGCGGTCCAGTCCCACGCGCCGTAGCGGCCGCTGGTGTCGAAGAGATCGTCCTCGGCGTACGAGCCCTTGCGCAGTGCGATGTCGGCGATCATGATGCCCGCCCAGGACGCGAGCGGCACCCCGAGAGTGATCAGGAACGACTGGAACGGGCTCGCGAAGCTCTCGGCGACGAACACCACGTAGATCGTTCCCAGCGTGAGGATCACGCCGTCGACGAGGGCAGCCGACGGCCGCGGGATCCGCACCCCGAGCGAGAGCAGCGTGAGCCCCGAGGAGTAGATGCCCAGGACCGCGCCGCTGACGAGCGACAGGATGGCGGCGATGAGGAAGGGCACCAGGAACCAGGTGGGCAGGATGTCGGCGAGCGCGCCGATCGGGTTGTCGAGGATGCCGTTCGCGACCTTGTCGTCGGAGCCGGCGAGCAGCAGCCCGAAGATCACCAGGATGACCGGTGCGATGGCGCCGCCGAAGGTGTTCCAGGCGACGATCTGACCGCCCGATGCGTCCCGTCGCTGGTAGCGCGACCAGTCGGCGGCGATGTTGATCCAGCCCAGGCCGAACCCGGTCATCACCATCACCAGCGCGCCGATGGTCTGTTGCCAGCTGCCCGACGGCAGCGCCGAGACCTTCGACCACTCGATGTGCGAGGCGGCGACCACCATGAAGACGACCGTGATGACGCCGGTGATCCAGGTCAGCCAGGACTGCAACCGCATGATGATGTGATAGCCCGCGACCGATGCGAGCACGACGAGTGCGGCCACGATGATGCAGGCGATGATCTTGGTCGCGGTGCCGCCGCCCCAGCCGAGCTTGTGCATCACCGTTGCGGTGGCGAGCGTGGCGTTGATGGTCAGGAACGTCTCCCAGCCGATCGAGGTCAGCCAACTGATCACGCCGGGGACCTTCTGACCGGTGACCCCGAACGCCGCCCGCGACGGGATCATCGTCGGTGCCGACCCGCGTTTGCCGGCCAGCGCGATGAGACCGCACAGCGCGAAGCTCACCACGACGCCGACGACGACCACCACGACCGACTGCCAGAACGAGATCCCGAAGCCGAGCACGAAGGCGGCGTAGGAGATGCCGAAGACGGACACGTTCGCGGCGAACCACGGCCAGAACAGATCGCGCGGCTGCGCCGTCCGTTCCGACTCCTCGATGATCTCGATACCGGTGGTCTCCACGCCGAGGCGGCGCACCTCCTGCTGGGAATCGCTCATTGCTGGAGCATGCGGGAACAGCAGGCGAGCCGCAATTGTTCAAATTTGTATGAAAGCTTTCGGATTCCTCAGTTTCGGCCACTACGGCCGGGTTCCCGGCTCGCAGACGCAGGACGCGGCGAGCGCGCTGAAGCAGTCGGCCGAGATCGGCGTCGGTGCCGACGAGATCGGCGTCAACGGCGCCTACTTCCGGGTCCACCACTTCGAGCGGCAGCTGTCCTCCCCGATCCCGCTGCTGTCGACGATCGCCGCGCGCACGAAGCACATCGAGGTCGGCACCGGGGTCATCGACATGCGCTACGAGAACCCGCTGCAGCTCGCCGAGGAGCTCGGCGCGCTCGACCTGCTCAGCGACCAGCGGCTCGCGATCGGCATCTCCCGTGGCTCACCCGAGACGGCGGTGCGCGGTTACGAGGCGTTCGGTTACACCGGTGCCCAGGACCCGCGCGGCGCGGACGTCGCCCGCGACAAGTTCGCGACCTTCCTGGCGGCCATCGACGGCGCGGGATTGGTCGACGCCGACCCGCAGCGCACCATGCCCGGCATCCGGTTGCGGATCGAGCCGCGCTCCGCGGGACTGCGCGACCGCATCTGGTGGGGCTCCAGCACCCGCGAAACCGCAGAGTGGGTGGGCAATCTCGGCCTCAACCTGATGTCGTCCACGCTGCTCACCGAGGCGAACGGCGCGTCGTTCGCCGACCTGCAACGCGAGCAGATCGACCGCTTCCGGGCCGCGTATGTCGCCGCCGGGCACACCGGCCGACCCCGCGTCTCGGTGTCGCGCAGCATCTTCCCGATCGTCGACGAGCGTGACGCGGCATACTTCGGTGGCGCCCGCGACAGCGACCAGGTCGGCATCATCGACGGCTACCGGTCGACGTTCGGCAAGACGTATGCCGACGCCCCCGACAAGCTGATCGAGCAGCTGCGGGGCGACGCCGCGGTGATGGCGGCCGACACCGTCATGCTCACGATCCCGAACCAGCTCGGCGTCGACTACAACCTGCACGTGCTGCAGGCGTTCGCCGAGCACGTCGCGCCGGCGCTCGGCTGGCGGCCCAACACCACGGGCCCGGTCGAGGGCGACGACCCTGCGCTCGCCGCGACACCGGCCCCGGCGCAGTGACCTATAGCTGCGCGCCGTCGTCCGGTGTGGCGTCGTAGGTGACCCAGCGGGTGCGCGCCGCGACCTGGTCGTAGAGCGCTTGCGCCTGCTGGTTGTCGTCCGCCGTGATCCAGCGCACCACCGACAGTCCCTCGGACGCGGCGATGTCGGTGAGCCGGGCGATGATCGCCCGCCCGGCACCATTCCCGCGCGCCGCGGGATCGGTGAAGAGGTCGTCGAGCCACAGGCCGACCGTGCCGGTGGAGGGGCGCGCGAACCGGCGGTAGTCGCCGATCGCGATGAGCCCGTCAGCCGTCTCCGCCACCAGCCCCTGGCATTCGTGCTCCGGGTCCATCAGCCAGCCCCAGACGCGCGAGACGACCTCGTCCGAGTCCGGCAGCCGGTAGAAGTCGCGGTAGCCGCGGAACAACTCACGCCAGCGTGCCTCGTCGGCAGCGTCGACTGGGCGGACGACCACGGTCGGGGCCGTCGGGTACAAGAGGCGGAAGCGCTCGCAGACCACCGGCATGGTGGGCTCGAAACCGCGCGGGCTGGAGGAGTGCTCGGTCCAGAACCGCTCGTGGATGGCGCGCCAGGCTTCGAGCGTCCGGTCGCCTTCGCCTTCGGCACGTGCGTGCTCCGGCCCGACCTCGTCGAAGGGCACCGTGCGCACCTCCGTCGTCTCGATGAGGGCGTGCGGCGCGCCGCTGCTGTCCAGGAGGATGCTGAGCTCACCCACCTCGGGCAGCGGATCCCCGTCGGCCTCGTAGTCCCACAGACTCGACGCGGTGGCGGTCTTCACGCCGCGGAGCACCAGGCCGAGCAACTCGTCCGCCTGTTCGGCGGTGGCACCGAACGCCCAGGCCTGCGGCTGCTGCGCGGGAAGCTGCGGCAGCCGCTCCCGGCATACCTGCCAGAAGTCGGTCAGGGCCTCGTCATCGCTCACGGTCCAACCGTATGCCGGGAACGGACGCGATCAGCGCGCTAGGGTTGAAGCGTGGGCAGGTTCAGCATGCTGGAGTGGCCGGTCGTCCGGCAGTTCCGGTCCGGGGACTATCTCGGGCGCGGTCCCGCCGCGACCTCGGCGAAGACACGTGACGTGCAGCCGCGCACCGCGACCGCCGACCGTGTCGTGCGCAGCGTCTGCCCCTATTGCGCCGTCGGGTGCGGCCAGCGCGTCTACGTCAAGGACGAGAAGATCGTCCAGATCGAGGGTGACCCGGACTCGCCGATCTCCCGGGGACGGCTGTGCCCGAAGGGTGCGGCGAGCGAGCAACTGGTCAATTCGCCGGGCCGGCAGACGGAGGTCCTCTACCGCCCGCCACGAGCCACCGAGTGGCAGCGGCTCGATCGCGACACCGCGATCGACATGATCGCCGACCGCTTCCTGCGCACCCGCCGCAACACCTGGCAGGACCTGGACGAGAAGGGGCGCAAACTCCGCCGCACCATGGGCATCGCGTCCCTCGGTGGTGCGACGCTGGACAACGAAGAGAACTATCTGATCAAGAAGCTCTTCACCGCGGCGGGCGCCATACAGATCGAGAACCAAGCCCGCATTTGACACTCCTCCACGGTTCCCAGTTTGGGGACCTCGTTCGGACGCGGCGGCGCGACGCAATATCTGCAGGACATGGCCAACGCCGACTGCATCGTGATCGAAGGCTCGAACATGGCCGAGTGCCATCCCGTCGGGTTCCAGTGGGTCTCCGAGGCAAAAGCACGTGGCGCCAAGGTGATTCACATCGATCCCCGCTTTACGCGCACGTCAGCGATCGCCGACAAGCACGTCCCGATCCGCGCCGGATCCGACGTGGTGCTGCTCGGTGCCCTGATCAACCACATCCTGAGCAATGACCTGTGGTTCAAGGACTACGTCATCGCTTACACCAATGCCGCCATGCTGATCAGCGCCGACTACCAGGACGCCGAGGACGCGGACGGGCTGTTCTCCGGCTACGACCCGAGCACCGGCAAGTACGACAACACGAGCTGGTCGTATGACGCGGACGGTGCTCGCGACGAGACGCTGCAGCATCCGCGCACCGTCTTCCAGATCCTGAAGCGGCACTACGCGCGCTATACGCCCGAGATGGTCCGGCAGGCGTGCGGTGTCGGGGCTGGCGACTTCGCCTACATCGCGCGGGCGATCACCGAGAACTCCGGCCGAGAGCGCACCACCTGCTTCGCGTATGCCGTGGGCTGGACCCAGCACACGCTCGGCGCCCAGTTCATCCGCACAGCGGCGATCCTGCAGCTGCTGTTGGGCAACATGGGCCGCCCGGGCGGCGGCATCATGGCGCTGCGCGGGCACGCCAGCATCCAGGGATCCACCGACATACCAACGCTTTTCGACCTGCTGCCCGGATATCTGCCGATGCCCAGTGTCGGCCAGCACGACTCGCTCGAGGACTACCTCACCCGGGTGCACTCCAAGTCGGAGAAGGGCTTCTGGGCCAATACCGACGCCTATTTCATCAGCCTGCTGAAGTCGTGGTGGGGCGACGCTGCCACGGCCGACAACGACTACGCCTTCGACTACCTGCCGCGGTTGTCCGGTCCGCACGGCACCTACGAGACCACCATGGCGATGAAGGACGACCAGGTCGAGGGCTACTTCCTGCTCGGCCAGAACCCCGCGGTCGGATCCGCGCACGGGCGGCTGCAACGTGAGGCGATGGCGCACCTGAAGTGGCTGGTCGTGCGCGACCTCAACATGATCGAGTCGGCGACGTTCTGGAAGGACGGTCCCGAGATCGCCTCGGGCGAGCTGAAGCCGGAGGACATCGACACCGAGGTCTTCTTCCTGCCCGCGGCCAGCCACGTCGAGAAGGCCGGGTCCTTCACCCAGACGCAGCGGCTGCTGCAGTGGCGCCACCAGGCAGTGCAACCGCCGGGTGAGTGCCAGAGCGAGCTGACGTTCTTCTACGAGCTGGGCCGCCGGATCCGCGCCAGGCTGGCCGGATCCACCGACGAGCGGGACCGACCCCTGCTCGACCTGACCTGGGACTACCCGGTCGACGAGCACGGTGAACCCGACGGCGAGGCAGTCCTTTTGGAGATCAACGGACGGTTCCGCACCGGGGAGAAGGCCGGGCAGCCGCTCTCGACGTTCAACGAGATGCGTGCCGACGGATCGACCGACGGCGGCTGCTGGATCTACACCGGCGTCTATGCGGACGGCGTCAACCAGGCCGACCGGCGCAAGCCCGGCCACTCGCAGTCGCCGGTCGCGCCGGAATGGGGTTGGGCCTGGCCGGCCAACCGCCGGATCCTCTACAACCGAGCCTCCGCCGACCCGCAGGGGCGGCCGTGGAGCGAGCGCAAGAAGTACGTCTGGTGGGACGAGGATCTCGGCAAATGGACCGGTGACGATGTGCCCGACTTCCCGGTCGATCGAGCGCCGGACAGCCACCCGGATCCCGCGCTCGGTGGTCCCGCGGCGCTCGCGGGAGACGACGCATTCGTGATGCGTCCCGACGGCAAGGCGTGGCTCTTCGCGCCGAGCGGGCTGGTGGACGGCCCGCTGCCGACGCACTACGAGCCGCAGGAGTCGCCGGTCGCCAACCCGCTGTACCACCAGCAGCAGAACCCGGCCAGACTGGTGTTCCCGCGCAAGGACAACCTCAGTGCGCCGAGCGCGGGTGCCCCCGGATCTGGTGTCTACCCTTACGTTTTCACGACGTATCGGCTCACTGAGCATCACACCGCGGGTGGCATGAGCAGGTGGCTGCCCTACCTCTCGGAACTGCAGCCGGAGATGTTCTGCGAGGTCTCGCCGCAGCTGGCGGCCGAGCGCGGGCTGGAGCACGGCGGGTGGGCCACGATCGTGTCGCCACGCGCGGCGATCGAGGCCAGGGTGCTGGTCACCGAGCGGATGACGCCACTGGTGATCGCAGGCCACACCGTGCACCAGATCGGCCTGCCATACCACTGGGGGGTCGGAAGTGACGCCGTCGTGAGCGGCGACTCGGCCAACGATTTGCTCGGCCTGACGCTGGACCCGAACGTGCTGATCCAGGAGTCGAAGGCGGGTTCGTGCGACATACTGCCCGGACG